>JAQICS010000035.1 GCA_027858435.1 Patescibacteria group bacterium | reverse complement strand
CTTTAAAATTACTTGAAAAAGTAAAATAAGTTAAAATTGCTAAATATGAAAAGAAATAAAGTTCACCTGAGGGAATAGAAAAACCAAATAAAAGAGACAGTAAATAAGCAGAAACTCCTAGAAAAAAAGCATTAACAACAAGTCTATTGTTATTACCAATTAAACTATATTTATATTTTCTATAAAAATCAAAATAAAGAAAAGTATAAGCAATAAATAATATTATTCCTCCAGCCATTAAAATATCAAGAATTAAATTATGAGCTCTATCAGGGACTTGGTTAACGTCACTATGAACTCCCCAACTGGCATCATAATAACCAACATAGGTTTGTTGTATATTTTCAACACCATAACCAACAATTGGTTTTTTAGAAATTGCCTCAGCTGCTACTGAATAAAAGTCAACCCGAGCACTAGTACTACCCTTTTTAATATCAAACATTTGTGAAATTCTTCCTGGTATTTGTTGCTCGATTAAGTAAAGCGAACTAAGGGTAAAAAGTATAATGAAAACAATTGAAATAATCTTACCTTTAACAGATATTTTTTTAATTACTATTAATTTAATAAAAATAAGGAAAAAAATAAAAATTAAAGCCAGCCACGCTGCCCTACTTCCAGTTGTAAATAATGCTAATAAGTTAATAAAACTTACAAAAAATAAAAATATTTTTGTTTTATATTTTTTTGCCTTTACACCAAGAGCTACACTAAGTGGTAAGACTAAAAGTAGCCAGGATGCAAAAAAATTAGGTTGACCAAGACTTGAAAAAGCTCTTTTGGTTATAAAAGGCTCCTCAGACCACGTGTAAAAATCAATACCTAAATATTGCATTATTCCATAAAGAGAAGCTATAAAACCAGATAACACAAAACTGAATAAATATAGATTTAAATTAGACTTTCTTTTTAAGGACTTATTTCTAATTAACTCTAAGCTTAAGAAAACAAACCAAAGAAAATATAAAATATAGCTTAAATAACCTTGTTGTCTATCAATTTTTCCAAAAAAACTAGTAGTAATATCTGAAGAAAACAAAATACTTACCCCAAACAAAACTATAAATAAAGTAGGAAATAAATAATATTTTTTAAATATTTTTTTAAACTTAGACCAAATTGGAGATATTTGACTAACTTCTCGAATTACAAATAAAAAGAACAATATTATTATATATACCTTTAAAAATGTTAACTTGTATAATGCAAAAGTATTACCAGTTTGTAAAAATACAGAAAAAATTAGCGGAAAAAGAAATATCCCACTAAAAATAAAAAAGGAAATTAACTTATCTAAAATTGATAAGTATGATACCTTTTGTTTACTAAAACTATGTAAGCTATTAAACTTAGTTATTATACTAGAAATAATGTTGTTTTTCATATTAAAATTATAGCAAAGTATCTATAACTAAACAATAAAAAAAATCACTATAATATTTAGTGATTTTTTTATACATTTTCTTTTTTTCTTTATCTTTTTTCTTTATCTTTTTTCTTTCTCCATTACTCTACCTGTTCTTCTTCAGTAACTACTGCTTTCTTTTTTCTAGAAATATTATCCCATATAACAAGGGCTGGACTAGCTACAAATATAGAACTATATGTACCAATAAAGATACCAATGGTTAAGGCTAGTGAGAAATCTTTTATAGTATTTCCGCCAAAGAAATAAATAGATAAAAGAGCTAGAATTGTAGTTGTTGAAGTACTAAGAGATCTACCTAGAGTTTGATTTAAACTCATGTTAACTGTGTCAGCAAAGGTTTGTTTGCTCTTCGGTAGATTATCTCTAACTCTATCAAAGACAACAATTGTATCATTGATACTATAACCAAGAATTGTTAATATAGCGGCAATAAAAGGGGTGTTAATTTCAACTCCATAGAAATAACCTAAAAATGAGAATAAACCTAGGGTGATAATAACATCATGAGCAAGAGCAATAATTGAAGCTACTCCGTATTTCCAGGAAGAAACTGGAAGAGAAACTTTTCTAAAAGCAAAAGAGATAAAAATAATAATCATTATTAAGGCAATAACTACTGCATTAAAGGATTTGCTTTTAAGTTCATTACCAATTGAAGGACCAACAGAATTAAATTGTAATTCAGTAAGTGAGGCTTCTTCATTATCTGAGATAATACCTCTTAATCCAGCTACAACTTCTCTGTGAATATCTTCTGAATTTTCTTTAAATCTCAAGATATATGAATCTTGTGTGGGCTGAATAATTAAATTATTAACTTCAACGTCTTGTAAGTTTTCTTGAATTTCAGCAATACTTGGCTGATAACCATCGTATCTGACCTCTAGTAAACTTCCTCCTTGAAAATCAATACCAAAATTTAAACCCCAAAGAGATAAAAATATAATTGAAGTAGTAACTAGCAGTCCAGATATGGTTAGAAATATTTTTCTGTTTTTTATAATTTGTAGCATATAATTTGCTTTAATCTCTTTTATTTATCTAATTTATTATTTTTCTTAAGTCCTAAAATCCATGGTCTTTTCTCTAAAAATGAACCGCTGGAAATTATCATTAAAACTCTGGTAACTACAATAGCACTAAATAATGAAACTATAATTCCAATAAATAGAGTAGTTCCAAAACCTTGTATAGTTGAAGTACCAAAATACATTAATATCAAACAAGTTAAAATGGTTGAAAAGTTTCCATCTCTAATTGAAGGCCAAGCTTTTCTAAACCCTTCATCAATAGCTAATTTAATTGATTTTCCATTTCTAAACTCTTCTTTAATACGAGAGAAGATTAAAACATTAGCATCAACTGCCATTCCTAGTGATAGAACAAATCCGGCAATTCCCGCTACTGTTAGGGTAATTGGTTTTAAAGCATAGAAAAATAGTAATAATCCAAAGATTCCAAACAAGAAGGCTAAGGAAGCAGTAAATATTTTTAACTCATTAAAAATATAGAAAAGCAAGGCTATCATAAGAGCAATTAAAGCTACTGCTAGCCAAACTGGTAGAGCTTTAAAGATTGCAAGTACACTTAAACCATAAACTGCCAAAGAAAAGATTGATAAGAATCCTGGCCATCTATAAACAATCATTAAGAAGATTGAAACTAGGATTAAACCAATAATTCCTGCTTTTAAACTTTTTTTAATTGAAGCAGCACCTAAACTGGCTTCAACTGTTTTTTGTGATTCAAGTGATATTGGTACAGGAAGAGCTCCAGAGTTAAGTCTAGTAACTAAATCTTTAGCTTCTTCAAGAGTAAAATTACCAGATATTTGTGCTTTTCCTCCGGTTATTTTTTCATTAACATTTGGAACATTAATAGGTAAACCATCTAAAAATATTGCTACTGGTCTACCAATGTTTCTATCAGTAATTTCGGCAAATAAATCAGATCCTTCACTATCAAATTCTAAGGATACTTCTGGTGATCCGTCATTTGGATTAAATTGAACACTAGCTCTTTTTAAATATTTACCAGTTAAATCAGTTGTGACCCACATATCATCTAGTTCTCCTGCTTCTTGTTTTTCTGCTAACATCTTATCAATATCAAAATCTGCTTGAGCTACTCCATCTTCAACACTTATTTCTTGAGCGCCTTCATTGTCACCTAAATTGATATCTAGCATGTCTTTAGAAGTAGTACCTATTTCAGTGGAGGTACTTGTTTCAGTTGAAGTACTGGTTGCAGTAGATTCTTCTACTTGTTCCTGCTGTGCTTTGTCAATTTCGTTTTGAAGCTCATTAACAACTTCTCTGTTTTCTTCTTTAAATTCTAAAATTGGTGTTTCACCAATCATATCAATTGCCTCCTCAACATTCTTAATACCAGCTAATTCAGCAATTATTCTATAATCACCAGATGAAGTTCTATTGGCTTGAACTAAAGGTTCACTAACACCAAAGGCATTAACCCTTCTTTCAATTACATCTCTTACAGATTCAAGAGCATTAGACCTATCAGCTTCTTCAATACCACTCATATCAGCTTTATACACTAAATGAGCACCACCTTTTAAATCTAAACCAAGGTTAAATTCTAAAGGTTTTTCAATTGTTGGTAAAACAACTACATCATTAGTCTTTTCAGCCACACTTTTAGAAAAATTGTTATATGATTCTCCTGATACAACCACTAAAGTTGTTAATAACAAAATCATAACTACTGAAAAAACCCACCACATACGACCCTTGGCCGAAATTTTCGAAACTTTTTGATTTAAAGACATATTAATTTTAAAAAAGATGCTTCCCCTTAAAGGAAAAGCTTTCTTTATCACTTATTTTCAAACTATATTTCATCTTAGAATAAATATTTTTAAAAATCAAGCCTTTAAATAAAAAATTAGTCTTCTTTCTTTACAAAAAGCCTTGTTTGCTCTATAATTTAAGTTAAATTACAAACTAATTATAATTTTATGCCATTAATACCAACTGTGATAGAAAAAGAAGGACAAACAGAAAGAGCTTATGATATATATTCAAGACTTCTAAAAGATAGAATAATTTTTTTAGGAGAAGCTATTGATGATCATGTAGCAAATATTATCATCGCTCAACTACTTTTTTTAGACGCAGAAAACAAAGATCAAGATATTAAGTTCTACATTAATTCACCAGGAGGCTCAGTAAACGCTGGGTTAGCTATATATGATACTATGAATTATATTAATGCTAACGTGTCTACAATCTGTGTTGGAATGGCAGCCTCAATGGCCTCAATATTGCTAGCTGCTGGAAAGAAAGGAAAAAGATTTATTCTTCCAAACAGCGAAGTAATGATTCATCAAGTAATGGGTGGTACTGAAGGCCAAGCTTCTGATATTAAAATTCATGCAGAACACATTCTAAAAACAAAAGAGAAGCTAAATAAAATTCTAGCTAAACACACTGGTAAAAACTTTAGTGATGTAGAAAAAGACAGTGATCGTGATAATTTCATGACAGCAGACAAAGCTAAATCATATGGATTAGTTGATAAAATTATTGGAAAATAATTTAAAATTAAGATCTAAACTTGTTTAGATTTAAAAAGAGACAAAAAAAGAAAAAAGGATGTTTTAAAACATCCTTTTTTTGTATAATCTTGTATAACAATTTTATATAACAATCTTTTAAATAGCTTTGTTTAAATATTATTCACCGCTGTTATCTGATGTTTTAAGTGAGTTAATCATCATTTCAAAGATGTTTTCAAATGCCAAGCCTTCTTCTTCTCCTGGTGTGTATGATAGTACATAAATATACTCTCTACTACTATCTGTTAAATAAACATTTAAACCATCTCTTCCAATAACTCCTTCAAAATTATCCTTATCAATTATACTATCTTGATCAATATTGCTTTGTGAAAAAGTTGTTTCATACCAACTAAGTATTCCTTGATTATCAACATTATCAGAAATTGATAATTGAACAAATGAAGACTTAAGGGTTTCTAGAATAAATAATTCATTCTCATTGTTTTTAATTTGCCAATCATTTGGGTATAAAAAGCTTAAAGAATAAACATCATTAACATATGTTTCTATATTCTCATTATCCTCTAATCTTTCAGAACTAATAGGGTCATATAAATTTTGTACTTCTTGTAAATCACTATAACTGTCATCATCACTATCTAAAACATTTAAGTTTGTTCCTAATATTATTTCCTCTTTATCAGTTAAACCATCATCATCACTATCTAAAACAGCAACCTCAACTTCCACTTCTACTTCTTCACTACTAGTAGCTACTTCTTCTTTATCTGGTACTTCAATTTCGACTTCATCATCTGGTATTATTTCTTCCTCTTCTTCTACTTGGACCTCCTGATTATTTTCCTCCTTTTGTTCTTCTTCAACTACATTTTGATTGTTTTGATTATTACCATCTCTTGCTACTGGAGAAATAGCATATCTGTAAGTGATGAAAACAAGGCCAGATATTAAAATTAATCCTCCAACTATAATTAAAACACCAACTAATTTTGACTTCTTATCGGAGCTGTCAATATTTGATACACTAACCTTTCCAGCCGAAACTGGATTAGAAGTTTTACCCTGAAGAGAATCTTCTTTAGGCATGTTATGAACAATTAAATCTTTTTCTACTTTTTCTTCAATATTTTCAGTATTATCTTGTTCTTTCTCATTATTCTTTTTTTTCTTTTTATTAAAAAACATAGTTTATATAAAAAATAGAATTAAAAGAACGATTTAAACAAAAACTAAAAATCCCAAAACTAGCCATTTTTGAAAATGACCGGTTTCTGTTTTAGGCATCGTATGTAAATTAAGAGACAATCTTTTTGGTTGTTTTTTTTTAAACAAATTAATTCCATTTTTAGAATTATTTTGTTTCTTTTTTTTATCATCCATAAGCTGAAAATATAATAATTATATTTATACCTTAAATTATTATTCGCCAATTGGTGAATAACCATTTTCTACTTCTTCACCATCAGGATAACCATCTCCGTCAGTGTCCTCGTTGTTTGGATTACTTCCATGTACATTTATCTCATCATAATCTGATAATCCATCATTGTCGCTATCCATATTCTTTAATTCTTCATCAGTATATTCACTTTCACTACCAGTATCTTCTTCTGGTTTATTAAGTGGATCGTAACCAGCTTCAACTTCTTCACCGTCAGAATATCCATCACTGTCAGTATCTTTTTCCATTGGATTTGTACTATATTCATTTATCTCATCATAATCAGTTAAACCATCACCATCTGTGTCAGGTTTTAAAGGATTAGTTTTATGAGTAACAACTTCATCATAATCTGATAATCCATCCTCGTCACTATCAGCTTTTTCTGTGTCAGTTCCGTGCATATAAATTTCCTCATAATCACTTAAACCATCTTCGTCAGTATCAGTGTTTTGCAGATCTACTTCATCTTCTTCTTCTTCATCTACATCAGTTACAGGATCTACAAAATTATCCTCTCCGTTATTGTTTTCTTGATTTGCGTCATTGTTATCATTTCCATTATTATCGTTGTTTACATCACCTTCATCATTATTACCATTTGTAACATCTTGGTTATTGTTATTATCAATATTTTTTACATTATCGGGTGCGATAAATTTAGAATATACTAAATAACCACCTAATAAAACAATAGCAGCCACTACCACAATAATAGCAATCTTTAACCACTTACTATTACCACTACCTTCTTCGGGTTCGTCATAGCTAATTTTAGGGTTTTCTTGCTGTTCTTGGCTTAGATTCGAATTATTTGAGTTAGACGCTAAACCAACTTTTTTTGTTTCAATTTGTTCTTTTGAAGAAGCAGAATTATCTTCTGAAACATTATCAGTTTCAGCAAATATATCATCTACTTTTTCAGAGTCTTTTTCTTGACCCTCATTTAAATCATTAAACATAGCTCTTATTGTTATTATTATTTACTTATATTATACAATATTTTAATATATTATCCAAACTTATTTTGAATCTACAGCTTCTGGATTTGTTATTATATCACTATCCTTTCTAATTATTCTATAAATTGCTTTACCTTTATCATCATAAAAAACTTGAGCACGGGTCTCTGGGTTCAAACCAAACTCTTGTTTTTGTTCTTCATTTAAAAACATTGGAGTATATTCTTTTTGACCTTCATTTTCTTTGTTGTTATTGTTTAAGGTAAATAATAAAACAATCACTACTATTAACACCAGCAACAAAGAGGAAAGGATTATAATTTTCTTTTTATTCATATATTTATTTATTAACACATTCTCCATTAGAATTAATTGTACCATCTGAAATAGTGTCAATAGTACAATCCTCTCCAACACAAAATTCATTTATTGTCTTAGTGCATTCATATATTTTTGTTTGACGCCAATCAATACCACTGTTGTCTGGGCTTGGGTTTTCTGCTTCACCCCAACAATAATAATTATCACTTTTTTCGTCCAATAAAGTTAAATTATTATATCCTTCTGGACACTCTGGTTCATTTCCTCCAGAAGTCTCACATAAAGCATGATTTAAATTTACTATTGTACAATCTTCTATAGTTTCAGTTGAGTCTATTACAGGATCAAGTGAACATTCTTTATTAGAATTGCTATTGCTTATTTGCTGAGAATTAAAACTTACGGTGGGATTGCTAGGTGCGTCAGGTCCTGCTGTTTGATCAAAATAAGGATAATCAATATAAGGTTTTACTGCAGCACCTTCAGTAAATTGAATTGTTTTAGTTTGCTCTTCAGCGTCCCAACATTTTACAACACATTCATGATTAGTACATTCATAACCATCATTACACTCACTATCATTTATACAATATTGATTATCCATATAAACACAATTACCACTTGCATCAATTAAACCATCTATATCTTTAGAAGTTTCATAACCATTAATTTCGGTATTAGTTCTACATGGTTCATTATAACATCTTTCAAAAAGCACATTTTTTCTACATTCAAATATTTCTTGATCAGGCCAATCATTAAATCCGTCTGCCCAACATTTTGTATACGCTGTTTCCACTAACTCTCTTTCATTAAATCCAGTTGGACACACCAAGGGGTCTGGTTGATAGCAATAAGGATTATCAATTCTAATCACAGTACAATTATTCTTTTCTCCGTCCCATTGGCATACATTTGTTTGATTTACGTTAATAAAAGTATCGTTAATTTGTGAGCTATCATAGGTAAAATCATAAGCAAATTCCCATGAACTGGGTTTTCGTGTGTATTCACCGGGAACAGTAGCATCACCTCTAAATACATTAACAGTTGCAACTGTCTCGGTTTTATTCCAACACTTTGCTTCGCACTCATTTTCACTATTACATTCAAAACCTGTTTCACAATCATCATTGCTTCCACAATAATCTTCATCAATTACACAACTCCCAGATAAAGTATTACATTTATAACCAAGCTCACAGTCAGAGCTATCTATGCAATAATTATTTTCTTCTCCGACATCATCGGAACAATCTATTGGACAATTACTTGTATCTTCATAGCTGCTTTGACAAAAATAATCTCCGCAATATCCACCACCACTTAAATAACCGCTAAAGGTACAATAGTTATTAGTTGAAATTTCCAGTGGTATTTCTGTATCACTATTAACAGTACAAGCGTATTGCATATTAATAGTACTACTAGTAGCACTATTTGTTATTCCCAATACTCCTTCACATAATTCATAGCCATCATTGTATGGTCCTCCTTTCCTTTCTGTATTTGGGTCTCCCAAATAACCATCGCCACAATATGAATTTATTTTTAAATTAAAAATTTTTGTACTTGTTGCTCCAAAGACTGTTTTAGCAATAATTGAAGTGTTTACCGAACCAGTTGACCCTGGGTAACCTTCAAGGTAAACCATATTAGGATTATAGCCTTCATCATTGAAAGTAAAGTTTTCCAATTTTGCTTGAGTATTAGATAAAGAATATTCCACCTCTCCGCCTAAATAAGTTTTTTTACCTATCTTACAACTATATTCATTAATATCACTTGTATGTTCAGTATTAACCCTGGTTACTAATGGACAACTAAAATCAAGTGGTGGTTTTGGTGAAATAATGTCAATATAAAATTCTTTTTTAAATTCTCTTCCATTTTTGTCATCTACTGAAATTTCAAAACCCAATCTAACATCTTCAGCAAATTCATCATTTTGGTAATCATCTGGATTAATGTCACCCTCGTATGTAACCTTATATCTGTTAATACCTACTTTTTCAGGCCTAGGAGCTTCAAGCTGAATAAAATTGGTAATATCTATGTTTTGATCAGATATTTTACTAATCCCATAATTAATATCTTCTATATTTTCTGGTAAAGTGCTTCCAGAAAAATAGAGAGAATATTTAAAAGGAACACCAACTTTTAAAGTGTGTGTAGAATTTTCTGCTTCAATATAAACACCGGGTTCATTAATTTGTATTTCAAATTCTTCTTCATATTGACCACCATTTCCATCAGTTACAGTAACTTTAATTTTATATGGATCTCCATTATTATAAGCTGTTTTCTCAGCATAAATCTTTTTTTCATAATTACTACTAGTATCAATTAATCTAGGAGGAGAAATCCAACCTGACCAGTCTGACATGCTTGTATCTAAACTCCAATCTAAATTATCTTTATTTAAATCTTTAACTCTAATATATCCATTTAATTCATTATCTGATTGTGATTCAAGATAGAAATCAACTAACTCCGGCGCTTTATTCTCACCTGTTTGACCTGATACGGTAAAGTTTGTTTGACAAGCAGATCCACTATAATCTCCTGGTTCAAATCTTTTTTCTATTTTAGAAGTTTCTAGTGATGAGCATAAATTATATTCTGAACCCTCTGAATTAGTAGTATAAACCATTACATAACTATTTTCAGGTAATTCTAATTCTAAGGATTGATAATCAGGTTCACTGTAAAATTTTCTTTCTTCAACATTCCAACAAGTATCTTTATCAAAACCTGGGCAATCACCAATCCTATTAATTACATCCGTATAAGTAGGTGACATAGCAATTTCTGGTAAAACTTTTTCTTTCCAACTAGGCCAAACAGAAATAGACTTATCAGCTAAATATGTTCCAGCGCTAAAAGTTGGGTAATTCCCATTTCTTTTATAATAGTTTGAAAGAGCTGTTTTCATTTCCTCTAACATTCCTATTCTTTTAGTATCCCTTATTACTATCGCTTTAGGACTATTGCAAAAATAACCACTAGGACAATCATCGTCTATTAAACAATTTTTTTCTTCTTCAAGTAAACAGGTACCGATTGTTTCGCCTTCCGTAGAACAGCTTTGACCTTCACTACAATCCTCATCAGTATCACAATTATATGAAGAAATAATACAAGTATTTGGGTTGTCAGATAAATCCTCAGATAAATCTTCATTTAAATTATCATTAAACTCCCAACGAGAAACAATTTGACCTAAAATATCTACAGTTTTTTCTGAAGGTTGTTGACTGAAGGAAATCACATAAATATTTGTATAAATTTTATCATCAGACACATTAGCGGCGTTTACATAAACCGTTCTTCCATTTCTAATTGCCTCGTAGCCATCCACTGTTAGTGATTGAGGTGAGCCAATGAATCCTTGATTACTATACCAAGTAGAAATACTGTAATGATTAGGATTTGGTATTACCTTAACCGCAATAGCATCAGATTGATCACTATAATTATTTTCTGTTTGGGCTTTTACTTTAAAAAATACTATAAAGGAGAACAAAAGCAAAGAAAAAACAATTGTCTTTTTAATTAATGATTTTTTGTTAATTTTTTTCATAAAAATATATAGAAAAATTATTCTTCTTCAAAAGTAAATGTTATTTCATCAGATTTATTACTTTTGAAATCAAATTTATCAAAAGCTGTTAAGCTTAGATAATTGGTATCTGTATAAAATTCATCTTTAGAAATATTTAAACTATTTAACGGCTCTCCTTCTATTTTAAAGTCTGTGTCAAACGATTTTGTGTATTGACCAGAAATATTTCCTAAATAAAGACGGTAGAAATAAACATTTTCATCATTTTCTGTCCAAGTTATTTTTATATTATTACCCTCCTCACCTAATTCTGCATTTAAGTCTGTTGGAGTAGCTGGTCTTACGTCAATTGTTTCTTCGTCTGTTTTTTCACTCTCATTATTATATCTATCAAAAGCTGATAAGCTTAGATAATTAATGTTGGAGGAAAATTCTTCTTTTGAGATGTATAAACTATTTAACTCATTTCCTTCAATATCGTCTTTATTGCTTGTATCAAATGATTTACCAGGTATACCAGAAGTAGTTCCCATATATAGACGATAGAAATAAGTGTCATTGTCATCTTCATTTTCCTCCCAGCTAATTTTTACTCTATCACCTTCAACTTCTGCAGATAAGCCAACTGGTGTAGGTGGCTCCTCCTTGTCTGTTGGCATTTTAATTCTTTCATTTATCGCTTGACTTTCTGCTCCTCCAGTAGATATAACCCCGATTCTAAATGAATAATTTATTTCATTTTCAAGTCCAGATAGAGTAACTTCACATTTATATGTTGAGTCAATTTCATTGCAAACATCAGTTCCCACTTCTTTAAAGGAAATATTACTATCTCCTGATTTAATATAATATATTTTATAAGAAGCAACTTGCTCTACGTTTGATTGCCATTCTATTTTTATTGCTCCACCAGTTTTTAAATCAATTACTCTTGTTATTTCTCCTGATGAAGGAAGTTCTTCTCTAAAGAAATATGATTCTTTTAAAACGTTCCAAATACAAATACCATCTGAAATACCATCATTATTAGCATCTTCTCCACAGGAATCATTTACGCTTTCACAAGTAGCGGATCTATCTGAACTACAAACTAAGTTGTCATTATTATCCTTTTGTCCAATAATTACTGGATCATTTAAAACTGCTGGCAGGTCATCAAAGGTTCCATCTTTTCCTGCATCACGGCAGTAATAGAAGCTGTAATTAAAATCATTACAATTTGTATCCCCTACTGAACAATTGTCATCTGTGTCTTTCCATGGTGACCAAAGTCCACTAGCACTTTTTTTAGGCCATGGATTATTGCAGATAAAGACATAAATATCACTTATGTCACTAAAGCCGTCTCCCTTTAAATAATCATTACAACAATTATTATTATCAGCACAACTAGAACTAAAAGAACATCCTCCATCTTCACTGTAAGGGTTCATATCAATTACTGCGTTTAATTTGGTGTGTCCATCAGTTATTTCATCCTGAGCACTTACAAAGTATTGATTATCTGGCATATCTTCTAATTTTTCTCCACTAACTATCTCATCATTTGAAATGGTAAAATTATAATCCCAATAATATCCAATTACCGGTCTAATCACTTGACTATCACTATAAGCGTTAGCTGTCCAAACTTTATCTCTATCAGCTTGCGTATCAAAACTATCTACTCCATACTCATCTAACTCATCAGAGTCAAGAGCATCATCATGTGTATTAAATAAATAACTAACTGGCTCTAATTCCATTCTATCAATTAAACAAATACCAGATGTTTCTTGATCTGAAATAGTTGAAAATTTAATAATATGTGAATTTTTATAACTAACTTGATTAAATTTAATATTTTCTTCTTCACTGCCTTCATATCCACTTCCATTAAATCCAATTCCATCTAAGCTGAAAACTCCAGTATTACTATCTAATACTTCATCACCTTTAATAACTAAATAATAGTTAGTTGAAGCATCAAGTAGGGTATTTGAATTATAAACAATAGTGCTGGTATTTTCATCATTTTCTAAACTTGCATTACCTGGAACTAAACAATACAGATTATCCTCACTGGGTGGACTAGCAAGAGCCCTTCTATTAAACGAAGGAGAAATTAAACTTGCTACTTTTCGGTAGGTATTTTTAAAGAAATTTGAAACTTTAGCAAAAACATTTATTTTATCATCATATACACCATCAATTGAATTAGCGCTAGCAATAAATGTTCCGTTGTCACATGGTTCATTTGCGTTAATTTTTTCTTCAATTAATATAACATTATCTGTTACAGATTCAGCACTCATTAATTGATTAAATTGAACTCTTAAACTAGCGTTTCTACATACATTATCTGCTAAATGTTCTGGATTTGTAGAAACTATTTCTGGCCTAGCATGACAACAAGTATCTAATCCACAACCAATAGCATCAATATTCCCGCATTGACTATCGCTTTCACAACCACAATAAAGACCCCTATCACCGCCTGTGCAAGCACCTTGATTAGCTAAACAAATAAGGTTTCCATCAACTCCAGAATTATTATTTTCCTGACTTGGATCACAACAACAAACGCCACAATCGCTATCACCAACTGGCCCTAAAGCTCCAGTATCAGTTAAACACGAAAGTCCACTTCCACCACACAACGATGTATTACATGCTTCAATTTTGCTTGTAGTATTAACACATTCTAAATCAGCTCCAATTTGAGGGTCTTCACAAGCATCTTCACATTCATTTAAACCAAGATAATCTCCATTTTTTGAAGGTGTACTACTATCACAAGCATCTTCATTTTCCATGCAATCATAATAAGCGCAATAACCATCATTATCAGAACTATTGTCTATTGCTTCACCTGATTTACATTCGTTACTATCATTATCAAAACAACAATTACCAGTGGCTTGATTTACACAATCTTCGTAGTTATTAATACCAGAACAAGGATCTTCAACTGCACACCCTGTTTCACATTTATTAACGTCAAGAAAACCTCCCACCTTTAAAGGAGTACTACTAGCACAGGTACTATCATCTGAACAATCATAATATGCGCAATAGCCATAGTCTCCACTATTTTCATTATCTGTAATTATATCCCCTACTCCTCCACGACATATGTCATCAGAAGTTTCTTCTGTTCCATTTGAATCTAGACAACAAACATCAGCGTGTTCAACACAAGCTTCAGAGCTTAAACTTGAGCAATCAGTACAATATCCTTCAGGAGCATCATCATTAACTTCACAATATTGGCCACTATGACCACTACAACTACAAGCCGCATCTCTTAGCTCAGCTGATGAATCAGAAGCAGCAGCGCAACCACCACAAACTCCATAACCATTATCAACATCACTTGCACTACCACAAGTTCCGCCACATTCAAGTTGAACTGTAACTTCTGATTCAGTTTGAAAACTACAACAATCACGAGCACTTTTACCAATTGTGCAACAACATTCACAACTAGCACTAGTTATTGAAACACATTGTCCATTGGATAAACCGTTTTCTGATTCACACACCGATCCTTCATCACAAAGTTTTTCAGAAACACAACGCTCTGAACCACCTACCAATTGACAACTAAGACCATCTTCACAATTTCTACATTCGGACTCAGGGTTATAACAAATATCCCCTATTCCTTTATCGTAGTTTTCTGGGCAAGTAGTTGAAACATTTATCTCCCAGTTTCCATTATTATTACAAGTTGCAGTTGTATTTATTGTTTCACCGTTAAATTCATATTCAACATCTTTCTCTAAATTACAATTATTACTTTCATCACCTTCTAATATTTGTAAACATTTATCTAAGTTTACATTATATGAACAGTCTTTTTCACCCAAACGACAACCAATAACCTTAGTACAATCGTAACTACAATCTTCTCCATAAACTTTTTCTCCACCAGAATAAGGTGAACACATACCTGGAACATTAGGACACATACCAGTACTACAAAAACCTGTGGCTTGAGCTAAGCCTGCACAACTATCTGCATCGGGTATTGTTTCAGAAAATGTTGTACTAAAACTCCATTCATAAACTGAACTTGGAACATCAACATAACAACCACCAAAATTACTTACACAAGATCCTTCTTTATATGTTCCTTCTGGACAACAAAACTGCCCTCCACAATCTGAATTACTACTACATTTACCAACTGTAAAATTTAATTCATTTCCATATTCATTATTTTTTTTAACTTTAACGGGTCCTGTTATAGCACCTTCTGGAACTGAAGTTTGAAGCAAGTCAGCTCTTCCATCTTTTTCAACTTTTTCACTTATATAATCAGCACTACCATTAAAACTGACTAGGACCTCAGCATCTTTATCTCCAAAATATTCCCCCCATAGTGAAACTTCAGTGTTAATAGTTCCTCTTTCTGGATCAATTTTACACAAACTTGTTTTTAAATCTTTATTTTTATCAAATTCAAAAGAATCTGGATTTAATTCTTCAGTACTAATACTAGTCTCGTCTAATTCTACTCTAATTATATAATCATCGTCCTCTAATCCAGCCGGAACTTTAACTGTTATTTCATCTTCACTCCAAACAGAATTTAAACAAACTTCAGGAAAATCATATGAAGCCTCAGTTTCACCAAAATATACTGATTTAGCCCCTTTTGTTCTACCAAAACCAGATCCATAAATGGTAACGTATTGACCAGCATTTCCATCTAAAGGTTTAAAGTAGGAAATAAAAGAACCCTCATTTTCCTCTCTTTCTTTTATAAAAGTAAGGTAATTACTATTTTCTTCATTACCACTTATACTAGCCTTTACAAAACTACCAGATTCACCAGCTTCAATGTTAGGTATTACTGATTTACCAGTTAAGCCGTTATTTTCAAAATCAGATGATAGAGCTTTTACATTACTATTATAATTTCCAAAATATGCTCTACCATTGTATAAATTAACACCTGAGTATGAAATTTCAGCACTTAATTTTCCACTAACTGGATCTATTTCACATAATCCCGGTCTAACTATATTATTTGATCTAAAATCAGGAATTATTGGTCCATATTCATCATTAGTTTGATCTGATTTATCTTGATAATCAATTATTTTAATTGGACCAGTACCAGCACCTTCAGGAATTGCAATAATTATTTGATCATTTCTCCAGAAACTAATACAGTTTGGGTTTATAGTATCCGGTAATACTCCTTCTTTTAAATTATTGTTTCCGACAAAAATAACCCTACTTAATTCTGGATCATATTCACCAAAATTTTGACCACTAATAGTTAAGAAATTGCTTGGTGCTCCATTTGGGGCAGTTAAATTACATACGTCTTCACAATCACTATCATCCTGACAACTTTTATTTTGCTCATTTTGACAAAATCCCCCAACTGGACTTATTCCTGTAATGACAGGAGATCCTTCACAAACACAAGAATCAGGATTACAAGTTAAATACTGACCACATAAGTCATCACTAGCCTGACAAACACCTTCTTCACCACTTAAATTACAAGAATCACCTGAATCACCTAAAGTCTCACAAACACATTCATCATTACAATATGCACTAGCACCACAAATATCATTGTCGACCTGACAACCAGAAACAAGCCCATTTGCATCACAGCTTTCTGGTAAACCTCCGCCAGGACCGCTACAATCTCCTTCACCAAGACATGAGCCCCAGGAACCATTATTAAATAACTGATATCCAACACAACCACAAGAACGAGAGTCACCATCTTCATAGGTTATATCACCACCAGTTCCGTTTGTGGTATCACTTATAGTTTTTATCAACCAAGAAGCTAAGCCCCAAGAAGAAAGAATAATAACTAAACCAATAACTCCAGCAATTAAAGTTTTACGAGCTTTAGCAATTTTTTCTTCATTGCCACCTGAAGTCATCCATAAAAAACCAGCGTATAGAATAATAATCAAAGCTATTATTCCTAAAAATCCCAAAGAAATATTAATTATCCTGGTTGCCAGTGCTCTAGGGTCAGTGTTGGTTTCTCCTAAACTTCCTCCCAGTTGAGTACCAACTTCATCAACACCATAGTTTTGTGCTAGAACAAAACGAAAAGCTAAAATTCCAACAAAAATTAGAAAAAAGCCTAAATATTTAAAAATTTGTTTTCTTTTTATCATTTTCTTTATATTATTAAAATGATTTTAAATTAATTAATTACTCTATTATACAATTACCATCCTGATCTAGATCTAGTACATTAGTATTATTACCGAAACAACAAGACGCATCAATTTGACTACATCCTGGCCCAACGGCAGGTTTGTAGCAATTCTGATATATATCTTTAACACCTGAGCCAACTTGGCTATAGAAAGTCATTGATTCAGGTAGAGGAGTATGGTTAATTGATGCAATTGACAAATCAGGTTCCCCGTCCATTGGCTCAGTGTCAATATTTTCTGATCTAATCCAAAAACCAAAAGCAGCTGGTGACCCACTTTTTAGATTAATATATTTATGATTAAAAATATTATCTCCACTTTCTATGTCAACATCTCCGCTTCGCAGTGTGTTATTTAATATTAAAGAATTAAATCTAATATCAATATTTTTACTTGGCTTCACCCCTTCTCCTCCTTGACTTGGACTAATTGAAATAATTTTAGGAGGATCTAATTTAATATCATTTGTGATAAAGAAAGAATAACTATAACTATCACCGTCTTCAATATTTGCATTATTTTGATTATAAAAATTTACCGGTCCATCACTGTATAAATTTCTATTACCATCTAAAGAATTAATAGCAGCGTCAACTACCCCATCAAGATTAGTTAAATTAGCTGATGGATAGTTATTACCTTCATCATCCTGACAAGTATTGTAATTGAGCTCGTTTGTCGTACAAGAAGTATACGGACTTAAAGCAGCACAATTATTATCATTGCTACACTCTTTTAAATTAGCGGCATTTATTTCCACCTTTAAATGACTATTTGCTGGAAGACAATATATAACTTCCCCACAACCATTTACACCACATTCATTATCAGAAACAAATTCAACTGTTTCATAATCACTTGAAAGAGTATAGCTTCCATTTACAAAATCACCAATGCATCTAGAATTTTCACATTTATATGACAAGCAATCAGAATTAGCACTACACTGATCATTGCTTCCACCAGCTTGGGAATTATAATTAACAAGCTTAATAGCCTTTGAAACTTCCTCAGCAGTCCCAGAAACTGTTACGGGATTAATAGCTTCATTAAAATTAATTTGTAGAGCTGAGTTTCTTGGTTTATCTTCTTTTTTATTTATTTGACTTGTACTATCACTATCTACGCCTCCTGAAAATGGGGTTACACTTATCGCTTCACTTCCTTCAAATTCAAGAGCAATATTATTTCCAGAACTACCAGCTACTTTAGCTTCAAGAGATATTAAACTAGAATCTTCTGATTCCATTATTTCAATACTCGAGTTGCCACTAATTATCGCTTTTATCTTTGTAGCTTGAGTAGCTAAATCTTCATTAGAATTTGAATTACAATTCTCAACCACTTCTATTTTATTATTAACACTTGAATCATAAAATATATAAACAGATGAGTTAATTCTTAAACTATCTGCTAATTTTTCTGTCATTATTTCTATCTCCCAAAAACTTCCTTCTGGATGTTCATCTACTGTAAGAGTTAAATCAAAATCATTAAAATATGCCTCATTGTTTACAAAATCTGTAACTCCTAATAAAGCGCCAGTGTTTCCGTTAAATAATTGGGCTTTATTTTCACTATCAGTAGGAACAGAAATTTCAAACTTATCTATTTCTCCACTGTAATCAGAAATATTTACTTCAAAGTTTTCACTTTGACCCTCTCCATCTTTAACAGAAATAATTGAAGCTGAATTATATTTTTGTGGACAAGAATTTACTTTTATTTCCGCACTAGCTGCTTGAGCAGGATTATCTTCACCAACATAATCTTTTTCATTATCTGGTGGTGGAAAAACTCCTCCATCAATTATTTGAGGAGGACTCAAATCTAAGACATTGCTAACGGTAAAGTTTATTTCTAAGTAATTACTAGAACAACCTCTAAAAATAGAATCTCCATCTAGTTTTTTAATTCTTTCACTAAAATTAACTGTATAGGGAGTATATCCATCACTTGAACCAAGATTATTTAATGGTTTTAATACTAAAGTTTTATTACTACTTGGAACAGATACTAACACATCAGTAACATTTGTGTTGGCATCATTATTTGGGCAAGTACCACTACCACAAGCATCACCAAAATCGGTCTTATATATTTTGATTACCTCAGGATTTAATTTATTACATACATCATTATCACAAGCACAACTTGTACCAGCATTATCTATACAAATAGAGTTTAAATCAACTTCCTCTTTAAACATAATCATTATTGAAGAATTTCTAGCTACATCTTTTTGTTTATGTTCTGGATAAGTACTTTGTACTGAGCAAACTCCAATTGCTCCTGCACCTGGGTTATAAAAACCAGTTGGTGGTGTGTCATAAACCAATCCACTGCCGCCGCCTTCACCGGTAATACCACTTATCCTATTAATTAAATAAGTAGCTATTGTCCAAGCTGATAAAATAATTACTAAACCAATTACTGCATTTATTAATATTTTTTTAGCTCGAGCTATTTTTTCCTCATTACCACCTGATGTCATCCAGAGAAAACCAGCATAAAGAATAATAATAACTGCAATTATACCCAAGAAACTTAGAGCTAGTTGAATAAAGCGCACCACAGTAACTCTAACATCTTGAGTTTCACCTAATCTTCCATCTAATTGTTCTCCCACCTTTTGAACTCCGTAGTCATTTGTTTGATTTGTCTGCGCTAATGAAGTATTAGCTATAAAGAAGAAAGCTAATATACCAAAAAACAAGACTAAAAATTTTATTTTTCCTTTCATTTGAAAAAAATTAAAGTGTTTAAAATTTGCATTTTTTATGCTATAGTTTCAGTATATAAATAATAGCATATAAGATAAAAAAATAAAAATATTTTTTAATGACAATAGATAGAATTATAAACAAATTTAAAGAGAATCATCCGGGTGTTGATGCATCAATTCTACACCTTGCTTATGAGTATGCTAAAGAAGCTCATCAAGGACAAATGAGAAAAACAGGTGAACCATATATTAACCACCCCCTACACACCGCCTATATTCTAACTGAGATTAAAGCAGATCTAGCAACAGTGATTGCTGGTCTTCTTCATGATGTGCCTGAAGATACATATAGAACTCTTGATGATGTTGAAAAAGAATTTGGTGAAGAGGTAGCTAATCTTGTTAAAGGAATTACCAAACTGGGTAAAATTAAATACCGCGGAATTGAAAGATACAAAGAAAATCTAAAGAAAATGTTTTTAGCAATGACAAATGACTTACGTGTAATATTTATTAAATTTTGTGATCGTTTAAATAATTTAAGAACTATTGAAGGTCTCCCAGTTGAAAAACAAAAAAGAATTGCTAGAGAAACTTTAGAAATATATGTACCAATTGCCGGATTACTGGGCATTAGTCGACTAAAATGGCAAATGGAAGATATTTGTTTTAAAATCCTATACCCTGATAAATTTCATGAACTAGAATATAAATATGAAGTGGAAAAGAAAGTTGAAAGAAATCAGTTTTTTCAAAAAATAAAAAATATTTTAACTCCAAAACTAAAGGAGGCAAATGTAGATTACGGAATTGAAATTCGTTTTAAACATCTATATAGTATTTACCAAAAAATGCAAAAAAAGAATCGTAAATTTGATGAAATTTACGATGTATTTGCTCTAAGAATTATTGTCCCCAGTATTAACGATTGCTATAAAACGTTGGGTATAATTCATACTCTTTGGAAGCCAAACCCTAGTCGTTTTAAAGACTACATTGCTGTTCCTAAACCAAATGGATATAAATCTCTTCATACTACAATTTATGGACCTGAAGGAAAAGCAACTGAATTTCAAATTAGAACTAATGAAATGCATGAAGAAAGTTTATACGGTTTAGCTGCGCATTGGTATTACAAACACTCTGAAAGAAATAACTATCAAAGTCCAAACTGGATAAAAGAAATAATTGAAGTACAAAAAGAAGTAACTAACACTGATGAATTAGTTAAAAAGGTTAAACTTGATGTTTTTCAAGATAGAATTTTTGTTTTCTCTCCTCAAGGAGATGTCTTTGAACTACCTGAAAGATCAACTCCAATTGACTTTGCCTACGCTGTTCATTCAAATATTGGTAACAAAGCTGCTAGTGTTTTAATTAATGACAAACTAGGAAAACTTGATCAAGAACTAAGAAATGGTGATATGGTAAAAATTGTTACTGAAAAAAATAGACATCATCCAAACCCGGATTGGCTAAAGTTTGTTAAAACCAGAAGAGCAAAGGAAAGAATTAAACAATATGCTAGAAAATCATCTCTTGAAAGACTTAAAAGATTTATACCAGGAATTAAAGAGAAATAAAAAAAATTAATACTTAAAAAAACATCATTGCTTTGCAGTAATGATGTTTTTTATTTTTGTTTTTGTTTATCTACGTCTGCCGTTACTCTCAGGCATTTTTCCAATTTTACGTAAATACTCATTTTTCTTCTGTAGTTCTAAACCAATTAAAGCTTTTTTCTTTTGCTTTTGTTTGGTGGTTTTAGATTCTAAATGTTTTTTAGATCTAGCTTTATTCAGCTTTTTACTGTTCTTTAATCCTCTTTTAAACTTACGTAAAAAACCTTCAAAACTTTCACCCGGTTTTCTTTTAAAATCAGCCATAAATCCCAGCCTCCTTTCTAATATTAACTTTTTTTTCTGTTATTTTATTCATCTTAATTAACCTTTCTTTTACTTTTTTAAATATAACAGTTTCTTGGGCCCCAGAATCCATATCTCTTAGAAGAACTGTGCCATCCATAATCTCTTTTTTTCCTAAAATTAAACTTGTTTTAGCTTTCATTTTAGCAGCTTCTTCCAATTGAATTTTTAAACTATCAGATGTTAAAGACTGTCTCACTTTAAATCCTTCTGCTTGTAAATTTTTGAATAATTTTAAACATTTTATCCTTGCTTGATCTCCAAGTTGGGCGATAAATATAATATCATCTTCTTTTTTAAAATTCAAGAGGGACTTATCTTTAATTCTAGCTAATGTTCTCTCTAGTCCAATAGCTAAACCAAAAGCTGGGACTTCTTCTCCATCAAAACTTTCAATATAGTTATCATATCTTCCACCAGCGGCTAAAGAATTTTTACCATTAATTTCTCCATCTTCATTTACTGACCAAAATTCATAAACAGTGTCGGTGTAATAGCTAAAGCCTCTAACTAAATATGGAGAAAGATTGTAGTTTACATTCATTTCATCTAAATACTCTAGAGTTTTAGTGAAATATTCACGACTATCAGGTGATAAGGAATCCAATATTTGTGGAGCCTCTTCTCTAATTGATTGGCAAGATTCTTCAGTGCAATCTAGTAGGGCGATAGGGTTTTTAGCTAAAACATTTTTACAACATGTACACATTTTAGATTTTTTTCCTCTCTCTTTAAAAAATGCTGATAACTTAGAGGAATATTCCTTACGACAAGTATGATCTCCTAAACAGTTTATTTGTATTTGAATATTAATACCTAAGTCTTTATATAACTCGGATACGGCTGCTAGAAATAGGGCTTCGGTAATAGGTTTTCTATCACCAATAATTTCAAAATTAGCTTGCGTAAATTCTCTGTAGTGACCAGATTTAAGTTTTTCTTTTCTGAAAACTTTACCTAATGAAAATAGTCTATGTGAATTTGAATTTTCAAATAAATTATTTTCTAAAAGTGATCTAATTACTCCTTGAGTAATCTCAGGTCTTAAAACTAGTTTTTCACCTTTTTCACCTTCAACAAAGTATAGCTCCTTATCATTTTCAACTCTCTTTGATTTTTTATATAAATCATAGCTTTCAATAATCGGAACTTCAATGTTTTTTAAACTATAATAATTAGCGAACTGATTAATCTTTTCTTTTAATAAAGAAAATGATTCACCTTCAAAGCCAGCGTAATCCTTAACGCCCATCACTCTTCCTGGTCGCTTATGACTCTTCTTAACTGCTTTATTTGAAGAGCTTGAATTATTTGTGTTTTTTGTTTTTTTAGTTTTACTTTTTTGATTATTCATAATATTTGTTAATATATAGGCCAAAATTCCTTATTAAAAACTGTTATATTATCTAGTGGCCAGCCACGTAATAATACTTTTCCAATGATAAAGTTATTATCAAGTACTCCAAAACTTCTTGAGTCTTTTGAAGCATTTCTATTATCCCCTAAAACAAAATATTCATCATCAGCAAGTTTTATTTTTTTTGTATCTGAATTAAATGTTTCTAAGTCTGTTTTCAAGTAAGTTTCGTTTAACACTAAACCTTGAGGATTATTTTCATTATATACAACAACATCTCCATCTTTAATTTGTAACTCTTCTCCTGGTAAACCAATTATTCTTTTAATAAAATATTCTTGAGGATTTTTAGGGTATCTAAAAACAATTACTTGGCCACGATTTGGTTCATTAAAACGATAACTTATCTCATCAACAATTAAATATTCACTATCATGAAAATTGGGCTCCATTGAAGCTCCTTTTACATAAAAGGGTTGTATTAAGTAATATCTAACAGGGATAATAATAGCTGCAGAAATTGCGGCCACTTTTACTAACTCCCAGATAAATAAAAGAAATTTTTTCATATAATTTAAAAAAATAATAAATTTATTAACAAAATCAATTAGAGTATAACAGAAAAACCTTAAAAAATCAACTGTGTTTTTTTAGCTAATATTTAATAAATAAACATAGCATCACCATAGCTAAAAAAGCGGTATTTTAAGTCAATTGCCTCCTTGTATGCTTTTTTAATATTTTCTACCTTAGCAAGAGCGCCAACTAGTAATAAAAGGGTAGATTTAGGCAAATGAAAGTTTGTAATTAAAGCATTGGTTAATTCAAATTTATAGCCAGGATAAATATAAATATCTGTCCAAAAAGATATTTCTTCTTTAACTTTATTATCTACTTTATCTATAGTATTCAGTTCATCTGATTTTAATTTAACCAGAGATTCAATTGCTCGGCATGATGTAGTACCAACTGCAATTATTCTCCTTTTTTCTTCTCTAGCTTCAACTAATTTTTTTACATAATTAGTTTTAATACTAACAAATTCACTATGCATTTTATGATCTAGCATGTTTTTTGTTTTAACTGGCGCGAAAGTACCAAGACCAACATGTAGAGTAACATAAATAATTTGTACTCCTTTTTCTTCTAATCTATTAAGCATTTCTTTGCTAAAATGTAGTCCAGCGGTTGGCGCAGCACTTGAACCAACCTTATCATCACTGGCAAAAACTGTTTGATAATCTGACTTATCGTTTTTGTGCAAACCTTTTTCTCTTTTAATATATGGAGGAAGTGGCGTTTCACCTATTTTATTAATTGTCTTAAAAAACTCTCTATTTTTTTTATTAAACTCAATTTTACACAAACCATCTTCATTTTTTTCTAACACCTTAGCCTCTAATCCATCTTTAAATTCCAAAATAGTTTCAATATTTATTTTTCCTTTAATCATTACCTCCCAAATTTCTTTATTTTGTATTGATAAACTATGATGAAGTAATAATTCTATTTTTCCTTCTGTTAATTTTTTTTGCCCATGTAACCGGGCTGGGAAAACTTTTGAATTATTTAAAACTAAGACATCGTTTCTATTTAACTCATTTTCAATACTTTTAAACTTATCATGCCTTATTTCGCCGTTTCGCTTATTTAAAAAAAGCAAACGACAATCGTCGCGCTTTAAACTAGGTTTTTGAGCTATTAAATTCTCGGGTAAATAATAATCAAAATCGTCAATTAAAATTTCTTCTTTTTTCATAACATTTCTTCTAAATCAATTTGCAAATGATTAAAACCTCTTTCTGTTAATATCCTACCCCGTGGTGATCTATCTAAAAAGCCCATTTGCATTAAATATGGTTCATAGACATTTAAAATAGTATCAATCTCTTCACCACTTGCTGCTGCTAGAGTATTTAAACCAACTGGACCACCTTTAAACTTGTCAGCTATCACTCTCATAATATGTCTATCAACTGAATCAAGACCAATTTCATCAACTTCTAAAATCTTAAAAGCTTCCAGGCAAGAACCATAATCTATGTGACCGTTTCCCTCAACTTGGCAATAATCACGGACTCTTTTAAGTAGTCTGTTGGCAACTCTAGGAGTTTTACGACTACGTTTAGCAATCGCTTTTTCTGATTCTTGATCAATTTCAATATTTAAAATTTTAGCACTACGAGAAATTATTTTTTCAAGATCTTCACCTTCATAGAAATTTAGATGATGAATTATACCAAATCTATCTCTTAGAGGAGCGGATAAAAGGCTAGCTAAGGTAGTGGCACCAATAACTGTAAAGTTGGGTAAATCTAATCTTAGAGTTCTGGCAGTTGGTCCTTTTCCCATAATAATATCAAGGGCAAAGTCTTCCATAGCTGGGTATAAGATTTCTTCAACCGTTTTATGAAGTCTGTGAATTTCATCGATAAATAGAATATCTCCTTCTTCTAAATTACTTAAAATAGCGGCTAAATCACCACTTTTTTCAATAGCTGGACCAGAAGTTACTTTAATATTAGCACTCGTCTCATTAGCAATTACATGAGCAAGAGTAGTTTTTCCTAATCCCGGAGCTCCATATAATAAGACATGTTCAATTGGTTCTTCTCTTTTTTTTGCAGCCTCAATACTAATTTTAAGATTTTTTTTAATCCTATTTTGTCCAACATAATCAATTAAAGATTTTGGTCTAAGAGAAAAATCTAATTTTTGATCATTATTACTTTCTTTCGGACTTATAACTCTTTCATTGTTTTTATCATCAGCCATATAATTAATATTTAATTCTGTTTAAATTCACAAATTCTATTAAAATCACAGTATTTACAAAGATGAGATGGTTTAGGCGGAAAATTTCTTTTCTTAATTTCACTAATCTCATTTATTATTTCCAACTTCACTTTTTCAATATCTTTTTCTTTAGGGGTAAAAGACATCTTTTGTCCATTCTCTAGATAATAATAGCTTAAAAGAGATACTTTTTTACCTAAGAAATCTTCAAGAAATAATTGATACAATATTAACTGTTTTTTATCTTTTGGTGCAAGCTTGTCCTTAGGACTACCAGTCTTATAATCAACAATTTCTAATGTTCCATCTTCTAACAAATCAACTCTATCAATTGCACCTTTAATTACATCACCTTTTATCTTAAAAGAAAATCTTTTTTCTAAATAAATAACTTCTTTAGGTGGCAATTTAGTATAATTTTCATAAAATAATTTTAATGATTCTTCTCCTTTTTTTCTATATTCTTCTCTTTGTTTTTTGCTTTCATAGCCATCGTTTTGCCAAAACTCTGAATATAATTCTTTTAATCTTTTTAAACTAAATAATTTTTCAGCCTCTTCCTTTGAAAGAGGAAAAAGATTTCCTTGAGCTAAACTTCTCTCACTTAAAGCAGGAAGGAGAAAATTGTATAAAGTGTTATGCATCACTCGTCCAAAAACTAAAGATGCTTTATCAGTAGCAGCTGGAATTTTTAAAATAAAAGCAAATTTATACTGAAGAGGGCAATTTGAAAAGGCAGCTAATTGGGAAAATGAAAACTTTTCCGGAAGTGGTAATTTTTCTTCACTGCTTTTCTCATCTTTTTCCATATTTCTTAAATTAACAAAATGAAGATCTTTTAAAAACTCATTTTTTTCACTTAACTTTATTTCTGGTTCAATTATTTTCTCAAGTCCTAGTTCATTGATAAATCTTGATGGCTTTTTCTCTCTAGCACCACCATAGTCTTTAGCTCCAGTTAAAAACAATTTGTCTTTAGCTCTGGTAATAGCAACATAGAAAAGTCTTCTTTCTTCTTCGGTGTGAATATCTCCATCAGAAATTGTTTTTTCTTTAACAATTTCCTCAGGAATAGAAATCTTTTCACTTCTATTAATAGTTGGAAATTTTTTATCAACTAAATTAACTAAAAATACATATTTAAATTCCAAACCTTTAGCTCCGTGAACAGTCATTATTTTAACTGAATCACTATCAACAAAATCTAATTTTAAAGAACCAGTCTCTCCAGCCTCTAATTCTAAATCAATAGCAGTTAAAAAGTCTTTTAACTTTAAGTCAATTTCTGTTTGCTCTAATGTTTTAATTTTTTGATAAAATTGATTGAGATAGGAAAAAATTTCAATATCTCTATCAAAGTCATAACTTTCTAAAAAACCAGAATCATAGGCAAACTTAAGAAATATTTGACTAGGACTACTATTTGCCACCATTTTTGAATGCTCAGATATTAGCGTTAGAAGTTTCTTTATATTAACTACACTTTTAGAGCTTATATTCCTAATTTTAGAAATATTTTGTAAAGCTTCAAATAATGACCAAGCTTTACGATTAGCCATTTTGTTAATATTAACCAAATCAAGATGAGAAACCTTAAAAGTTTCCATGTTTAGCACTCTAAAACAAGCGGAAGATTCATGATAATTATCAAGTAACCGGAAATAGGCTATGATATCTAGGATAACTGGCTTGTAGTACAGTCCTCTCCAAGACATAAATTGATTAGGAATATTATGTCTTCCCAGTTCTTTGATATAGGCATCTGCAGTATCATTTGCTCTAACTAAAATAGCAAAATCAGAATAAAAAGCTTCCTTATCTTTTTCTTTTAAATCTCTTATCTTATCCACTACAAAAGTAACTTCTTCTTCATGGCTTTGTAGGTTAAAAAAAGAAACTGCATCCTTATCTTTTTTATCTATATAATTAGAGTTTTTAGCTTTTAACTCTTTGTTAATTTTTAATTTATACTCTAAAGTATTAGGATTATTGTTTTGAATTAATTGATATGCTCTATCAAGTATCTCTTGTCTTGATCTAAAGTTTTCATTTAAAACAATCTCTACTGCCTCCTTGTAATCGTCTTTAAATTGTAAAATATTTGACAATGAGGCTCCTCTAAATTTATATATTGCCTGATTATCATCACCAACCACAGTTAAATTATTATCAGGTTTTGATAACATTTTAATTAACTCATACTGAGCTAAGTTAGTATCTTGAAACTCATCAACCATGATATAGGAAAACTTTTGTTGATAATAATTTAAGATATTTTTCCTTGTGTTAAATAGTTTTAAAACATAGAAAATTAAATCACCAAAATCTAAGAAATTATTATCAAGAAGTAGTTTAGTGTAAGTGATATAGGCTGAAGATAATTCTTTTTGTCTATCTTTTTCTTGATCTTCAATTTCTTCACTATCTTTAATTGATTCTACATATAAACGATATTCTTCAGGAGATATATTTTCATCTTTTAAGCGAGAAAAATATTTAATTAACTCAGATATAAACTTATTCGGATTACCAAGTGGTTTGTAATAGTTAAGTTCAAATTTATCTAAATTCTTCTTGATTAAAACCCACTGTTCAGTTTGTGTTAATAACTTAAAAGCCGGATTTAAACCAATTTCCATGCCATAATCACGCAGTATTTTTTCAGCAAAGCTATGAAATGTGCTAATCCAATTATCAACATAGCCATAGGGAAGAATTAAATCTGCTCTTTCTTCTAATTCTGAAGCTGCCTTTTCAGTAAATGTTAAAAGTAAGATTGAATCTTGATTAACATCTTTTTCTAAAATTAAATAGGCTAAACGATTAATTAAAACAGTTGTTTTTCCAGTTCCCGCCCCAGCAACAATTAATAAAGGACCATTACCATGAGTAACCGCTTGCTTTTGATGAGTATTTAATTGTTTTAAAAAATCTTTCATTTAATTATTTATTTAATTTCAATACCTTTTTAAATTGATCCTCTTTAACATCGCCAATTAAAGCTAAGTTTAAATTTTCATCTTTAAATACAGATTTAGCAACTTTCTTTAAATCTTTAGCAGTAATCTTATTAATACTTTCTAAAAATTTCTTAGGTGAAGTAATATCATTTTTATGAAGTATTGCTTGTCTTCCATACCAGTTAGCTACCTCATCACTTGTTTCCATGTTTAAATTTAATTTTCCTTTATACATGTCTTTAACTCTTTTTAATTCTTTGTCAGTTATTAACTCTTGAGAAATATTATTATACTCATCTAAAATAATTTTAACTGCATCTTTAGCTTTTTCAATTGGTACTCCTGCTTGAGTAGTTAAATAACCAGAATCACTATTAAACTCCGTCGTTGTTCTAACAAAATACGCTAAACCACTTCTTTCTCTGAGTTTGATAAATAAACGAGAGCTCATTGAACCTCCTAAAATAATTGAAAGTAATTTTAATTTTGCTTGCCATTTATGTCCCGCTGGTACTGTTCTAACTCCTAGGGAAAGAGTTACTTGATCAACTTTCTTATACTCAGCCAAAATTTCTGGTTTCTTTTGATTTTCTACTACCTTTTCTTTATTTTTAAATTTATTATCCTCAAATTGATTAATTATTTTCTCAACTGCTTTTATATCATCATTGCTATAGTTACCAGCGATAACAAAAGAAAGACTTTTAGTACCATATTGGCTTTTAAAATAATTAGTAAAGTCTTCTCTTTTAAAACCTTTAATGTTTTTCTTGGTACCAATTGTATCCCAACCAGCGGGGGAGTCTTTGTATAGACATTTTTCAAAAACATCTTCGATGTGCATTAAAGGATTATCTTCATACATATTTAACTCCTCAATTATTACTCCTTTTTCTCTTTCAATTTCATCTTTATCAAAAACGGAATTAAGAAGCATATCACCAATAATATTACTTGCTTTCTTAATTTTTGAAGAAGTTACCTTTACATGATATCCGGTGTATTCTTTTCCAGTAAAAGCATTGAATTCACTGCCAAGTGAATCAAGAGAACTAGAAATTGTAGCAGTATCCGGTCTTTTCTTTGTGCCTTTAAAGAACATGTGTTCTAAAAAGTGAGAAATTCCATTGTTATCTTTGTTTTCATAGCGAGAACCAGTGTTAAATATAAATAATACTGTAGCGGTTTTAGCGCCTTTAACTGGAATTAAATACATTGGTACACCATTTTTGCTTTTCTTTACTTTAAAATTGTTCATATCTTAAAAATTAGTTAATTATTATTATTAAAAATCTTTTTTTAATTTAACATAATTATGCTATAATTGAAAGACAAAAAATAAATAAGGCTATATATTTAACTATTTACTCTAAACAATTATATGAACTATAAAATAAAGGATAATAATATTATCTTAGTAGATAATTTAATAAAATCTAAAAACAAAAAATACGAGATTACTAGAGTTAGAGACTTACCAAAAGAAGAGAAACCTCGTGAAAAACTATTAAAAGATGGAATAAGTAGTTTAAGCTCGGCTCAACTTCTAGCTATTATTTTAAACACTGGAACTAAAAAAGAAGAAGTAATGAATATGACTAGTAGATTATTAAAAGAATACGGTGAAAAAGGAATAATTTATCAAAAAAATCCTGAAATTATTGAAAAAGATTTAGATATTCCTCTATCTAAAGCTTGTCAATTAGTTTCTTGCTTTGAGATTGGTAGAAGGTTTTATCAAAAAAAGCCTGGTGCAAATATTACCATTAGAACCGCTAAGGATGCCTTTGAACACTTAAAAGATATGAGTAAATTACATAAAGAGCAATTTAGAGGATTGTATTTAAACTCACACTATCAACTAATACACGATGAGGTTGTCTCAATAGGAACCCTTGATTCTTCTCTGATTGCCCCAAGAGAAGTGTTTAAACCAGCCCTTGAATATTCAGCTGCCGCTATTATTATAGCTCACAATCACCCTTCTGGTAGCCTAGAGCCAAGTGACGCTGATATTGAAATAACTAAAAATTTAATTGAAGCTGGTAAAATTATTGGAATCGAAGTTTTAGATCACATCTTAATTAGCGCAGATGATTACAAAAGCATAATTCAATGAAAAAGTATAAAATAGGAAAAAACTACTTAATTCTAAATGATAGAGAAAGTGTAAAATTTCATATCAAAAAAGAAGATTATTTTGGCACTATCGCTACCATTCTTAGCTTAATTGAACAAGACTTAAAAAATGTTCAAGCTGAAAATGAAGAAGAGGTAATTAAAATTGAAAAGACTTTAAAGAATCTTGAAAAAGATTTGCTTTATTTACAAAAAAATTATCAAATAAACAGTAGGCAGTTATATTAATCCTAAAACAAAGAAAAGAAAAAGTGTACCAAATGGCAAACTAATTAACCAATGATCAAAGGTAAGTAAAATAAGAAGCATTAAAATAATAGGCCAAAAATATTCTGCTTTTCTTTTATCTCTTGAAAGAGCAATTAAAATAGCTAGGAAAAATAATAAGCTAAAAATTCCAGTTTCAGATAATAGCAATAAAAATGAGTTATGAACTGGTTGATATTGCCAATAGGCTTTTTTGGTTTCATCATTTTCTCTTAATTTTTGCGTATAATTTCCTAAACCTACTCCAAATAACCAATTCTGATTTAATAAATCAGAGGCTTCATAAACTTGAGCCTGTCTTTCATTTAATGATTTTTCCTCTAACCTACCGGAGGCTTGAAGGCGCCCAGTAAAAAGATCGCTAAAAGGAACAAATATTATACCCGCTAAAATTAAAGAGAAAAAAGTTAAAATTAAAAGTCTCTTAAAGGCTGATAAATTCTTTTTTACAAGGAAAACTATAAGCAAAGTAATTAAACTAACAACAAAGGCTAACCAAGAAGCACGAGAAAAAGAAAAAATTAAAGCAAGAAGTCCTGTGA
>JAQICS010000027.1 GCA_027858435.1 Patescibacteria group bacterium | reverse complement strand
TTAATCAAAAGAAAATCATTCGGCTTCAAGAATGTGGAGACTTATGTCAGGAAGCTTATTCTAGGTCTTTTGCCCTTCGCTTTGCTCTGGAGCTATACACACTTTTCAACGTAGAGCCTTCTAGGTATTGACAAAAGAACCAATAAGTGATACAATATTAAAGTAATAAATTAGTTCTTTTGAAAACAAAAAAATATATATTATGAAAAGAGATTTAATTCATTTAGGAATTTCATTATTAGTAGTTTTATTAGTTTTTGTATCAATTTCAGCTTTAGGAACTTTAATGGATGTGGCATTTACTGAAGAAGATATTTTTCCTGCCTTTGCAATTTTTATTGCAAGCACTGCCGCACTTTACTTTACAGTAAAAAGTAAAGCGTTTAAAAGCTTAAATGCAAGAATTAAAGGTTGTTAATAAAAAAATTATTAATAAAAAAGTATAAGACAGGTGAATAACTTGTCTTTTTTTTATTCTAAATGATAATCTTTTTCAAATGAGCCCAGCCTTCTTTTAATTAAAGGGTTATTATCTAAGTTTGTATCATTTTCAATTAATTCTTTTGCTTCGGTTTGTGCAAGTTTAATTATGTCGTAGTTAAATATTTTAGCTAAAGAAATTTCACTAAATCCGCTTTGCATAGAACTAAAAACTTCACCTGCTCCACGTAATTCTAAATCTTTTTTAGCAAGAGATAATCCATTCTTATATTTTTCTAGAATTTTAAGTCTTTCTAAGCTTTTCGAGCTTAGTTTTTTTTCGTTTAATAACAGAAAACAATATGATTGTTTGTCACTTCTATTAACCCGTCCTCTTAACTGATGTAACTGAGCTAAACCAAATCTTTCCGGGTTCTCAATTGCCATAATAGTAGCGTTTGGTATATCGATTCCAACTTCAATAACTGTGGTAGCAAAAAGAATATCTATTTTTTGGCTAGCAAAGTCAGTCATTATTTTTTCTTTCTCTTTCTTTTTTACCTTACCATGTAAAATTTCGCATTTTAAATTTGGAAAATATTTTTTAGTTATTTCTATATATTCTTTTTCTACCGCCTTAAAACTTGATTTATCACTTTCTTCAATTAACGGATAGACGATAAAAGCTTGTTCTCCTTGTTTAATTTTTTTGTTTAAAAAATTATATAAATCCTCTCTCTTATTATTTTTAACTATACTTGTTTTTAACTCTTTTCTTTCAGCAGGCATTTCATCAATAATTGACAGATCTAGATCTCCATAAATAGCTAGTGATAATGAGCGGGGAATAGGGGTGGCAGTTAGTGATAGAAAATGGGGACTTATATTATCTACTTCATTTCTATTTTCATCAATAAGTTTTTTTCTTTGATAAACTCCAAAACGGTGTTGTTCATCTATTACCACAAACGAAATATCTTTAATATCTGCTCTTTTTTGAATTAATGACTGAGTACCAATGATTAAGTCAGCTTTTTTAGCCTCACCTTCTTTAAAAGAACGAGTTTTGAGAGCAATAGAAATATCGTAACTACTAAATATTTTTTTAAGAGTTAAATAGTGTTGTCGGGCGAGAATTTCACTCGGTACCATTAAGGCACTTTTTTTCTTGTTTAAAAAAGTGTTTAAAATAGCAATAGCTACTACTACTGTCTTACCACTACCAACATCACCTTCAAGTAATCTATTCATTGGTTGATTTCTTTCCAAGTCTTGTAATATTTCCCAGGCTGATCTTTTTTGGGCTAGGGTTAATTTGAAAGGAAGAGAGTTGATAAAATCATTTGTTTCTTCTTTTTTAAATTTTAGAAGTGGAGCTTTTCTTTGAGCTAGTTCAGCTTTAATTTTTTGTGATTTTAGCTGACGCATGAAAAGTTCGGTAAAAGCAATTCTTTTTTGTGCTTCTTCAATGTCGTTAATGTTCTTTGGGTTGTGTATTTTTTTAATGGCCTCGCTTAAACTAATTAAATTTAGCTTTTTCAAAATATTTTTAGGTAGCCATTCAGGTATCTTGTTAGCTAAAGAAATGTAATCATTTACTAAACGTCTAATGGTGTATTGATTTAGGGATGGGTTTAAATGATATACAGCTTGAATATCTTTAACGTTTTTATCAAGATTGATTTTTAAATTATCAATTTTTTTGTATTCTGGAGAAACAAAGCTTGGACCTGAATATCCTTCACCAACCTTTCCTCTAATTAATAATCTGTCACCTACTTTAATTGATTTAGTTAAATAGGGTTGATTGAACCAAACTACCTTAATGTTTTCTCCATTTGAATTAAGCATTGCTTCAGTAACATGAATTCTTTTTCTAAAACCCCTCCTACCTTCAATTAAAGATACTTCTCCCTCAATTTGAGCAAATTGACCTATTTCTAAATTAGAAACATCTTTTATGTTGTTATATTCTTCATAGCGAAAAGGTAAAAAGAAAAGAAGATCAGCCACTTGTTTTAAGCCTAATTGTTTTAAACTCTTTTCCGTTTTTTCTCCTACCCCCTTTAATTCAGTTAGAGGTGAATTAAGTCTAATCATATTAAATAGTATATATAAAAAGCGCTGAATAATCATGCTTGATTGCTTTAGCGCTTTTTATCTGTGCCCTCGCCAGGAATCGAACCTGGATTTCAAGATCCGCAATCTCGCGTCCTATCCGTTGAACGACGAAGGCTAATATTTGAAATTTTAACTTCATCTATATTATTATATCAAAGCATCCAAGTCAACCTTATTCGGATAATTTTAATAATTTAGAAAGTTGTTCAGATACTGGAGGATCTGTTCTATCTAAGTCTTCGTCTAAATATTTAATTAAAAAGTTCCTTACCATCAATGGATCTAATTCACCAAGAGGTACTGATATTCGAAATTTTGCCCCATTGTTGAAATTCATGTAAAGGTTATTTATTTCCTGTTTTGGTTTATAAATAACGCAGAAATCCTTAAATTGATCATATTCATAAAGCTTATCTTCTAGAACCAAACCCTCCCCATTTAATTCAAGTTCTATTGTTCTTGGGCCTTTTTTTTCAATTACATACATTACCCAAAAGGATAATAGAATAATTACAGCAAAAAGAAAATTGTTATCAGAATTTCTGAAATTAAAAGAAAAAGGGAAGATAGTTAAACTAAAAAATGAGAAAAATATTAATAGAATTCCTAGAACAATTACAGCAATGTACCAATAACGACTTCTTTTAGGAATATTAAATTCAGGAATTTTCCAATTAATTTTATTTATTTCTTCTTGTGTCATATTATATAATATTAAGTATTATTAAAAGATAAAATAAGGTTAAAATTGTTTGACAATAAAATCTTTATTTTATATAGTTATTATAACATAATTTTATATAAAATGTCATGGTTTAAAAATTATGTAAGGAGAGATGGCTGAGTGGTCGAAAGCGGCACACTGCTAATGTGTTATACGGGCTTTTACCCGTATCGAGGGTTCGAATCCCTCTCTCTCCGCCAAGACAATTTAGTATCATGCAACCCACGAAGCCCTGTATTTACGGGGCTTTTTGGTATAGTTCTAAAGATCCACTTACCCATAGGTACGTGGGATAGCGAACTAATTAAATATAAAAATAAAAACCGCCTCTAATTTCTAGGGCGGTCTCTTAAAGTTAAACTTAATTCTTCTGGCTTAAAGCCCAATGATGAAAGAATATTAGTAATCTCATCTAAATCATTCCTGTCTTCTAAAATATCATCGATAATTGTTAGGTCGTCCCCTAATAGATGGGCGTGGCATCCGTACTCCTTAATGATATTTACGATCTCTTCGGTTGGTTTAGATTTAGATACTGTAATTATTCTTTGCCAAGTCAGACTGAACACTTTGTTATGAGCTTTGCCGTGATAATCAGGATACATTCGATCCATCAAATAAAATAATTCTTCTAGGTCATTAAAGCGATCGCCTTCGATTCTTTTTTTCAATTCTCGAAACGCTAAATCATGATGAAACATTATAGCGGCGTAAATAATAATTCCATTATCCGCCACCGCTAACATTTCTCTTACTTTTGGATTAATCTCCAATCTTTGTTCAACGGACAGGGCTTCTTTTGATTGTTTTATTAAAACAAGCTCTGGACAACTTTCTGATATTAAAGTACTTTTCATTTTTGCTAATTTTTAGGATCATTAAAAATTAACACGATTGTTTAATTAAATCAAGTTTTATGGAATTGATGGAATTGATATTTATATATTTAAGTAATGTAAGACAAAAAAGTATCGCAGCGACCCACTTAGTTCGAATCGCTTGCTCCCCGCCAAGACAATTTAGTATCGGATAGACCTATAAGCCTCGTATTTACGGGGTTTTTGGTATAATTCTAAAGACTCACTAATGAGTACGTGGGATAGCGAACTAATAAATTTATTTATTGTGGATTTTGTGCTAATATAATAAAATATTTAAAGTTTTTAAGCTAAACTAATTCTTATGGAACAATATCTAGAATTTGCTAAAAAATTAGCAACAGAAGCTGAAGCGATAGCGCTAAAATATTTTAGCTTTGAAGTACAAAGCGTCTGGAAAGAAGATAACACCCCATTAACTAAAGCCGACACGGAAATAAATGATTTAGTTATAAAAAGAATAAATGAATCTTTTCCACGGCACAGTATTTATGGAGAAGAAAAAAGCGATATAAAAAAAGATTCAAAATATATATGGGTCTGTGATCCAATAGATGGCACCATGGCTTTTTCGTGTGGCATGCCGATTTTTGTTTTTTCTATTGCCTTAGTAGACCAAGCAACTGGGTTACCGGTGTTAGGGGTAATTAATGATCCAATAATGAAAAATATGTATTGGGCTGAAAAGGGTGGTGGTGCCTATAGAAATAGCCAGAAAATACAAGTATTAGATGATGATAAATTAAAAAACACCTATTTAAGTACTGGAGCTTCTGGAAGGGATGTCGGATTTTCTAATTTACCCCTTATTGGTATTCTGAGTAAAGAAAAATGTAAGGTAATGAAATTTCCATCGTTTATTTATGGCGGTATACAGGTGGCTAATGGTAAATATATTGGCGGTATATTCTACGGCAAGTTTGGACATGATGTTGCTGCTTTGAAGATTATTACCGAAGAAGCTGGTGGAAAGGTTACCGATTTAAATGGTGATGAAAGAAGATATGACCAAGATGGTCTTGGCTGTATAGTTTCTAATGGCTTTCTCCATAAAGAATTATTAGAAATAGTTCAGTCAGGTAAAATAACATAATTTACTTAATGCAAGACAAAAAAGTATCGAAGTGACTAACTTAGTTTAAATCTAATTCTCCCCGCATTAAACAACAAATAAGGTTAAGCCTTATTTTTTGGTGTCTAAAAGTTCTAAGGCTAGATAGGGGGTAAGCAAAATATTATTGAATAATCCATGGTTTTAGCTGATATTTATATAAATAATAAGTATTCCAAAGTTAACTAGGTTGACAAATCTTTTCTAATAATGTACAATGGAACTGTGAATAATTATCAGTTCGGTCAAACATTATTAATATGGACAGCTTAATAGCAAAATTATATCAATCTACCAAAACAATCCTATCCAGTAAGGATTTGGCTTTACTTTGGCAAGAAAATAACGAAGAAAGTTTATATGCTAAAACCGCCTATTATGTAAAGAAAAAAGCTTTGATTAGGTTAACTCGGGGAATTTTTGCCAAAAATAAAGACTATAGCCCGAAAGAGCTAGCGGCTAGTATTTACACCCCATCTTATATTAGTTTTGAAACAGTTTTGCGAGAGGCTGGTGTTATTTTTCAACACTATAATACGATATTTGTAGCTTCTAAATGGCCGAAAACAATAATTATAGATAAAAATACTTTTACTTTTAGAAAATTAAAAGATCTAGTTCTATTTAACCCTGCTGGAATTGTTAGTAAAGATAACTATAGTATAGCCACTACTGAACGAGCATTCTTAGATATGATTTATTTATTCCCGAATTATTATTTTGACAATTTAAAATTAATCGACTGGGAAAAATGTGGTGAGTTGGTAAAAATTTATAACAACAAGGAATTAATAAAGCGCTTGAATAAATATCGTAAAAATTATGCTCAATAGGGAAAAACATCAATTAATAATGGGTCGAGTTTTGAAAGATATTTATAGCGATATTACTATTAGTCCTCTTTTAGGATTTAAGGGTGGTACCTGTGCTTACTTTTTTTATAATTTGCCGAGGTTTTCGGTAGATTTGGACTTTGATTTATTAGTAGTGAACGAAGAAAATCAGGTGATTGTCCTTAAAAAAATTGTGGACATTTTAAGTAAATACGGAGAGGTAAAAGATCAGTGGATTAAAGGGGTTACTATTTTTGCCCTGCTTTCCTATGGCGAGGATGATCAAAATATTAAAATTGAAATTAATGTTAGAAAATTGGTAAAAAATATTAAGGATCATTACGAAATAAAAGAATATCTTGGCATCTCGATGTTTGTTGCTAAAAAAGATTACTTATTTGCAAGTAAGCTCTCGGCTTTAACTCAAAGAAATGAAACTGCCTCGAGAGATATTTATGATATTCATTATTTCGCTAAAAGCAATTGGGATATTAATGAGGGAGTGATTAAGGACAGAACTGCTAAAGCTACTAAGGAATATTTAGCTGATTGTATAGCCTTTATAGAAAAGGTAAAAGATAATCAGATATTGCACGGTCTGGGAGAGCTTGTTGATAGTGAGAAAGAAAAAGCGTGGATTAGAAATCATTTGAAAGCTGATTCTATTTTTATGTTAAAAAATTACATGTCGGTGATGAAATAAAAATATAAAAATACAATTTATGAAAATTATAACTTTAAATACTTGGTGAGGGGTAAAATTTACTGAGCTTAAGGCTTTTTTAAAAGAGCAAGCTAAAGAGGTGAACTGTACCCCTAAAAGTGGACACGAAAATGTCTGCTTTTTTTATCTTTTCTTATACCTTGTCGTTCGACCAACACCAATACGTTCAATCCATTTTAATTGCAGTAATTTATTCAACACTTGATTAATAGTCGGCCTGGGAATACTGGTTGCCCGAGAAATTTCTAATGGAGTAACTACACCAGTCTGTTTTGATATGTATTCCCAAACAATATTTTGTTGTGGTGATAACAACTTAGACACTTCTTCATGAGAAATAATATTAATCGCTTTTTCTGATTGCTCTAAAATAATCTTTAAGAAAAAAGTTAGCCAAGCACTAATATCTTCTTTATCGGTTCTTAAAGTTTTTTGGCTCGCTCTTAGGGCAATATAATATTCTGGTTTATTATCTTCAATTAGTTTTTCCTGTGAAACATATGGCATATACTCATAGCCATGTTGTAGCATTAGAAGATTGCTTAGGATTCGAGATAGTCTACCATTGCCGTCGGTAAAAGGATGGATGTGTAAAAACTCTACTAAAAAATTCCCAATGATAATTAATGGATGAGCAGACTTTTCCAAGAAAGCTGTCTGTGTCCATTCAACCAATTCCTGCATTTCTTTTGGTGTCAGCCACGGCGTTGTCGTATCGAATAATATTTCTATTGGTTCACCAATTGGTGATACCATTGCCACCTTATTTTCATCCTTTTTATATTCACCACGATGCAAATTATCTTTTTCGGAATATTTTAATAGTTCACGATGAAAAAACTTAATTGTACTTTCGGCGAAGGGAATTGATTTATATGATTCAAAAACATTTGTTAGTAAATCAAAATAACCTTGTGCTTCTTGTTTGTCGCGATCTTTAAACTTTTGCATCGATAACCCTCGCATTAATCGTTTTACATCTTCATCTGATAATTCCGACCCCTCAATACGAGTTGAAGCACCAGTGGAAGTAATTAAAATAGATTTCTTTAAATTACCCAGAGTTTGTTGATCTAGCTCAGCACCAGCCACCCATTTGCTTTTAAGTAAATCTATCTTATCAATTAAATCAAGAATATTCTGAGGTAGCTTATTTATTCTGTTGTAGAATTTATTATACATAATCTTATATAGTTTATATATAAGATTATATAAGATTATGTATGAAATTGCAATTTTGAGTTAAAATAAAGTACAGTTTTTAATAATTAAATTCAATATTGTTAGCTAATATTAAACTAAAAAGAAGTGTTGAAGCGGTCCACTTAGTTTGAATTCCACCCTCCTTGCAGCATTGTGCTAACATGAGGTATTGCTTTAATAAGTTTAAAAAACAGTATCATGATCTAAAACTTATTCGACGTAACTTTAATGAAGATAAAGACCTTTGGTATTTTTCTATTATAGATGTTGTAGCTATTTTAACAAGTTCTTCTATTCCTAAATTGGGGAGAGTATTGTGTCTAATAAGAATACAAAATATTTACAAGACAAAAATGAAAAATAAAAAATATTAAATTTTGATAAAGTTAATTATTATTTACATATTTAATTAAGTCTATTGTTAAATTTGCTTTTTTTAATTTTATTTCAATATAGCTTAGAATATTTTTAGTAGAACTCAATGAACTTTATTCTTAAAATAATAAGTTAACTTTAAAATTAAGTAACGTTACTTTTGCCTAGGCCTAGGTTTTAAAACATTCTAAGGTTTTTTTATTTATTTAAATATTTTTAAGTTAAGAATTGTAAAAAAAATTTAAAAAACGTATAATATAATTATATTGTGTTAATTAAATTGTAAACTAAGTAGTTATAAATTGAGGTTTTCTTAGATTTTTTAAGTGTTAACGTGGAAGAGATAGATAAACAACATAAAATGTTTTTAAGTATTTTGAATAGTCTTTATGTAGTTTTAAAAAAAGATGAATCAGAAAAAGAAATTTCTAATATTTTAAAACAATTAATTTCTTATACTAATTTTCATTTTGCTACAGAAGAACGGTATTTTGATAAATTCAATTATTCTTTAGCCGAAGAACACAAAAAACAACACAATGATTTAAAGCTTAAAGTAGAAGAATTTAAAAAAAGATTTGATTTAGAGGGGGCAGAAATATTATTTGATTTAATTGATTTTTTAGAAGATTGGCATGTTGAACATTTAAGTATGCATGATAAAAAATATGTTGAATGTTTTAATAAAAATGGATTAACTTAGTTTAATTATTTAAAATGAAGTAATTAAAATACGTTTATATAACAAAAAAACGCCTAATTAAAAATGGGCGTTTTTTTCTTTAATTGATTTATTTGCTAACTTTTGGAAGTCTAACAATTGTAAATAGAGCACTTAATCCAACAAGAGCATAAACAATATGAGAAACTGTAGTCATATCTTTAAAGATTGTAGCTACTAAATCAAATTGAAAGAATCCGACTAGCCCCAGTTTAAACTACCAACGATTACTAAAACTAAAGTTTTTAGTATTTTATATTTTTTTAAGCTTTATTAAAAAAGCTATCAATAATATATGTATTATAGTAAATTTTAAGTAAATTACACAATATTTTTTGTTTTAAATTTTCCATTTTTAAATAAATTGTTTTTTGTGCTATACTTAAGATATAAAATGATATTATATGAAAGATGACAATTTTGAACAAGATAATAAAGGTGATAGGGCTGAAGAAAGAGAGGGAATTGAAAATTGGTTAAATAATCATGGCCAGCCGAATTTTGATTTCCTAAAATCGCTAATTAAAGACGGAAGCGAAGATTCTTTGCGACAGTTAAAATCTATTGCCAATGATTTGGATGTTGATTATCATTCTAATATTTCAGCTTATGATTTGGTGGACAAAATTATGCTTGCTTCCAACCAACAAAATTAGAATAACAAAAAACTTCCATATCATTAGATAAAGAAATGAAAATTAAAGAAATTTTTATATTTTAATATGCTAGCATTAAGTCATAAATTTTATCGAAAGTGGATGTTTGTTTTAGGAATAATAGCCACTATTGCTTATCGTATTATTGTGGTTTTAAACCACTACAGCCCTTTGGCGGTACAAATTTCTTGGTATATTGGAACGATTGGGTTTGTATGGTATTTTGCTCATCGCTATAAGGTGGAAAATAAAAGAGATCGCTTAATTACTGATTTATCTTTAGTAGATAAGATTAGAGACAGAACTCCATTAAATCAAGAGGAGAGAAATTCACTTGTTTATATTTTAAAGGGGCTACAAACAAGTTTGTCAAAATGGAATTATGTTTTTATATTTATTCTTTCCACTCTAGCGTTATTATATGGAATAATTCAAGATATTTTATACTTTATTAAATAAATTATGTTAAAAGGATTAAAAATTGGTTTTGGTTTTGGACTAGCTTCTGCAGTAATTACTACCTTAGGTTTAATGGTTGGACTGGCTGCTAGTACTCAGTCCAAATTAGCAATTATTGGCGGTATTGTGATGATTGCTATTGCCGACTCCTTTTCTGATTCATTAGGTATTCATATTGCTAAAGAATCAGAAGGAAATTTTAGTAAGAAACAAGTTTGGCAAGCTACTTTATTTACCCTTCTTTTTAAAATGATTTTTGCCGCTTCATTTTTAATACCAATAATATTTCTTCCAATTTACCCAGCCATTTACGTTTCCTTGGTATGGGGTGCTGTTGTTTTGATATTTCAAAGCTTAAAATTAGCAGAGAACAATAATAGCAAAGCAGTTAAGGTTATTATTGAACACTTAGCAATTGCTACTTTTGTAATAGTTGTAAATTATTATCTTGGTGGGCTAATTGCTAATCTTGGTTGGAATTAATAATCATGATATATTATTAATACTTAATAATTAATAACAATAAAAATATGAGATTAAAAGATAAAGTAGCAATAGTAACTGGAGCCTCAAGTGGGCTTGGCAGAGCAATTGCAAAAATGTATATAAAAGAAGGAGCCAAGGTAGTTTTTTCTGATATAAATGAATATGAAGGCATTGAAAGTTTAGGTGAACAAGCCTTTTTTATGAAAGCAGATGTTTCAAAGTCGGAAGAAGTTAAGGCTTTGATTGATGAAACAATTAATAGATTTGGTAAATTGGATATTATTGTAAATAATGCGGGAATTGGAACTACGGGTAATATTCATGAATTAAGTGATGAGAACTGGCAAAAAGTAATTGATATTAATTTAAATGGTGTATTTTATGGTTTAAGAGGAGCAGCCGCTTATATGAAAGAAAAGGGAGTAAAAGGTTCAATTATTAACATGGCATCTATTTTAGGAGAAGTTGGATTCAGAGGCGCTGGTGCCTACAGTGCTTCAAAAGGTGGTGTTAATCAATTAACTAAAACAAGCGCTTTAGAGCTAGCTCCAGACGGCATTAGAGTTAATTCAATTGCTCCTGGCTTTATTCTAACCGAAATGACCAAAGGAATTGATGCTGATCCTAAAGCAGGGGAGTTTGTTAGAGGTTCAATTCCATTAGGTCACATGGGTGAGCCTGATGATATTGCCTATGCCGCTGTTTATTTAGCAAGTGATGAGTCTAAGTTTGTAACTGGTTCAATATTATATGTCGATGGAGGCTGGATTGCACAATAAAAAAAAGAGAAAGAATTCAATTATTTTAACCGTATTGGTCGGGATTTTTTTCTCGGCCTTTTTTGTTTTTTCACAGACAAAAAATATAGACAATAATGTTCCTTTTACTTCTCAGGCACCCTTGTTTGAATGGGATGACCCAAGACAACAAGACGCCTGTGAAGAGGCGAGTGTTTTGATGTCTATTTCCTGGGTATATAATATACCGGAATATAGCAAGGAAATGTGGAGAGATGAGATTGTTGATTTAGCTGATTTTCAGCAAGAAAAATACGGAGAGTATAGAGACACTTCTCTTAGAGATATTATAACTTGGATGTATGAAGATTATTTTGAGTACAAAAATGCAGAAATTATTAGAATTAGTTCATCTTTTGAAATGATAGAAGAATTAGAGAAGGGAAATGTTTTAATAATTCAAACAAATGGAAAAGCACTTAATAATCCTAATTTCACCGGAGATGGTCCAGAAAGGCATATGCTATTAATTAAAGGATATGATTATGGAAATAAAGAGTTTATCGTAAATGATCCAGGCACCAGAAATGGTCAAGATTATCGTTATAATGAAAAATTATTATATGAGGCTATTCGCTCTTATAAAACAGGATTTCATATTCCTTTTGATTGAAGCTAAATAAATAGAAATAAGGCAATTAAAATACCTAAACCAATTCTATACCAAGCAAATGATATAAAATCATTCTTTTTTATATATTTAAGTAAGAATTTAATACCAATAAGAGCAGTAAAGAAAGAAATAACAAAACCAATTATCCAAACAAGTATTTCTGATTTTGTTAAAAGAAGTATAGTGTCTTGGCTTTTATATAAATCTAAAAACGTTGCCCCAAACATTGTAGGGACAGCTAACAGAAAAGAAAATTCTACAATTGTTTTTCTGCTTAAGCCTAAAGATAGCCCTCCAATAATAGTAGCAGCTGAACGTGATACACCGGGAATAATGGCTAAGGATTGTACTATACCAATAATAATAGATTGTTTTAATGTAATTTTTTCTAGTTCTTTATCATCTTCATCATCTTTTTTGCTTTCATTGTTTTGACTTATTTCTTTTAGATTATTCTTCTTTTTATATCTTTTTTCAAAGATAATTAATATGATACCACCTAAAAATAGAGTAGAGGCAATTAATGGTAAGCTATCCATTAAAAATGATTTAGCTAAACCATAAATTGTAAAACCAATAATAGCGGTTGGTATAAAGGCAGTTATTATTCTATAAATAATTTTTTTAGAATTAATAATCTTTTTCCAATATAATAAAACAACGGCTAGAATTGCCCCTAATTGAATGGATATATTAAATGTTTTTAAAAAGTCACTTGAAGGTATTTTTAAAATTTCAGATGTTAGTATTAAATGAGCAGTTGAAGAGATTGGAAGAAACTCAGTAAGACCTTCTACTACACCTAAAATTACACTTTGCCAAATATGCATATAAATATTTAAACGATTTATCTTTTTTTATTTTACTATAAATTTACAAATAAAGTAATATTGACTAATATCCATATTAATGATATCTTTAAATGAAATGAAAAAATCCTTAACTCGAAGGAAAATAATCGAGAAGTATGAACTTTTAAAATTTGAAAAATGAAAAACAATGGAATGTGTGACTATTTAGGTATGGTTCATGAGTTTCAACTTTGTTTGAAAAGAGCTGGACTTGAAGATGCTATGATTAAGAGAATTGTCAACTCTAAAGGTAATCATTTAGCCAAAAAAATGGTAACCTCATATAAAAAAGAGGCCCAAAAGGATGTTTTTGAATTCTTGCTTGAATTTAGTTTTCAGGGTTTATGTATAAAAGAAAGTGAAATGCTAGCCATTGTAGGAAACGCTTTTTATCAGCATGGATACAACTTTGATCATAGGCTTGAAAGTTTTCAGGGAACAAAATTGTTAGCCGACAAAAGGTTTAAAGTATCGTTTTATCGTCCCAGGGAACCCGTTTCTCATGCTTTTGCTAAAAGGTTTATTGATAAGAATGGAAGTTTTCCCGGGTTTTATGGTTTAGCCAGTGTGTGGCTTAGTGAGAGTTTACACAAAGAAAAGCGTATACCAAAAAATTATCAAATTTATGGTTTCAATAAAGAAAACGGTTTATGTCCGGTTTTAACAAAATTTGGTAGTGGTATTTGGCACTTTTCAGTTTGTCGTGATGACAATAAGAGTAAACTGGGAGAACGAACCTTGATAATTGTTTTAAATGAAGAGTAAAAAATTAAAAGCGTCTTATATAGGACGCTTTTTTCTTTAGATAAATTTTGCTATAATATCAATACAAAATTAAAGATTATTTATGAGTAAAAATAAAGAAATTAGAGTAGCTGTTTCTGGTTATTTTAACCCCCTTCATGTTGGGCACCTGGAAATGATAGAAATGGCTAAGAAATTGGGAGATAAATTAATAGTTATTATAAACAGTGATTATCAGGTTAAGGCAAAAGGAAGTGTTCCTTTTATGAATCAAGATGATAGAACTAAAATAATCTCTGCCTTAAGGGGTGTTGATGAAGTTTTTCTTTCAATTGATAAAGACCTGACAGTTTGTAAGTCTTTAGAAGAAATAAAACCAGATATATTTGCTAATGGTGGTGATCGAAAAAATATTGACGATGTTCCAGAGTATCCAGTTTGTCAAAAGTTAGACATTGAAATGGTTGATGGTTTGGGTAAAAAAATTAGAGCCAGTTCAAAGTTAATTGCTAGAGCTAAAGAATTAAAAGAACAAAAAGATGAAAAGTAAATATGAAATAATTAAAACTAAAAAAAATAAGAAATATTTAATTCTTTATTCTTTAGTAATTTTAACAGTAATATTAATTATTGTTTTTTCAATTTCCAAAATTATTTCTAATATAAAAGACAACAGACAAAAAGAAGTAGAGCCTCAAGTGCTTGAAAGAAAAGAAGAAAAAGTTACTATCTTAGAAGGTTGGAGAAATAGTGACATTATTAATAACTTTAAAAATAAGTGGAGCGAAGAGGAAATGCTTGAACAAATTGGAGAAAGAAATATTGATGATTCTTCTAAAGATCAAAAATTAGCCACAGATTGGGAAAGTCAATATAGTTTTCTAGAAAGTAAACCGGTTAATTTGGATTTAGAAGGCTACCTTTTTCCAGATACCTATCAAATATTTGCTAGTTCAAGTCCTAAAGAATTAGTGGTAAAAATGTTAAATAATTTTGATAGAAAATTAACTGCAGAAATGCGAGCAGAAATTGAAAGACAAGGTAAAACAATTCATGAAATTATAACTATGGCTTCAATAATTGAAAAAGAAGCACCAATTTCCGGGCAGAAGGATCTAAAAGATGCCAAAATTGTTTCTGGAATATTTTGGAATAGAATAGGTATTGGCATGGCTCTTCAATCAGATGCAACTCTTTCTTATATATTTAATGATAACAACCCAGCTCACAGTGGTAGTGAATTAGATGTTGATTCTCCTTACAATAGTTATAAATATAGAAGCCTTATACCAGGACCAATTTGTAACCCAGGGATAGCCGCTATTGAAGCTGCTATCTATCCTACGGAAACTGATTATTTGTACTTTTTGACTGCCTACGAGGGAGGTCAAATATATTATGCTAAAACTCATGATGAGCATGTTAGAAATAAATATAAATATTTAAAATAAATATATGCCAGCAGATTTACCAGGAGCTTTGTCTTCAGAGAACCCTACTATCTCCGATACCTCTTCTTCAGGTGGGGGAGGGTTTTTTAACAAAAAGACAATTTTAATATTACTAGGTTTAATTGTAGTAATAATTTTAGTAATATTTTTTGTTTGGAATTTTGTTATCAAAAATAATACAAATAATGATACAGAAAATAAGGCTGACCAGAAAGAAGAATCTCAAGAAGAAGAGGAAGAAACATATTTTCCTAAATTAGAAAACTTTGAAAACGGTGAAGAGGAAAATTATATAGATATAGGCACAAGTACTGATTCTGGCGTTGAAAAATTAGCTTTTATTGATTATTATCAAGAATCTAATAATAATATTCAACCAGGTTTTTCTAATTATAATTTACCCATTAATGTAAAAGTTGATGTATTAAATTATTATGATGTGTCTCGTAAATTAAGTTTAGATTCAGTTATAGAGGATTTAAATAGTAATGGCTTTGCTAAAATAGATAATCCTTGGGGAGCCTACGATAAAGATTTTTATTCTATCTATGATTCTTTAAAAGAATATCAAGTACCGATTTTAATTACTTCTGATTTTTTAATATATTATCAACAAAATTCTATTAAAACAGCTTTTAAAGATGTAGAAAAAAACATTTTCTTTGATGATTTATTTGAAGTTTCTTATTCAATGTTTGAAGCAGCTAAAAAACGCTACGAGGCCAGGTTGTCTGAGGTAGGAAATGTTAATGATACTATCTTAGAGGCAGCAAGGTTAGAAACTGTTTATTTTGCTGTAGCCCTAGAGTTATTAAAGCCAATTAATAGTCAGATAGTTAAAACTAATATTAATTTATCCAGTGATAAATTTTCAAAAGCCGAAGCTAATAAATTTACAGTAAAAATACCGGAAAATATAAGGCCAGAGGTTGAAGAAGAAGTAGAGCTTATAAGAGAAGGTAATAAAATAGAAAAATCGCCAACCTTTCTTTATGAAATAGATTATAACGATTTTACTGTGCCAAGTGATTATAAAAATAATGATAAATTAAATAATTTTTATTTAACAAACAAATGGTTAAATTCTGTTTTTCCTCTTTATTATAAAAATGACAATTGTGTAGACTGTGGTCTTGATAAAGAAGATTGGCAAATTAACTTAATTGCAGCTTCAATGATTGCTGATGATTTTTATTCCACTCCAAGTCTTAAAAATCGTTGGGCTAGAATATATAAATTAATTTCTTTCTTTAAAGGTTTAAAGGATAGTTTAAACTATATATATTATCACCAAGCTCTAAATTCTGTTTTTGGTGATGATTATAATATTAATGAATTATTTGTAAGAAGTAATACAGATTTTGATAAAAACTTAGAAAAATATGTAGATGAAATTGCAAGATATGAGTTTTTAGAGTCACAAGGCGCACTTGATAGAAATATTTCTGAAAATAAGAAAAATATTGGCTTTAGATTATTATCAGAACCATTTTCTCCTGATAACTATTTATTTAAAAAATTAACATATCCAGAAACAGGAGTATATCAGGAAGAAGAGGTAGCTGATAATAATATTACAAGTTGTAGAATTGATAGAAATATTGAAAGGTGTAATGGTATAGCTTTTGATATTATTAATTTAGTGTATCCATTAACTGGAAATTCATATTTTAAAGAAAACACGAATTATAAAAATTATGAGTTGCGATCTAATTCTTTAAAAGACAATGTTAATTTAAGTGTAGGAAAGAAAATTAATAATTTTTATTCAAGTTTAGATTATATTAAAAAGTATTTAAAAGAGGATAAGGATTATTTCCCAGTCTATGGCAGTACAGATATTTGGAAAAAAAGAGTTTTAGACACATCAGCTGCAGCATGGGCAAATTTACAAACACCAATGGATAGATACGAGGTTGTTGAAGAGGAAAAAGAAGTTGGAGGTAGTGGATTAGGAGGTTTTTCTAGATTTAGTGAAAACTATAATATTGAAAATAACTTATCTCTAGTTAACGAATTAATAGCACAAACTGATATGATTACCGGAATGTTTAGAGCTTTAAGTATTGATAGTGAGGTTAGATCAGCGATTATAGAATTAGAGAAAACATCTGATAAGTTAGAAAGTATAAAAAAAATTATTGTTAAGCAAATTGAAGGAGAAGAATTATTATCAACTGATTATGAAGAAATATCTAATTTTGCTAGCAGAAAAGAAGAAAATTTATCTGTTAATGAAAGAAAATTAATTTCCTGGAATCTATTTAATAGAAATGACTTAACTGTTAGTATAGATGAATTTTCTTTATTGATACTTGTAAATCAAGGTGAAGAAGGTAAGTATTTTTCAGTTGGTCCAACATGGGATTATCAAGAAGAATAATAATTATTAATATTATTTCTATAATTATTATTATTTAATATATTTAAATATATAAACTTCATTGTTAATATCAAAGTAACTATCAGCTTCAATTTTAGCAATATTAATTAGTTCTGCGCTTCTATACCAGTATTTGTTTATCACTAAATAAGCAAAATCTACCTTGGTTAAATCCAGGGCATTTTTTATATTTTCATAACTTGGTTTATCATAGACCATGTCTAAATAATAGTTATAAAGTAATCCTCCGGTAGGGATTGGATAAAAGTAGTGTTCGCTATTTTTAATTGATATATTTTTTTCAAAACCAAACTCATAAAGAGCAGCGGCGCTAACTTGTTGATTAGCCAATACAAAATACTTATTACCATTTGCATCACTTTCAATTTCATTAACTGCTTTTAAGTCGTAATAACTAGTGTTATAGCCACGACTATTATAATATTTATCAATTCTTGGATAAGATGAGTAAAGTGAAATAGTAATTAAAACACAAGCTAAATTAATAGCCGAAATTTTATTACCTTTTTTTTTATCTCTTATTTTATTAACTATAAAACTTAAAAATATTATTATTACTGGTAGTAAATGAATTAAAAAAATCTTTAAAATTCTAAGAGCATAATCTCTTTGCTCATAGGAAATAACATTTGAAAAACTAAGAGAAGAGGTGATAAGAAACGAGATTATTAACGATCCAGCACTTAAGGTAGATAAAATGTAAATACTTTTATAAATCCTATTTTCTTTACTTATTTTTTTAATATAAATAAGAGAAAATATGATTAATATTAATATAAACAAAACATAGTTGTTTATAAAAAAATAGCTTGTATTTAAAAATATATTACCCTTATTTGCAAAAGATAAATTGAAAACATTGTTTAAATAAAAACTTAAATTAGAAATTAAATATTTAAAACTAAACTCCTTACCAGCTGTAATGAATAAGCTAAAGGGAATAGCAATTGAGTTTAATAAAAATAAAGTTACATAAATTAGTTTTCTATTTAGTTTTTTAAATTTATCTCTGTTTCTATAAACAAAAGAGAATAGAAAAAAGAAAATAGCAGGTAATCCGCTTAATGGATGAATAGCTGCTGTTGAAAGAGAGAAAATAAATGATTTTTTTAAATCTTTTTCAATTATTGAATAAAAAATTGTTAGAATTAAAAAAAGATAACTTAAGTTTTGCGGAGTTGTAAAAATAAATGGAGAAAAACCAAGAACTAAAAGAAGGGGGATTATAGAGGTGCTATTTTTTATTTTTATTTTTTTCAAATATTTGAAGAAAATAATTGGAAGCAGAAGGGAAGCAAGTATTACAACTAGTGCTTTATTTAAAAAAGCAATACTTAAACCCGTTATTTTACTAATAAATATAATTAAACCATATTGACCAACATAGTAGGGATTTTTAGGAAGAATGAAGCCGTTTTGGGAAATATGATCCATAGTTGCTTTATGAATAAAAGGGTCAAAACCGTATCCTAGTTTAAAAATAAATAAAAATAAAGAAAAGGAAAGAAAATAAAATATTATATTACTAAGCAATTTCCAAAAAATAGATACCGATTTAGAATAATTTAGTATTAAAAGAGATAGAGT
>JAQICS010000022.1 GCA_027858435.1 Patescibacteria group bacterium | reverse complement strand
AAGCAAGAAGCCCTGTGAAATAAAAAATAAATAAAAACATGGACTGGATCATTTCGTTTTTAGAACTAATGATTTTTTTTCTTACCAATAAATACAAGCCTAGAATTAAAGAAAAGGCTAATACTCCACCTAAAATATTTGGATGATCAAAACCACCATAAGCTCTTAACCACCTACCAGTGGCACTTTCAACTACCGAGGTTCCAAGAACATCAGGACTATGCTTAGCTAAACCTAAATATTTAAAAGAAAAGGAGCTTTGTGTTAAAAATTGATAAATAGCTAAAGTAGCGTGAAAGAAAATGGAAGATATAAAAACTATAATAGTTTTTGTTCTAGATATAATTGATCTTTCATAAGCTCCGGGTCTTGCTTCTTCTCTTAATAGGAAAAATATACCTAGAGAAAATAAATAGACAATAAAGCGATAATAAGCGAGGTCTTGATTAAGAGCAAAAAAGAATGAAGCAAAGACAAATAAGGAAAAGCCAGATATAAGCAACCAAATAAAAGAAACTTTTTTATTAAACTTAGCATTCTTAATCTTGTAAACCAAAAAACTTAATACGGTAATAAAGAGAAAAATATGACTAGCGTATAAACTAATTTCATTAAAATTAGTAGCCGCTGGCTCAATAATATACTTTATTTGCCAAGGTAGAGAAAATACAAATAAATAAAAAGATATACTAGTTATTTTCTCTAAAATAATTTCTAATTTTTTGCTCATATTTTTCTTTTATAATTAATCTTTTATCAACAAGGTATAATTTTAATACATTATTATTAATCACTACACCTTTGTTTAATTTTGCAGCTTTTATTAACGACTTAGGCATTATCTTAAGCTGCAATAATTTAGCCAAGTACTCTAATTTGTTTAATATTTTTTTTGAACTTTTAAATTCATTTTCTTCTTTGTTGTTATTATTTTTTAAATTAGCTTGTCTAAATTTATTAAAATAATTATCTCTATCAAAAATAACATCCATATCTTTCTCCCATATATCAAAATATGGATCACCGTTTTCATATTTAAGTTTTTCTAAATTTAAATTATTTTCTGATATATAAAAACTTAAACAAATTTTATCTTTTTTAGTTTTTTTACTTGGACGACTGTTTAAAACTTTAGCAATTCCGGCACAATATAGACGGGTTATCCATATGCTATTTGCTTTTGTTATTATAAAAAAATCAATATCTCCCTTATCTTTTAAATTAAATTTACCAATCATGTTAACTAGAGCTATCATTTTAACAAATGGTAGTAGTGAAAATAGTTTAGAAAATGTTTTGGCTTTTTTCAATTTTCTTTGATAGTAGTTATATCTTTTTTTTCTAATATCTACTATATTTTCACTATCTTTTAAAAAATAAAAACCTTTTTCAAACTTTATAATTTCTTTTTCAATTAATAAATCTAGAGTTTTTAAAATTATTATACTATCTTCTTTTTTTGTCTCATTTATGTAGTTTTTAATTTCCCAAAATGTTAAAGGATGTTTAAATATATCAAAAAAAGAAAACAACCTTAAAAGATTGTTTGATAAACTGTCATCATTTTTTACCAAATAACAATCTTTGCTCATTTTATTAAAAATTATATAACAGGCTTATCAATCTTCATAGCTTCAATATTAGATTCCTTATCAGTTATTTTTGTAATATCTTTATCTATTTTCTTAAACTCTTTGTAGGCATTATTGTAATGATTAACTGTAGTTGACATTGAACCTCCAAGTTTTTTCATAAACTCATCATAGCTTCCCATGTGATTTCCAAGTTTTTCAATATTAACTCTAATCTCTTTAGCTTTCTCTTCAATTTGCATAGCTTTTAATCCCTGAAGAACTGTTTGAAGATAAGCTAAAAAGGATGTAGGGGAAACTATTACTACCTTCTTATCTCTAAAAGCATATTCAATTAAATCTCTGGTGTTAACCTTAACTGTTCCAACTTTGTTAACTAGTAAATCATAATATATTGCCTCAGAAGGGATAAACATGAAAGCAAACTCCATTGTACCCCTATCCGGTAATACATATTTGGAAGTTTCATCAATTCTAGTTTTAAGATCTTTTTTAAACTCTTGTTCCAGTTTTTCTCGTGCCTCTTTTTCTGTAGTGTTTAAAAGACGCTCATAATTTTCTAGAGAAAACTTGGCATCAATTGGTATTATTTTTTCTTTAACAAATACAACTGCATCTACAATTAAATCTTTATCATCTTTATCACTCTTTCCTAGATTATATTGCATTTGATAAGAATTAGGTGGTAATACATTTTTTAGAGTTTCTTCTAAAAAATACTCACCTAAAACACCTCTTTGTTTAGGATTTTTTAAAATATCTTGTAGGTTTTTAAGTTGTGAAGAAAAGTCTACTACCTGTCTATTTGTCTCATCAAGCTTGGTTAGCTTTTCTGTAACCTCAGATATTAACTTAGCAGATTGTCCACTAATACTTTGAACAGTTTTAATGGTTTGTCCATATTGCTCCTGACTACTTCGATAATTTTCAGATAATTTTCTATCAAGCTCTTGTCTTAAGTCTGTATTTTGTTGAGATAGTTGAGAAAGTTTTTCTGATTGCTGTATTAACCTTTCTGAAACATCAGAAGAAGAATTTTTCTTAAGCAAAATTACAATGACTGCTATTAATCCTAGGAGTAGTGTAATTAATAATATGTAAACTAAATACTCTTGCATTTATTTATTGTTATTATTTTTAAGAATATCTCTTATTTCTCCTAATAATTCTTGGTCTTTAGATAAAACAATTGGTTCTTCAATCTTTTGGCCATCTTTTTCGTGAATAAATCTATCTTTAAATCTAGTAAATAGTCTTATTACAAAAAATATTGAAAAAGCGATAATTAAAAAATCAAAAATATTTTGTAGAAATAATCCAATATTAATGGTAATAGCTGGTTCTATCACTTCAGTAGCTCTAACTACAGCTGGTTTTAAAACCCAAACAATAGTTTTAAAACTAACACCACCAAATAAATAACCAATTAATGGCATTACAATATCTACCACAAACGAAGATACTATTTTTGAAAATGCCGTACCAATTACAACGGCAATTGCTAAATCAACTACATTTCCTTTAACGGCAAAATCTTTAAATTCTTGCCAAGTTTTTTTTATCATATTTTTAAAAGGATTATTAAACTATACCCAAGTTACTCCCGCTACCATGTCATTGTCTGCTTTAAATCTCATTATTCTAACACCTTGAGTATCACGTCCTGATAGACTAACAGATTTAAATGGAGTTCTAATAACTTGTCCTTTTTCAGAAATAATAATTAAATCCTTTTCATTCATTAAATCAGCGTTTAATAAGAAAGCGTCAGTAATTTCTCCAGTTTTATTAGTAACCTTAGCTGTTTTAATACCGCTTCCACCACGACCCTGAACTTTATATGAATTAAAATCTGTTCGTTTACCAAAACCATGAGCCATGATAGTTAAGATTTGGTATTTTCTTTTCTTTTCCTTATCAGTTTTAGCAACTCCCATACCAATTACTTTATCATCACTATGCAGTCTTATTCCTCTAACACCGGCTGCAGTTCTACCCATTTCACGAACATCCTCCTCTTTAAATCTAATTGCTTGTCCTTTAGAACTAATTAATTGAATATGATCATTTCCTGAAGTAGGTTTTACCCAAACAAGCTTGTCCTCATCTCTTAATTTAATAGCAATTAATCCATTCTTTCTTAAATTCTTAAAGGCTTCAATTTTAACTTTTTTAACTAAACCTTTTGAAGTGGCAAAGAATAGATATTTTGAAAATACTGCTTTATCAAGAGGTAATACATAAGATACATTTTCACCACCTAAGAGGTTTAGGAAATTTACCACTGGAGTACCTTTGGCGGTTCTTGATGATTGAGGGATTTCATATACTTTTAGTTGAAAAACCCTACCTCTAGTTGTGAAAAATAGTACATCATTGTGAGTTTTAGAGGTAAACATAGATTCAACCATATCTTCTTCCTTGGTAGTTAAACCAACTACACCTTTTCCTCCTCTTGCTTGTACCTTAAAATTATCTGGTTCAATTCTTTTAATATACCCATCTCTTGTCATCATTACCATTGTATCTTCATTGGGAACTAAATCTTCAAAATTGAAATTTTTAATTCCATGAGAAACAACTTCTGTTTTTCTTTCATCTCCGTATTTATCAGTTAAAGCAATTAATTCATCTTTAACAATTTTTCTCATTGTTGAAACTGACGCTAAAATTGCTTCAAGTTCTTTAATTAATTTTATTTTTTCTTTTAATTCATCATCGATCTTTTGTCTTTCAAGGTTAGCTAAACTTTGCAATCTCATTTCTAAAATAGCTATTGCTTGTTTTTCAGTTAATTTAAACTTCTTAATTAAATTTTCTTTAGCAATATCTTTGTCTTTAGAAGCTTTAATAGTTTTAATTACTTCATCAATATTCTTAAGAGCAATCATTAAACCTTCTAAGATGTGAGCTCTGTTTTTTGCCTTATTTAATTCAAACTCTGTTCTCTTTCTTACAACAGTTTGACGATGTTTAATATATTCTTCTAAAATCATTTTTAATGTTAAAACTCTAGGTTGAATTCCGTCAACTAAAGCTAACATATTGAAATGGAAAGTAGTTTGTAGGTTAGTATTTTTATACAAACTATTTAATATCTTTTTAGGATAGGTATCTTTTTTAAGCTCAATTACAATTCTAACACCGTCTCGATCTGACTCATCTCTTAGAGCTTTAACACCTTCAATCTTTTTTTCTTTAATTAAATCTGCAATTTTTTCCACTAAATCAGCCTTATTAACTTGATAAGGTATCTCTCTAATTACAATTTTAAAATTATTCTTTGTATCCTCTTCAATGGCGGCTTTTCCTCTTAAAACTACTCCACCTTTTCCAGTAGCGTAGGCATCTAAAATATCTCTTTTATCATAAATTATACCGCCAGTTGGAAAATCAGGTCCTTTGATAAACTGAGTTAAATCTTCAACACTTGCTTCAGGGTTTTCAATTAAATGACAAATAGCATTTGATAATTCTGTAAGATTATGAGGAGGAATATTTGTAGCCATACCAACAGCAATACCCATTGTTCCATTTAGAAGTAGGTTAGGTAGTTTAGCTGGTAGAACTTGTGGTTCATTATGACTACCATCAAAGTTGGGGATAAAATTAACTGTATTTTTTTCAATATCAGTTAACATTTCATCAGATACTGATGCAAGTTTTGCCTCAGTATAACGCATAGCCGCTGCTCCATCACCATCCATTGAACCAAAGTTACCTTGTCCACGAACTAATGGGTAGCGCATAGAAAAGTCTTGAGCCATACGAACCATTGCTTCATAAACAGAAGAATCGCCATGAGGATGATATTTACCTAAAACTTCACCAACCACAGTTGCTGATTTTCTAAATTTTGAATTAGCCTTTAAACCAATGCTCCACATACCATATAAGATTCTTCTATGAACTGGTTTTAAACCATCTCTTACATCTGGTAAGGCACGAGCAACGATTACGCTCATAGCATAATCAAGGTATGATTTAGACATTTCATCAACAATTGGTTGATTTTCAACTAAACCATATTTGGTTTGATTACGAGCATTTTTAGAAGCCGGAAAATCTTCGTGAGATTTCTTTTTATCTAAATTTTCTGAATTTTCTTCTTTTTTTTCTTCATTTGACATATTATCTTTTTATCTAAAAACAACAATTTTAAATTAATAAACAGGAATAGTTATTCCTTCACATCCTGGTGGAATAGTACAAGAAACAGACTCTCCAATCATTGGCATACAATTTACATAGGGCGGACAATTATTTTTGTTTACATCTTTAACTTTTTCTTCTAAACCATTATCTGTTGAAGTAGCTTCTTCTTCTAAACTTTCTTTATTTTCAAAATTTTCTTTTTCTTTATCAATATTTTCATCTTCATTATCAACTTCTTCATCTGACTTAGAATCTTTTGCATTTTTAACTTCCTTATTTAGTCTTTGAAAAAATTCAGAAAAATCACTTTTTAATTCATCTAAATCTTCTTTTTGACTATTGTCTACATTTTTTTGTTCTCTAATATTTTGTAGCTCTTGTCGCATGTTAAAAATCCACACTACTAAAACTATAAGTGATATACTTAAAACCGAAATCCAAAGTAATATTAGTTTTTTTCTTTTTTCGGTATGCATATTATTTATGTATTATTCCTTAATTGAATCTAAATTTACATCGTATAAGATTTGTTCAGCTACTAATCTATAAGCTAAAATCTCTTCTTCACTAAACCAAATAGGTATTTCTCTTTGAGCATCTTCAACTGGATCTGAACAGTGAATTAAATTTCTAACTGCTCTTCCATCTAAGTCAGATAGTCTGTATGAATCTAGAGTATAATCACCACGGATAGTTCCAGCTTCAGAGCTTAAGGGTTCAGTTGATCCAACTATTTTTTTAACAATTCCTACTGCTTGATTACCTTCAAAAATCATCGGTACAACTGGGCCGCAACTCATAAAATTAATTAAAGCTCTAATAATATCTTTACCATACTCAATTGCTTCTTTTTCAACTGGTAAACCTAAAGATTTTCTTCCGGCTAATGTTTGTTCACCTTTTTTAATATACCAAGCATCATCTTTATCATAGTGTTTCCATAACTGTTCTTCGGTAGCCATAACAAATTTCATTGCTATTAACTTTAAACCAGTTTTTTCAATTCTTTTAATAGTTTCACCAATTAAACCTCTTTGTACAGCATCTGGTTTAAGCATTACAAAAGTTTTTTCTTTTTTAGGATTTGTCATAAATTTTAAATATATTCTAATTATTAATTATAAAAACTATAAACTAAAAATAACCAATTCCATATCTTCTTGTGGTAGGTCTTTTTTAGATATTTTAAGTTTTTCTTCATTTGTTGGTTTAATTCCCAACTCTTTTACAAAAGAATCAACTGGATCAATGTCCATTTTTAATTCGTCAACTTTGTAATGCATAGGAATAACTATTCTTGGCTCAATTTGTGAAACAACCTCTACTGCCTTCTTAGCATCTAGTGTGTATTTTCCACCAACTGGTACAAAAAGAATATCAACTCCTGATAGCTTACTAAGTTGTTCATCACTTAATGAATGCCCTAAATCTCCTAGATGACAAATTGATAAGTCATCCATTTCAATTCTATAAATAGTATTTTTTCCTCTCTCTTCTCCCTCTTTGTTGTCATGATATGAATCAATTCCTTGAACTAAAACCTCTTTATAATCATATTCTCCCGGTGAATCAATCACAAAAGCATCTCCACGAAGTGATGATACATTATTGTGATCATGGTGATCATGAGAAACAGTAACTATATCTGATTCAAAATTTGGAGATTTTAAACCAATTTCTTTATCAAAAGGATCAGTGGTAAGGGTAATACCATCTGTTCCAACTTTATCTTGTATTTTAAAACAAGAATGTCCTTGCCATGTAATAATCATAAATTTGTATAAAACAATAAAAATAGGCGTCTTTGCCTGTTTAAAGTATACCAAAGGAAACGACAGTGGTCAACTAGTGAAATAAAAAAAAGGAGCATGAATTTTCATGCTCCTATAATCTTTTTTTATTTATTGACCGGTTAATATCAAATTATCCGGTTCAATCGAGGTCATATTTTCTCCTGATTTTTTATCAGCAAATATTGGTTTTTTTAAGTCATTTGCCATCAGAAGTAAAACAGCTTGAACAGGTAAATTATCCTCATTCAAATATTGAACGGGAGTAACATTCCAGCCAACTTTCATGTCTAATTTGTAGACATTATTAGCCGGAATCACCTTTCCCCTGTTCTCACCAGCGACAATTAAGAAATTAATTGGTAGATTATTTTTTACCATTTTCTCAATTTGTTTACCAGTTGAGACTTCTCGTAAATCGTGATTAGTAATTCGGAATGTATCCTGATTTTCAACCACAATTTTTGAAACAACAGCCCAACGAAACTTACGCCCAGTTGAAATTGAATCAGGTTCAGGATCGTAATACACAGGAAAAGTATATTTTCCCGTATTTAATTCAACCTTTTTTTCTGAATTCTGTTCTGATTCTAAAGCCAAACCTTTAAAAGGCGGGGCTAAGACCAAAATCCTGACTGACGATTCATTTTTGGGAACAACTGTTGTTTTTGCCCAAAAATCATCAGTAGCGGAAAAAGTTTTGGAATTAGAAGCAGAAAATTTCCTTACTTCCTTTTTTTCTTTCTTTTTATCTTCCTTTTTCCCGGTTTCAGCTTTTTTTTCATCTAAGTCACTTTTAAGTGAAAAGTCTTCTAAGGCAATTCTTCCTTTTTTAACTTTCCTTTTAGCTTGGCCAATTACAACATGGTCAAGCCCTTCATATCGGCCTAACTTAAATTCAGCAATACCATCACTTGGTATAAAATTAACATAGCTGGATTTTTTTGACTTAATAATTACCATCTCCAGATCGTTATCGGAGGAAATAGTAGCGTCGTAATTTGTGGTATTAAATACTCTGGCTTGTGAAAATCCTGACAGGGTAAAGAATACAAATACAATAATTAAAATGTTTTTCATTTTTTACTTTCTCCTCTTTTTAAGTTTCTTAAAGAAGGGCAAACCTTTTGAATTTCGTCGAATCGCCCTTTTCCGGTTAAATTTTCTATTTCTAGGAGCATCCGCTTTGTTATAAGTCGCGTTTCTTTTAGCTCTTCTCGCTTTAATTTTGTAATACAAGCGAGTCCTCTGCCACCAAGTAAAATTTGATTTACTGGGGTTTGGTGTTCCTCTACGGTAATTTCTCCTGGCTTTTCTCCTTATTTTTTTCAGTTGCCAAGGGGAATCACTAGTGCGCTTAACTTTCTTATTGTTGTTTTTAGCAACAAAAGGAAAGTCCTTAGCTTGGTCGTTTAACACTACATTTTCATTCTCCCTTTCCATGTTTTCGCTCATTGCAAAAACTGGGCTTTGAAGAAATAAGACAATTACAATTAAAATTGTTGCTTCTTTCATTTTTACCTCCAAATTTATGTTTGTTTCTTATTAATTTTTTAACGAACTCTCAATCAATATATACATAATTGACCTTGAAATATATCATATTATTTAAAATAAGTCAAGCAAAATTAGCTTTAATTTAAATCTATCTCAATATCGCCATTTATATCAGTTCTAAACACCTCTAATCCCATGCCTTTAAGTCTTTTAATTACTTCATGGCTAGGGTGATTATACCTATTATCTTCACCAACAGAAATTACTACTTTATCCATATTTATTTTTTTAAGAAAGTTAAATGAATTAGAAGTATTAGATCCATGATGCGATGCTTTAAAAATATCAGCTGATATATCAAAATTGGAGTTTAAAATTTTCTTTTCAACTTCAAGTTCATTATCACCAGATAATAGTATAGTTTGATTATTAAATTTAATTTTAGTTAGAAGTGAATTGTTCCCTTCAGGTGATATGTTTAAAGAATATGGATTTAAAATAGTTATCTTATTATTTAAAAAAGTATATTCTTTAACATCTTTTAATAGAAATGTATTCTCAACTTTATTTAAATTATGAAAAGAATATTTTGAATTAGAATTTTTTAATAATTCTTTAACAGCATTTTTATTCTTATTTTCCTCTAATATAAATAGGTTCTTAACTCTATATCGATTAACTAACTCTATTAAACCAGTAACATGATCATCATGAAAGTGACTTAATATTAAAAAATCTATTTCTCTTGAAAAATACGGTAGACTTTTACCTACTTTTTCTAAAACTAAATTATCTGGTCCGCCATCTATAATGGTTATGAAATTATTTGCATAAAAAAGACTAGCATCACCTTGACCAACATAAAAAAATTTAATTTTTTCATTATAAAAAGATGGAAGTAATGTTTTAAAAACTTTTAAAACATTTAGGAAAGTAAATATGA
>JAQICS010000020.1 GCA_027858435.1 Patescibacteria group bacterium | reverse complement strand
TTTTTCTTATCATCATCTTTTTTCTTCTTGTCTTCTTCCATTTCTTTCTCCTTTTTAGTTTTCTTTTACTTTTTCTTTTTTTCTTCTTTCTTATTACCTTCTTCCTTTTCTTTCTCCTTTTTAGTTTTCTTTTTCTTATCATCATCTTTTTTCTTCTTGTCTTCTTTTTTAGCCTCTTCATTATTATTACTAAGAGCTAATTCTTCTTCATCTGGAGCTTCTGCTATTCTAATTAGTTCTTCAAGTGTTGTCTTACCACTTTTAACTTTTTTAAGACCATCTTCAAAAAGAGAAATAGAACCTTCTTTTCTAGCTAATCTCCATATTTCTTGACTAGAAGGATTTTTTAAAATTAAATCCCGCATTGCACTTGTTATATTAATGAATTCAAAGACACCAATTCTTCCTTTATACCCTGTACCTGAACAAGACTGGCAACCTTTTCCTTCATAGAGAGTAGTTTCTTTTTGGGAAAAGAAACTATCAGCTTCAGGAAAACTTTTCTTTATTTCTTCAATACTAACTCTTTTAGAGTGACGACAAGAATCACAAACTGTTCTAACTAGTCTTTGGGCAACAACTAATTCTAAAGTAGAGGCTAACAGGAAGGGTTCAATTCCCATATCAATTAGACGAGGAATGGAAGTAGCGGCATCATTTGCGTGAAAGGTGGAGAGAAGAAGATGACCAGTTAAGGCAGCGTTAACACTAATTTCAGCTGTTTCTTTGTCTCTAATTTCACCAACTAAAACAATATCAGGATCTTGACGAACGATTGATCTCAAACCTTTAGCAAAAGTTAAACCAGTTTGGTTATTAACTTGAATTTGATTAGTTCCTTGAATTTTAAATTCAACCGGATCTTCAATAGTGGTAATGTTTATTTGTGGATTATATATTGATTTTAATACAGCATATAAAGTAGTCGTCTTACCACTACCAGTTGGACCGGTAACTAAAATCATACCAAAAGGACGACTTGCAGATTCCTTAAGTGAAGCACGGTTTTCTTCAAGAAGACCTAAGTCACTTAAAGCAAAACCTTTCATGTAATCAGCTAAAAGTCTTAAAACAATAGTTTCACCATCAAGGGTGGGAACCAGTGACATACGAGCGTCAATTTTTCTTTCCCGGTGCTTAAAACGAATGGCTCCATCTTGAGCAGAGAAGTGATCATCAATTCTAAGGTTTGCTTGTATTTTTAAACGATTAACAATATTTTCGTAATATTCTTTAGGAATTCTACCTGCTTCTTGAAGAACTCCGTCAACTCTAAAGCGAATGACAACCTCTTTTTCTTGAGGTTCAAAGTGAATATCTGATGTTTTGTAATTAACCGCATCAGCTAATATCTCATCAATAATTTCTGGAGCTACTCTTTTTTGTTGAGCAATAATTTTGCTAAATCTAGTTTCAAGAGCTTTACGGTAGTGAAGAAGAATATTATCAATATCAGCTGAAAGTGAGAATGCAAAATTTATCTCTTTTCCAGGAAAAAGAGATTTAAGCATATCTTCTGATTCTTTCATGTCTTTTTGATCACTGGTGATAGTGACTGAGTTTTCATCTTCTTTGAACACTACTAATCTTTTTTCTCTAGCTAGATTTTCAGGAATTTGTAGTACTTGTTCTCTTGAGGGAACAATTGAATTTAAATCAGCGTAAGGTATTTTATATAACTCAGCAATTCCTTGACCAATTAAATCGTTTGTTAAAAGATTACTTTCAATTAAATATTCATATAAAGAAACCTTTTCTGCTTTAGCAGATTTTAAAGCTTCTTCAGCTTGGCTTTCTTCTAAGTAGCTACCTGCTACTAAGCCGTCAGCTAATTCTTTGTCGCTTAATTTCATGTTGTTATTCGCTAAACTATTTTTTTAATATTTTCCACTATGTTAAGTAATGGAGTATTGGATTTTACAAAATAATCTGCGGCTCCTAGTTCCTTAGCTTTTTTCATATCACCATCCTGGCTTAAATTAGATAGAATGATAACAGGAGTCTTTATTCCTTTTTCTTTTCTCTCTTCAAGAAAAGTAAAACCATCTTTAACGGGCATCATTAAGTCAAGAAGTATTATGTCGAAATTTTCATTTTCAGCCTTATCCATAGCTTCTTGTCCATTTTCAGTAACCTGGACTTCAAAGCCTGAATTTTTTAATTTAAGCTCAAGAGCTCTCGCTATGGGCTTATCATCTTCGGCGATTAAAACTTTTTTCATTTGTTTTTTTTGTTATTTTAATCTATTATTTATAAATATAGCATAATTTTGTTAAGCTAACAATAGTAAATAATATTTAAAAATTAAAAATAATAATAATTAGATTATATGAAAAATGTATACAAAGAATCAGTCGCTCTTCATAGAAAAAATAAAGGGAAGATTGAGCTTAAAAGTAAGGTGAAGATAAAAAATAAAAATGATCTCTCACTTGCTTATACACCAGGTGTAGCTGAAGTCTCTAGAGTTATTGCTAAAGACAAGAAGAAGGCTAAAACTCTAAGTCTAAAAGCTAACACTATCGCTGTTGTAAGTGATGGTAGTGCGGTGTTGGGATTGGGAAATATTGGACCTGAGGGGGCAATTCCAGTCATGGAAGGGAAATGCGCTCTTTTTAAAGAGTTTGCTGGAGTAGATGCCTTTCCAATTTGCCTTGATACGCAAGATGTGGAGGAGATAATAAAAGCAGTAAAACAAATTGCTCCAGTTTTTGGCGGAATTAATTTAGAAGATATATCAGCTCCACGTTGCTTTGAAATTGAAAAAAGACTTAAGAGTGAACTGGATATTCCTGTAATGCATGATGATCAACATGGTACGGCAACCGTTGTTTTAGCTGCTTTAATTAATGCTCTTAAAATCACTAAACTTAAAAAAGAAGAAGTTAAAATAGTATTAAATGGATCAGGGGCAGCTGGAGTAGCTATTTCTAAACTTCTTTTAAAATATGGTTTTAAAAATTTAATAATTTTAGATAGCCAAGGTGTTATATATAAAGGAAGAGAAAAGATGAATAAAACTAAAGAAGAGTTAGCTAAAATTTCTAATCCATATAAAGAAAAGGGATTACTAGAAGACGTAATTAAAGGAGCTAATATATTTATTGGTGTTTCTAAAGCAAACATGTTAAAGAAGAAAATGGTTAAAAGTATGGAAAATCCTATAATTTTTGCCCTCTCGAATCCCATACCAGAGATTATGCCCAATGAGGCTAAGTTAGCAGGGGCTAAAATAGTTGCCAGTGGTCGTAGTGATTTTGCTAATCAGATAAACAATGTTTTAGTTTTTCCTGGTGTATTTCAAGGAGCTCTTAAAAACAAAGTAAAAAATATTACAGATGAAATGCTTATTAAAGCTGCAAAGAATTTAGCAGGAGTTGTTAAATCACCAACAAAAAACAAAATACTTCCTAATCCTTTTGACAAGGAAGTAGTTAAAGCAGTAGCCAGAGCGATAAAGTAGATATTTAATTTATATTCATTTTGTAAAAATTGACATAAATATATAAAAACAGTAAACTAAAAAGTTAATAAAAAAATAGTTTTTTAACAATCAAATAACTTTAACATGAGAAAAACCATAAATGACCTAAGTCTAGTTAAAACAGCTTTTATTCACGTTATTAATCCAGGGTTTTTAGAGCAAGTTGTTTCCAAAATTCCCGAAAACATTCAGTTGGTGTGTTCTGATGAGAATTATATTGGCTTGAAAAATAAATTGTATGAAAAGAAAAAGAAAAATGAGGTTGTGAGATTATCACAACACAATCAAACCCACTCAGCTAACAGCTTTTATGCCTTTTCCAGTAATTCGTTTTTAAGCGTATTATATGAACACTATGAAAGCAATGACCAAAGCGAGCTGAATAAAGCTACTGTTCCGGCCTTTGATCTGGTAGTTGTTGATTTAGAGGGTAAATCACTTTTAGAATTCTCTAACTCTGATTTAGCTGCCTTTTTTCTGCTAATCGCAGGAGTCAAAAACTATTCAAGAGTGGCTTTAGTAAATGACCTGGAGTCTTTAACATTTTTCTACGACCGGGTAGAGATTAACAATGGATCTAAGGTTAATGGTGACAAAATGCCAGCCTTAAACCTATTTGAGCGCTTTATATTAGCGCAAATGGTTTCGTCTATGACCGGCAACAAGTGTAATCAAATGTTTTTCAAATCATTTCATGATGAGGTAAAAAAATTTGAATTATTGCTAAAAAGTTAGGAATACGTATAGTTATTTCAAAAAAAATAAACAGGCTCACAAAAAATGTGAGCCTTTTTTTAATTGAAAACATTGTTTAAATAATGTATAATATAGTTATAATTACTAACATATGAATAAACAGGAAAAGAAAAATAAATTTTTAAAAAAGCGCTCTATATTTTAAAAAGATGTATTATCAAATATTGAATAAGAAACAATTAGAAATTCTACCCAAATTAAAGGTTTTTAAAGGAGATTTCTATTTAGCTAATGGAACTGCTATTGCTCTATATTGGTCATAGAAAATCTATAGAAATTGATTTTTTAGCGAAAAAGAAATTAAAAGCTATTTAACAAAAATTAGTTTAAATATTAAATAATAAAAAATATGGAAAATGAACAAATGGATGGTGAACAAAACGAGAAACCAAAAATTGAAAAATGGTGGTTTTTAGTAACCATTATTTTAGTACTAATAATTGTTGGAGTAGTATTTTCTTTTAGTTATTTTGATAAAGAAAATAATGAAAAGAATGATGATATAAACAACAATATTTCGTCCTCAACTCAAGTAAAGGACGATGAAAAGAAGGTAGCACAAAAAGATTTAAAAGATGATTGGCAGTATGATAATAAAGAACAAGGAGGTGTTTCCAAGAATGTCAGTGGTAGTTCTAATTTGTCATTTGCTTCTCCGCAAGTAAGTGAATCATTGGACAGCTCATTTGGTAGCCCAGCACCTAGTAATAGTAATATTGGCCTAGCAGTTGGTGGAGCTAAGGATGTTAATAATTTTAGAGAAAACATTAAAGAAGATTATCTACCACTTCCAACTGATATTTCACATGAAGGATTATTCTATGACTACTACTTTGATACTGGTAGTAGCAGTGAATGTGAAGAGCTTTTTTGTCCAAGCTATGCTTCAGCAGTTTCTTCTGATCCAATTTCTAAGGAAAAGGAATATTACCTATCAGTTGGTTTAAATTCCGGAATATCAGAAAGTGATTTTAAACGTAAAAATTTAAATTTAGTTGTTGTTTTAGATATTTCTGGCTCAATGGACTCAAGTTTTGATAAATACTACTACGACTCTGTTACTGGTCAAATGCTTCTAAAAGACGGCTTTAGTGAAGAAGATGTAGAAGAAGAGGTAGAAACAAAAATGGATCTTGCTAATAAATCACTAGTAGCTTTAATAGATGAGTTAAAGCCTGAGGATAGGTTAGGATTAGTATTATATGAATCATCTGCATATTTAGCTAAACCACTGAATCTAATATCTGAGACAGATATTTCAAAAACTAAAGAGCATATATTAGAGATTGAATCACGTGGTGGAACTAACATGTCTTCTGGCATGGAACTAGGAATAGAGCAATATGATAATTATTTAAACATTGATAGTAGTGAATATGAGAATAGGATTATATTTTTAACTGATGCTATGCCAAATTTAGGAAATAGTAGTGAAGATGGTTTAGTTTCACTAAGTCAAAAGGCGGCAGAGAAAGGAATATATTCAACATTTATCGGTATTGGAGTTGACTTTAACACCGAGCTTATAAACGAAATGACAAAAATTCAAGGCGCTAACTACTACTCTGTTCACTCAGAAAAAGAATTTAAAACTAGACTTGCTGATGAATTTGAGTTTATGGTCACACCTTTAGTTTTTGACTTAAAACTAACACTTGAAAGTGATGACTTTGAAATTGAAAAGGTGTATGGATCACCAGAGGCTGATAAGGCAAGTGGTGAAATTATGAAAGTAAACACCTTGTTTCCTTCAGCTAAAGTAGATGGGAGAACAAAAGGAGGTATAGTTTTATTAAAGCTTAGAAAAACTGGTGAGGGAAGTGATATTAGTTTAAAGACTTCATATTTAAATAGAGAAAAAGAGGAAGGTGGTAGTGAAGCTAATTTTCAACTAAATAAAAACCCACACTATTACAACAACGGTGTTAGAAAAGGAATTGTTCTAAGCCGTTATGTTAATTTAATGAAAAACTGGATGATAGATGAAAGAGAAAATTATGAAGAAAATAATCCTCAACCAGTAGTGTATAATGTTAATTACGAGGACGGAATTACACTTCCTCCACCAATGCCATATGAGCTAGGAGAATGGGAGAGAACTTCAATTTCCTTGTCTCAAAACGAACATTACGCTGATATGTTTTCTGAGTTTCTAAACTACTACAACAGTGAAGTTGAAGCTTTAAATGACCCTGAAATGGAACAAGAGAGTCAATTAATGGAAGATATAATCAGTACTTTGTCGGGTAACAACTAAAGAAGCTATTGATACTTTTAAGTATTGTTTTAATACTGCTAACAAAGAATATTAGTTAACAAAAAATCCCTACTATCACAGCAGGGATTTTTTTATTTAACTTATACTAACTTGTTATATTCAGGATAGTTGTCTTTAATCATTTGTTTCCATTTTGCCGTTTCATTACCATCACCTAAGTGGCTTTTATGATATAGCAATAAGATTTTAATTAAATTATTAATATTGTTTACGCAAATAATACATCTATTGCCAGATCCATGTCTTGATTTATTAGTACCAGCTACTTTAAATTCAAGTTTACATATTTTAATATTATTACGCTCTGTTATAATTTCAGCTATTGATTTTGATAAAAGGATATCAAAACTCATTAACTCTCTTTTTAGGGCATCTAAAGTAATATCCCAAGCTTTGTTATATTTTTTTTCAAAGCTTTTGATAAAATGCTTAGTGGCATATTTTTCTATATCTACGGAATAATTAATAGACATCTTTTGGGTTTTCTTGAGTAATTAAGCTGAAAGGAATAATCTCATTATCTTTGCAAATTAGATAAGGTAATTGATTATGGGTAAAATTTACTATATCTTGAGTTCTTTTATTTTTCCATTTTTTTGAAATATCTTTGATTAATTTTTTTTCAGAGTTTTTTAATTCGGTTATTTTTTCTCTTTTTCCAGACATACTTTGATAAATTAAAAAAGCACCATCTTTGCTTTTACTGTCTATATCAATAATTCCTTCGTCAAATAATTCATCAATTGCCCTGAAGTAATGATCAGGAACTGGTCCATATTTTATTTTACGATATGACATTCCACTCATGCTCTCTAGGTTTTTATAAAACCAAGAAAAATCGGCTAAATATAACAATTTGGCCAATTTTGTTTTAGGAATTTTACCGTCAGCGTTTTCTTTTTCTCTTAAAAAACTGAGAATCATTTGTTTATATTTTAAATAGTTTGGTTTTAAACCATTTTTAATTTCTTCTAAAGAAATACCAAAAATATCAGACAATTTAATAATTTCTGATAAATTAAGTTCTGTTCTACCTTTTTCAAAGTCAATATAACTAGTCCGAGCAATTCCAATTTTTTCGGCAAGATAAGCTTGAGATAAAGTTTTTTCAATTCTTAACTTTTTTATTAATTTATAATAATCGTTAAACATATTTTGTATTAAATTTATATTATATACTTATAGTATACACTTATATTATATATATGTCAATATTTAATACTCGGTATGTTTGAATTACTGACACTTATAAATAGTATATAAAGTGATGTTTTACTATATTTTTAGATGTTGTTTTTTTACTATTGACTAAATTTGAAAATAAGGTTATTCTGTCAAAGCTAAGAAAAAGAGATTGTTCTTTGAGCAATCTTTTTTTATTGCTTTATTTAAGTATTATATAAATATATGGAAATTAGAAATATCGCTATTATTGCGCACGTTGATCATGGTAAAACTACTTTAACTGATGGTTTAATGCGTCAAACAGATTCAAATAGCAAAAATGATGTTAGTATGGATTCCAATGACCTGGAAAAGGAAAGAGGAATTACAATTTATTCAAAAAACACTTCAATCTTCTATAAAGACACCAAGATTAATATCGTTGATACTCCAGGACACGCTGACTTTTCATCAGAGGTGGAAAGAATTTTGCGCTCAATTGACTGTGTGCTTCTTTTAGTTGATGCTCAAGAAGGACCAATGCCTCAAACTAAGTTTGTGTTAAAGAAATCACTAGAGCTTGGTTTAATGCCAATTGTGGTAATTAACAAGATTGATAAGCCAGCGGCAAGAGTTGAAGTGGTTGAAGAAATGGTATATGAACTATTTTTTGACCTGGGAGCAAGTGATAAACAACTGGATTTTCCGGTAGTTCTAGCAGCTGCTAAAGATGGTTTTGCTAAGAGAAAAATGGATGATGTTAGTGATAGCTTTGATCCACTTCTTGATTTAATCATAAATCACGTTGAACCGGCTTCATCTGAAGAATTATCAAACAAAGAACTACTTGCTCAACCTTTTAATCTAGCCTATGACAACTTCCTAGGAAGAATGGCAATTTGCCGTGTCTATCAAGGAAAGATTAAAGCTAACTCACCAGTTATCATTAAAGACTTAAAAGGAAATAGTAGACGAGGAAAAATAACTAAACTATTTTCCTTTAGTGGTTTAGTTAGAGCTGAGATTGATGAAGCAGTATCTGGTGACATTGTAATGATTACTGGACTACCTGATATCTTTATCGGTGAAACAGTTTGTCAAAGTGACGCTCAAGAAAACCTACCCGCTATTTCAATTGATGAGCCAACAATTTCCCTAAACTTCCTTGTTAACAACTCTCCATTTGCCGGAAGAGAAGGAAAGTTTGTTACCAATAGACAAATTGGTGAAAGATTAAAGAAAGAACTTGAGGTAAACGTTGGTTTAAAAATTGATTTCTCAGATCCTAGCTACTACAAAGTGTATGGAAGAGGCGAACTTCATATCGCAATTCTATTAGAAAACCTTAGAAGAGAAGATTTTGAGCTTCAAGTATCTCAACCACAAGTAATTATTAAAGAAGAAAATGGTAAGAAGTTTGAACCATACGAGGAATTAACTATTGATATTCCTGAAGAAATGTCTGGGGTGGTAATTGAAAAGATATCAAAGCGAAAAGGAAGAATGACTGACCTTAAAAATGATAACGGACAAAGTCGTTTAATCTTTGAAATACCAACTAGAGGAATACTTGGTTATAGAAATCAATTCATAGTTGATACAAGAGGTGAAGGAATAATGTGTTCTCATTTCTTAGGCTTTAAAGATCACGCTGGAGAAATTGAAAAGACAAGTTTGGGAGCAATGATTTCTATGGCAAAAGGAAAAGCTCTAGCTTTCTCACTATGGAATCTTCAAGACAGAGGTACCCTATATATCAGTCCTAACACTGAAGTATATGAAGGAATGGTAATTGGAAATGTAGCCAAAGGAAATGATATGACAGTTAACCCAATTAAAGGAAAACAACTATCTAATGTTAGAGCTTCTGGATCAGATGAAGCTATTATCTTAACTCCACCACTTGATCTAAATTTAGAAAGAGCAATGAGTGTAATGAATGATGATGAGTATCTTGAAATCACTCCTAAAAACATCAGATTAAGAAAACAATTTTTAACGGAAACTGAGAGAAGTAGAAATAAGACTAGAAAGAGTTAAAAGAAAATATAAAATATTTTTTATAAAAAAAGAACCCGAAACTTTTGTTCCGGGTTTTTTGTTTGTTTGTTTAATTTTAAACGTGAGTTGTTTTGTTGTGTATTTTTTCCAACTCCTTATACATTTCCAATTCTTTTTGTAAAACTTTGCCCTCTTTTTTAATGAATAAGTGAAATTTTTTTAAATTTTCATCATTAACTTCTTGGTCAATTTTATCAAAGTAATTATCCATGTTTTCTTGAAACTTGAGAAATAGTTTAGAGTGATACATAAAATCTTCGGACTTTTCTTCAACAACGACTCTAATGTGGGGAGAGTAATTATAGACCTGGGCCATATATTCATTTGGACCCTTTAATTCACTTAATCTGATAAGTAAATCCAAAACACTTTGGATATTATTATTGACATGCTTGTTTAAGTGAAGTACTTCCATAAAGCAAGTGCAAAAAAAATCAACTTGCATAAATTTTTTCTCTTGTTTGTTCAAATTCTTAGCTTTTTTTTCTTCCATTTTGATTCCTTTCTTTATTTTAGCATTTTGAATGTACAAAAAATTAATTTCATTAAATCTTAGCAACTCCATTTTTCTTTGTCAATTAAAGTACTTTATGTTATTATTAAATAAAATAGAAATGCTTGATATTAAAATAGTAGCTGTATCTAAAATTAAAAACAAAGATTTAGACAGCTTAAAAGAAGAATACTTGAAACGTCTAAAACCTTATGCTCGTATAAAGGTTTTTGAGTTACCATCTTTTTCTTTTAATTCCAAAAACAAAGAAGCGGCTAAGAGTTTTGAAAGTGAAAAAATACAAGAATTTTTAGATAAAGAAGAGAAGAGAAATAATCAAGCTAGTGTTTGGTTATTAGCAGAAAGAGGAAAAGATTTCTCTTCGTCAGTTGAATTTGCTAATTGGTTAAACAAAAAGAACCCCCTTATCCTGGTAATTGCTGGATCACTTGGATTTTCAGACAAGCTGTATGAAAAGTATCCACAAATTTCTCTTTCTAAATTAACATTTCCGCATGAAATCGCTAGAGTGCTTCTTCTTGAACAAATATATAGAGGGGTAACGATAATAAATAAAAAAGATTATCACTATTAAATAATATGGCTAAAACAACTAAAACAACTAAAAAAACATCTTCTTCAAAAGATAAAGACAAAAAAGAAAAAAAGGAGGTAAATAAGAAAACAACTAAAAAGAAGACAGCTAAAAAGACAACCAAGAAGACAACCAAGAAGACAAGTAACAAGGAAGATAAGAAAACTTCTACTAAGGGAACTAAGAAAACAGCGTCTAAAAAAGATACTAAGAAAACAGCGTCTAAAAAAGATGTTAAAAAAACTTCTCCTAAAAAAGTTAGCAAGAAGGATGACAAAGAAAAGAAAAGTAATACTTCTATAACTGAGTCTATATCACGTAAAAAAGCTAAGGCTATTAAAACTGATTTCTATTGGGGTGCAGGGGTGACTATATTTTCTCTTATCCTCCTATTTGTCTTTATCACTTCTATGGTTAGTGGTTTAATTAATGTAGCCTTAAAATACGACACTTTAGTTAAAGATAGACAGGAAGAGGAATATAAAAGCTTGAAACTTCAAGAATTAGATGATAGTTATGTAAATAGCTTAGAATTTTTAGAGTCAAGTGAATACGCCCTTTCAGAAAATGCAGTTTTAGAAAGCTCTGAATTCTTTGTTGTATCAAATGATGATGAAAGAAGAATTAATGCTCTAAACTTTATACATTCTCCAAACGGAGAAAGTTTTGCCTATGTTGCTGAAGAAGATGAGAGTGGTTCAGTTGTTATTTTAAATGGAGAAAAAGGACCAGTCTACGACGCTATTAAATTTATGTTATTTAGTCCTGATAGTAAACACTTTGCCTATGGAGTACGAGATGGTAATGATGAATTGGTGGTTTTAGATGGAGTAGAAGGGCAACCATATAACTGGATTTTGTCACCTTATCAATTTACTCCTGATTCCCGTTTCCTAGTGTATAAAGCAAGAGACAACAGAGGTGACTTTCTAGTATTTAACCAAAGTGAAAGTGGACCCTATGATCAAATATATAATCCTTTTATCAATAAAGATAAGAACGAATTTATCTTCTTTTCTAGAAATGAAGATAAAATTATAAAACATAATCTTAAATTAAAAGAATATGGCAACTAAAAAAACAAGTACTAAAAAAACAAGTACTAAAAAAGCAAATACTAAACCTAAAAAGACAAGTACTAAGAAAGCTAGTACAGCTAAGAAGAATGGTACTAAAAAGACAAGTACTAAGAAAGCTAGTACAAGTAAGAAAGCTAGTACAAGTAAGAAAGCTAGTACAAATAAAAAAGCTAGCACAACTAAAAAGACTAGTACTAAAAAGACAAACACAAAAGCAGTTAAGGCTAGTGAATTAGTAAAAGACCTGAAAGCTTTAGCTAAGAAAGAGAAGAGCAAGAAAGTTAAAGCTGATCGTTTCCATAAAACTGGTAAAGGAGAATATGGAGAAAAAGATGTCTTTATCGGTGTTAGTGTGCCAAGTATAAGAGCTCAAGCTAAGAAATATAAAGAGATGTCTAATAAGGAGATTGAAAAACTTCTTAAAGACAAAATTCATGAAGTTAGAATGGCTGGTCTTTTAATTCTAGTTGAGAAATATGAAAAAGCTAAAACAAAAGCTGAGAAAAAAGAAATTGCAGGCTTCTATTTAGCTAATAGTCAGTATATTAATAGTTGGGATTTAGTAGACTTATCTGTCTATAAAATATTGGGAGACTTTCTTTTAGAAGAAGCTCCTAAAAAAGCTTATTCTGTTTTAAATAAATTAGCTTCTTCTAAGAATATGTGGGAGAGAAGAATGGCTATGGTTTCTACACTTTCTTTTATCAAAGCAGGAAGAAAAGAAGAAGTTAAGAAAATTGCTAAGAAGCTTTTAAAGGACGGGGAAGACTTAATTCATAAAGCTAGTGGTTGGATGTTAAGAGAAATGGGTAAGAGAATTGGTGAAGATGAATTAAAGAAATTTTTAGATGAGAATCATAAAATTATGCCTAAAGTTGCTCTTCGTTATGCAGTTGAAAAATTAGACAAAAAGACAAGAGACCTTTATTTAAAGGCTAAAAATAGAATTAATAATTAATAATAAATAATTAAAAAACAATATGAGTGAAGAAAAAAACAATGAAGATTTAAACGAATTATTTGATTTAGCTCATGATGAAGAGCATGATTGTAGTACTTGTCCGGGTTGTAAAACTGGCTGTTCTTGTGAGGATGAAGAGGAGGAAAAATAGATTCCCCTTTATATATTGGCATTTTTTAAAAGACATGCTATAATATATTTGTAATTATTAATAATAATTTAATGGACTTAATTACTAAGACCAGATTAACTGGATTATGATTAAGCCCCATGCAAAAAACTATGTCAAAAATGACTAAAACACAAATGATTGCTACTTTAGCTGAAGCTAATGAAGTAACAAAAAAAGAAGCTACTGCATTTTTAGAATCAATTGCAGAATTAGCTTACAAAGAAGTTAAAAAGAATGGTGAATGCATCGTTCCTGGCTTTGGTAAATTAGTAAAAGCTAAAAGAAAAGCTAGAGATGGAAGAAACCCAGCAACAGGTGAAACAATCAGAATCCCTGCTAAAACTGTGGTTAAATTCAGACTTTCAAAAGCTGCTAAAGAAGCTATCCAATAGTATTTCTTTAACTTCTTAAAAAAGAAGATTAAAGATAAATAGAGAAAAATCAAAAAAACAAAAAGCACCTCGACGGAATCCGAGGTGTTTTTTAATTGACAAAATGAGGTGAACTAATATAAGAGATTGAATTTTTGTAAAAATAGTGTATTATATGATACATACTACTTCTGTCGCTTCGGTGGTAGAACGCGGGACTGCTTCGGCAGTCCTTGCTTTTTATCTAAGGATTTTATGAAGAATAATTCAATAAAAAATACCCTTGGCTGATGATGAAAAATATGAAAAGCCTCAATATGCTTTAATAAAAAAAATCGAGGAGAAGGGTTCCGATGTAAATCTTGGAATAAATATTCTAAGTCTATAGTAGAAGAACGTTATCCTAAATATAGTATTTGGTATTGGAAACCAAGCAATATAGATTAAAATCAAAAAACCCCTGTATAAATACAGAGGGCTTTTGATTGGTCTAAGTACTGGTAAAGGTATTAGCGATGGTTAAACAAATTTTTAACATCTCCCCTTACTACTCTGACCTAATTAAAATATAGCATAGTTCATAAAAAAAATGCAATATTTTCTACATCTTATTTGCCAACCATTGCATTATTCTGGTAAAAGTATTGATTATATGTTGTTTTGATGACTGTAGAAGTAGATGTATTTCGTTATTGTTTTTTGATAACCTTGCTTTTATTTGTATTCAATGATACAATGTAATTAACATAAAAGTTAACTATACTACATCTATGAATTTAGAACAACTAGAACAATATAAGAAAGATTTAAAAATTTCTATTGATAAAATTATTCGTGAAGAAGTTGAAATGATTTTTTTAAATGAGTTAGCTCAAAATGATTTAAGCTCTAAGATCGCCTTCTATGGAGGGACGGCACTCCGTCTAGTCTATAATTCTCCTAGGTTTTCCGAAGATATAGATTTAATTGAAATAAAAAAAATTAGTTTTACTGAATTTAAAAATTTTATTGAAGACATAAGTAAACAACAAGGTTGGAAATTGAGTGATATAAAGGATAAAAGACGAACAATTTTTGCTTTATTTAAAATAAATGATGAAAAATTGAAGCACCCTTTTTCTTTAAAGATAGAAATACATAAACCGACCAAAAAAGTTGAGTTAAATACTAATTTAAATTTAATTAAAAGCCCTGTTAGCATTTTAAGCCCTTTACTCTTAGTTCCAACTCTTGAAAATTTGAAAGTGCTAAAAGAGAATGCCATCGTCCAAAGAAAAAAGGCTAGAGACATTTTTGATTTATGGTATATATCCCAAGTTCTTCGTGTTAATTTTAGCTTACCCTCATTGACCCCAAGCTTTAAAGAACGAGCTTTTAAAAATGAATTACAAGTTTTTTTGCCACCTAAATATTACCCTATAATTAAACAGTTATATGAGCAAATTATTAAAAGAAATAAATAATATTCCTAAAACATATTTTTCTTTAAAAGATTTATCTAAAATCAGTAATCTAGAGAAAGATAGTCTTAAGGTTGTTATAAGCCGAGCTGTGAGAGCCGGAGAAATTGTTAAACTTGTTAGTGGTCTATACGCCAAGAACATTAATAATGTTTCTTGGGAAAATTTAGCAATTAATATTTATAGCCCTAGCTATATATCTTTTGAGTCAGCTCTTAATCACTATAATATTCTTAGTCAACAAACAGTCAGCCTTACTTTAGCAACAGACAAAAGAAGGAAAGATGTTAATATTCACAACCATTCTATTGTCTATAGACATATCAAAAGCAATCTTTTCTGGGGATATATAAGAAAAGACGATTATTTAATAGCGGAACCAGAAAAAGCCTTTTTAGACTTAGCTTATTTATCTTTAAATGGATATGGACATTTTGACCCAGGAGAAATGAATTTAGACTTGCTAGATAAGGGAAAAATAAAAAAATATTTAAAAAAGTTTAGTAATAAAAAGTTAAACAAGTTGATTTTAATTTCCCTAAAGGGAGCTCACTAACAAAAGTAGTCTAAAAGAGCTGTTTTTAATTGAGTGTTGACGTGTTCTATGTGTATGATATATTAGAAATGTATCTGTGGGTGAGAGCCTTGTTCGGACAAGATATATCTAAGCCGAAGACAGATATAAATAAAAACACCTTACGAGGTGTTTTTATTTAATTTAATTCTTTTATTATAATTTGGCACAAATTTAACTTTTGACTTAATTATTGACCAAAATATTAAATTACCATAAAAATTATGACTTACAAAGCTTTACGGATAAGCATAAAACGGAAATTGATGCCCGACCATTTTCTAAAGAAATGAAATCGAGGACATTAGAAGCAACCGAGCTTATTACTACTTCATTGGAGTCAGCGAAGATGAAATTAAATTAATGTAAAACTTGGGGAAGCTAGTAATAGTCTCCCTTTTTTATTACCCATAACCCTTCCAAAACATCCCGCCATCTCCGCAAAAAAAGAAAAACCAGATTATAAGATCTGGTTTTTTGGTTTGGCTTTTTTTAGAGAATCAAAATTGCCGGAAGTAATATCCAGTGAAAATGTAATTCCATAAATAATTCCTCCTAATAAAGTTAATATTAGCAGTAATCCCGTTACATTTCCTAGCAGTATATTAAATATACAAACTGCTGACATACCTGACAATAATGCAAAGTAAGGAAAATGAATCATACCGCCAATTGTTAGTTTACCACTAAGTGTTTTTCCCCAATCTGGTTTAGATTTGGGGTCAATTTTGTTAATAATAAACATGTATACACTGCCAAAGCCAAAGATTATAAGAATCAAAATATCAACCAATCCTAATTGTCCGGTTGCCCATAAATGGAAAAAGCAATTCATTATCCAAACTAATCCTAGGAAATCTCCATAGGCTTGGGTGTAAAAATCTTCCCAATATAGTATTTTTTGATTATCACTACCAGGGATAATGGAGTGGCGTGGCTCGATAATACCTTTTACTCGGTCTCGTTGTTCGAATAAATATTGAGTTAAGCAGAGTAAAGAGTTAATTATTAATGCTATTAAAAAAACTGTCCAATTCATCCTGACCTCCGTTTTAGTTTATATTGTTAAATTACTATTACTTAAATGATAACACTATTATTTATAATTGTCAATAGCAAGCCCAAAAGTAGTATAGACAAATATTTTATTTTGTAGTATAAAAAAGTGTAAAGCCTTTCCAAAACAGGGAAGGCTTTTTTAATTAAATTAATTCTTTATATTCTTTTAAATATTTTTCACTGTTTTTTAAAAACAGCAGAGCGTCCTCATATCTATAATTATTAACTCTATTGTTGTAGAACTTCATAAAACAATATAGGGCATTACGCCACGATATCCAGGATTTATAAAAAAGGATTAAATTAGGGTCAAGCTTGTTTTTATAGGAGTTAAGAAAAGTTTCTTGAAATTTTTCTATTTTTTTATTATCTGTACTTATTTTCCCTTGTTTTTTTAAAGCATAAATTTGTTCTAAGATAGTAGCCACATCTCTTTCTTTTAAACCTGAGCAAATGTTTTTGTAATCAATAAAGTGTGCTTTATTTTTATAAATAACTATATTTCCTGGATGAAGATCTCCGTGAATTAAATAATGCTTGTTTTTAGCTAAAACATCATTTTCTATTTCTATAATTTTCTGGTATAAATCAAGCAATTTATTCGCAATTTTTTTATTATGTTTTTCAATTATTTCAATAGTATCTCTTTTTGCAATAAATCTAATTTCTTTGATATTAGCATTGTGTTGGTTAAGATATTTTGAAAAATAATTTAATGGATAATTATGAAATTTACTAAGCTTTAGAGCAATTAACTTAATGTTACTTATTGACATCGAGTTAATTAGTTCAATACCAGTAACTGATTGTGAAGCAATTAATTCAGAATCTTTTGTATTGAAGATATGAAGTTTTTGTTTTTCTTTTTGAGAGAGAAGAGCCATCAATTTTTTTACTCTATTAAAATCATAGTCATCATTTTTTTTAATATAGTATATTATCTGTGAAGTGCTTTGGTATTTGATGGTGAATTTGTAAATAATGTTGTTTATATATTTTAATTCCACAATTGAGTATTTTACAATTTCCTCCTTAAAAACCTCACTTATTGAGTTGAGGTCAAGAAGGTATTTGTACTTACTTTTTTCTAATTTATCTTTCATATTAAATTAACTATGTATAACTATATTATACTACAATTAGAGATGATATTAAATGATATTAATTATTTAGATAGTATAAAGTCATTTTTTTAATAGTCTAAAGTTTGTTTAAAAGCAAAATTTGTTGTAATATTAAAGAAGAATTATATAATTAATATAATAATATGGATATGGATCACAAAAAACAAAGTGATGATAAGGAACATGGTAAGCATACTGGACATTCTGTTCAAATGTTTAAAAGGAGATTTTATATTTCTCTTTCTTTAACTATTCCAGTTCTTATCTTATCACCAATGATTCAAGAATTTTTAAATTTTTCTTTTGGATTTTCTGGAGATAAGTATGTATTGTTTTTGATATCAACCTTAATTTTTGTTTATGGTGGTTGGCCTTTTTTAAATGGTGCTAGAAATGAAATAAAAACTAAGGCTATTGGCATGATGACTTTAATTAGTTTGGCTATTAGTGTTGCATATTTTTACAGTTCAGCGGTATTATTTGGTCTTTCTGGAACAATATTCTTTTGGGAGTTAGTTACTCTAGTTGACATAATGCTTTTAGGTCACTGGATTGAAATGAGATCGGTTATGGGTGCATCTAAGGCTTTAGAAAAACTTTCTGCTCTAATTCCTGATAATGCTCATTTATTATTAAAAGATAATAATACAGAAGATGTAGCTACGAGTGAATTAAAAGATGGTGATATTATTTTAGTGAAACCTGGTGAAAAAATACCAACCGATGGTGTTATTATTAAAGGAGAAAGTTTTTTAAATGAATCAATGCTTACTGGTGAATCTAAACCAGTTTCAAAAAATAAAGGGGATAAAGTAATTGGAGGTTCAATAAATAAAGATGGTTCTTTGCAAGTAGAAGTTAAAGGTGTGGGAGAGAATTCATATCTTTCTAAAGTTATAAAATTAGTAAAGCAAGCACAAGCCTCAAAATCCAAGACTCAAGCCCTGGCTGATAAAGCAGCCTTTTGGTTAACTATTGTTGCTATTTTTTCTGGTGTTGCTACTTTTATTACTTGGATACTTATTGGTAAAGATGTTTCTTTTGCTATTGAAAGAATGGCTACAGTTTTGGTAATTGCTTGTCCACACGCTTTAGGTTTAGCTATTCCTTTGGTGGTTGCCATTTCAACTACTCTTTCAGCTAAAAATGGACTATTAATTAGAAATAGAACAGCCTTTGAAAGTGCTAGAAAAATTTCTACTGTAATTTTTGATAAGACTGGCACCTTAACTAAAGGCACCTTTGGTGTTAAAAGGATTTATTCTTTAAGTGATAAATATTTGGAAGATGAAGTTTTACGATACTTTGCTGGTTTAGATAAAAACTCTGAACACCCAATTGCTCAAGCAATTGTTAATGAATCAAAGAATAGGAATATTGAATTACCAAATGTTGACAACTTTAAAGCTATCAAAGGAAAGGGAGTTGAGGGGGTAATTGAAGGTGATAAAATGTCTATTGCTAGTCCAGGCTATATCAAAGAACTTGGTTTAAAAATTCCTAATAATATTACAGACATAGAGGGTACAGTAGTATTTCTAATTATTACTAATAACAATAAAAATACTTTAGTTGGTGCTATTAATTTAACTGACACAATTAGAAAAGAATCATTTGAAGCTATTAAAACTTTGAAAAAAGAGGGAATTAAAACATGGATGCTTACAGGAGATAATAAAAATGTAGCCAAAAGTGTTTCTGATGACCTAAACCTTGATGGATACTTTGCTGAAGTTTTGCCTGAGGAAAAACAAAAAAAGATTAAAGAACTACAAGCTAAGGGTGAATTTGTAGCTATGATAGGTGACGGCATTAATGATGCACCAGCCTTAGCTCAAGCTAATATAGGTATTGCAATTGGTTCAGGAACTGATGTGGCTGCTGAGACAGCCGATATTATATTAGTTAATAGTAATCCTAAAGATATTTCTTCATTAATATTATTTGGTAAAGCTACTTATAAAAAAATGGTTCAAAATTTAATTTGGGCAACAGGCTATAATGTTTTTGCTATTCCTTTAGCTGCTGGTGTACTAGCGGGCTATGGCATACTACTTTCTCCAGCTATAGGTGCAGTCTTAATGTCTTTGAGTACAGTAGTGGTATCCATTAATGCTAAATTTTTAAAGGTAAATAAATAAATAATTAATTAATTAAACATATGGAGATTATAAACAATTTAATACCTGTTGCTCAAGCTCACACAGGAGCTGGTGAAGGCTACAACATGATGTCTAATTATGGATTCATGGGTATGGGTGGAGGTTTCATTGGTGGAATGTTTATGCTTTTGTTTTGGATTTTAGTAATCATTGGTGCTATTTATTTTTTTAAATACTTAGCCCAAGATCAAAACAAAGAGCAGCATAAAGACCCAATGGAAATTCTTAAAGAAAGGTATGCTAAAGGTGAAATAGATGAAGATGAGATTGAACAAAGAAAAAAGGATTTGCTTTAATTCTTTGTCACACCAGTCATCTTTAAATTTAAAAAACACCGCTTAATACAAAAGAATAGAAAATAAAGAAAAAAACTTAAAAGTTTTTGCTTTTATGCTGTTTAAAAATAATTTTTTAATATAAATATAAAACAATTAAAGCACTTCCTTAAAATAAATTAAATAAAAAAAAATTATTATTACCTATAATTCTATAGCATATCCTATTTATAATTTGTCTTAAAAGTGTCTAAACTTAAATATTGATTGACAAAATAAGTAATATGTGATACTATCAACTGTGAGTACTTATCGCACATTAACAACTTTAAAACATATATTATGAGAGAAAAGAATAGGAAGTATTTAATTAGAGGACCATTAGCTTTGGTTCTAGTTGGCATCTTAATGATATTAATAGCTTCGGCTATTAATTTTTTCTATCATTACATAATGCCTAGCCATGACAAGGATTTAGTCTTTCAAATATTTAAGATTGGATTCTATTTAGCCCTAACGCCTATAATATTGTTTCAGTTTTTGTACCCCAGCAATATATTGGCTAAAGCAGACATTAGACCGAGATTCTCGATATTAATGATTCTGTTTTTGTATTTAATATTTTTTCCGGTAGTTGACTACCTTTTTATAATTGTATTAAATACCGACATGTTGTTTACGCCTCTTTATGGAGTGAATGACGCTGTGTACTTTGGTACTGCTAAGTATCATCAGGTAGTGGAGGTTTTAACAGGTATAACCTTTGTATTTTACCTATTAATATTGCTTGTCTCGCTGATTATAAGAATCTTTGTTAAAGACAAAGAAAGTCATCACAAAAAACGTCATCATCATCATCGTCATCTTGATGAAGATGATGATTAATAAAGAAGAGAAAGAATAGAGAATAAAGAAAAGACAAAGAAAGAAGAAAAATAATCAAAAAAAGAAAATCATGGAAGAATCGTTTAAAGAAAAGTTTCAAGACTATTGGTTTGCAACAACTGGAATCATGATACTAGTAGGCATAGGTATGTTGGTTATATCAGCAATAATTAAAATGCTTTTTGAGGTAATTATGATTGATCCGCAAATGGATTGGTTAGTATTAGTTGCCATTTTAGGTCTTTTAATTTTATTCCTTCCCATACTATTTTTAGAGTTTTTGATTCCGTCAAAAATTCTTGATTTTGGGAGGTTTGGGAAGAAAACGACCGTAATTTCTCGCTTGCTATTTGTATTCCTTTTACCATTTACAAACTTTTCCTTTATAACTTTTTTAAGCAAAGGACTAGATATAATTGTAAATGAAGATCATTTTTTGACCAAAATTTATAGCAGTATAAGTTTACATTTCTACTTTGCAGTTGGTAGTTTTATCTCCTTGATTCTTATTGGATTTTTATATAGATTTATAATTTATCTTTTTAACAGAAACAAAGAAGAAGATCTGATAAGAGTTATTCATATTAACCATGAAACTGATGATGTAGATAGGTAGAAAAAAAGAAGAAACAAGAGAAAAGAAAAAAGAGAAGGAAAACAAAAAAAAGAGAAGGAAAAAAGAAAAAAGAAAAAACAAGAGAAAAGAAAAACAAAAAAAAGAGCTTCAAAATTGAGGCTCTATTTTTTTTGTTCTTGTTTTGTTTTAATTTATATTTAACCCCCCTTATTTATTCCACTCTTTAATATATTGGCCTAGACCCTTTTTCTCAAATTTGTTTTTTAGTTTAATGTTGCTATTTAGAAAATTTAGAAGCGAGATAAACTCTATTCTGTATCTATCCTTTACAATTTTATATATAAGCACATCTTTTTCTTTTAGTGCTCTTCTAATTGTTTTATCACCCACACCACCAATATTAGCTGCTTCAGATATAGAGAGCCAAATTGGGTTAAAGCTATTATTTTGTGAATCCTGTTTATTATCAACTTCCATATTATATATACTTAAGTCCACAATACTCTGGACTTAAGTCCAAATTTAAACAATTAAAATATAATTGTTATCTAAACTATCTTTAAACTATTTTACTTCATTTTTTGACTTAAGTCCAGTATAGCCTAGACTTAAGTCTTTATATTTTATTCTTTTTGTAGAAAAAGTCAAGGAAATGCGAATTAATATTAATATATCTTCAAATAATAATCTTTTTATTTAATTTATTATTAAAATATGATTTATATAATAGAAAGACTTAGAATAATGATCAGCAAAGGTTTAATATTTCCTTATTATTTTTAGCTTAAATAGATTAATTTTTCAAAATTATTTTCTTTCTAATTTATATTAAAAGTGGATAAATCTCTTGCTTTTTGCACTTTTATTTGTTAAGGTATAAGGGCAATTTGAGAAAGAAAAAAAATGGCGGGTTTAATATCCGTTCTTATTTTTAATTTAGATTTTATCATAAAAGAAAATGCCATCTGGCCTAATTAAAAAATATAAAGAAAAACAAGCGCTTAGTCGTTTGAAGAGAAAAGATAAAGAAGTATTCATTTCTGCCTATGATAAATATGGGTCAGAGATTAATCGTTTTATCTATTATAAAGTTGGTAAAAGAGAAGAAGCCAACGACTTAACTTCTCAGGTTTTTTTAAAGACCTGGGAACATATTCAAAACAAGAGCCTTATCAAAACTAATACGATAAGGGCTCTCTTTTATCGTATCGCCAGAAATATTGTTATCGACTATTACCGTCAAAAAAGTAGTGAAACTTCTGAAGAAATTTCACTTGATAGTGATGACAACCATATAGACATAGAAGACATGGCTAGTGGTGAGAATAGTTCAATAGACAGTATTGATAGAAAGAGTGAAAGAGAATTAATAGAGAGTAAACTATATTTTCTAAAAGAAGACTATAGGGAGATAATTGTAATGAGGTTTGTAAATGATTTAAGTCCTGATGAAATAGCTGAGATTAGTGGCAAGAGCAAGGGTAATGTCAGAGTCTTAATTCATCGTTCTCTTAAGGCTCTAAGAGATCTAGTATCTGATGAAATGAAGGAAAAGGAAGATAGATTAAATAAAGAGAGTGAGGCAGATACAGAGAAGAATAAGGAGAACGATAAAGAGGATGATAAAGGGAAGAATAAAAAGAACAATTCATAATAGTGAAGAAAATTTAGTTTTTAAATAAATATGGACTACATACAACTTCTTAAAATATACAATCATCTTAAAGAGTATATTTTAAATAAGCTTCAGAATATATTCTAATAATAATATATTCTAATAATAATATATTTTAATAATCCTCATATACTAAAAGTAGATAAAAACAACTGTAACGTTTTCTACTCTTTTACGTATACTATTGTGTAAGCAAAAAATATATGACTGGAAAACAACTAATTACAAACTTAAGAGAATTAAAGAACGAACAACCCGATAATGATTTCCTAAAGGAAAATCGGGAGCTTTTGCTTACCCAAATTTCAAATTCAGGAGGAGAGAAGATTGGTTCATTTAAGAGATTCTTAATTGCTTTTGAAAACCTAGCTAAAGCTTCAGCTAAACCAGCAATGTCAATTGCCCTATTTCTTTTAGTTTTAGTAACAGCGGGTGTGTTTGGAGCTAGTTATTTAGAATCATCTAAACCAAACGACTCACTATACATTGCAAGAGTATTATCTGAGAGAATGAAAGTTAATACAACTTTTAATGAAGAGGCTCGTGAAAAGCTTGCTAGCAAATATGCTCTAAGTCATGCTGAAGATATTGTTTTAATTCTAAGTGATGAAAACTTTCATAGTGAAGAGAACTCTGAACAAATCGCTAGATTAAGTCAAGACTTTAAAGAAGAGATTAGTAAAGCAAGTGAAGGGATTAATAATTTAGAAAGAAACAATAATCAAGAAAACATAACTTCAAGCACTAGTAATAACAATGAAGATAGGGTAGAGATTAGTGAAAATAGTAGTGAAGGAAATGAAGATGGTCAAGATGTTAAAGATGAAGGAGTAATGATAATTGCTGAGAATAATAAGGATGAAAATGGTATTGAGATAATGACAACTAGTAATGAAGAAGAAGAGATGACAGAAGAAGAAGTAATTGAAATGGAAATTGCTCAAGTTGAAGACCAACTTAAAGGAACTAGTAGTGAAGATATAATTAAAGAAATTACTGATTTGTTTGAAAAAGATAAATTTGATGAAGCAAAGCTTAAGTTAAATGTTTTAAAAGAAATTTTACAATAGATATAAATATCTGATTGGCGTCACGCTAATCTGTTAGTTTATCTCAAATCTAGTTGGTCCGAGCAAGAGGATACGTCATCTACTTTGGATAAGTACTTAGATGAGATAAATTAACAGATTCGCGGCTAAGAAGCACTATTGTTTCTTGACTCGGATCGGCAGACCTGATAAAGGTCGAACTTCTAAAGACTAGAAGTGGTTTGTCCCTTAGAAAATTAAAAACAACGATTTCAATTCGGAGCAAAAGGAGGGTCGCTAGCTTTTATAAGAAAAAGCAGTAGATCGGTTAAGCTTTTCTCCAGTCCGGCGGTTAACGCTAGGTTGGCAGAACTTAATTGAAAGATTCAAGATCGGCCGGCCTTCGCCTTAAACCTGATGGGTTAGGGAAGCGGGATTCCGACTGATTTACAGCTCGGCTTAGAAAATTCTTTCTGATCCAAATTATGTAATGAATTGAAACGTAACAATCGATTTCAAATCGCCTTTACTAATATTGTAAAGTCATTTGAAAACGATATTAAATATTACTTATGAAAAAATTACGCAAATTCTTAAACGTCAGCGTGATGGTAATGACTGTTATTGCAATGTGTGGCTTCGCTTCACTTGCAACTCCTGCTAAGGCTGCAGCTTCTGCTGGAGACCTTATCAAAATGGAAGGTAACAGTTCAGTTTACTATTTCGACGGCGAAAAGAGATTCGTCTTTCCTAATGAAACTACCTACATGTCATGGTACTCAGATTTCAGTGGTGTTGTAACCATTGAATCATCTGAATTATATAGCTACAAAATTGGTGGCAATGTAACTATGAGACCTGGTACTAAGTTAGTAAAGATCACAACTGATCCTTCTGTATATGCTGTTGAACAAAACGGTTTATTAAGAAAGATCCAAAATGAAGCTCAAGCTACTGCTTTATATGGCACAGATTGGGCAAAAAGAGTAACTGACGTTTCAGACGAGTTATTCGTAAATTACACAATGGGTGAAGAGCTATCTAATGGAGAAGTTCCAGCAGGTAGTCTTGTTAAAACCAATGATAGCGCTTCCGTATATTATTTTGACGGTAGCGAATACAGAGAAATCGGAAGCGAAGATGCTATGAATGCTAATCGTTTATGGTTCTCAAACGTTATTACAATTGAAGCTGTCGGAACAGAAGGTGATCCAATCACTGGTATGGAAGAAGCTTTAGTTAACACATCAGAAGGTTCAACAAGTGAAACTGGTCCTGTAGTAACTGGTTCTGGTTTAATGGTTTCATTAAACTCAGCTACTCCAGCTGCTATGAGTGTTCCAGCATCATCATCTGTTGAATTCTTAAAAGTTAACTTAACTGCTGCTAATGATGGCCCAGTTAATGTTAATTCAATGACTTTAACCGCTTTTGGTTTAAGTAATTCTTCTGTAGTTGACGATGTTACTATTTATAGTAACGGCGTTAAAGTTGGTTCAAGCAAAGACATTAATTCTGATAGAAATGCTACTTTTAACTTTTCTAACCCAATTTATGTTGCTGCTGGATCAACAAAAACTATAACTGTTAAAGCTACTGTTTCAGAAACTTATGGTAGTTATGGTCTTGGTATCGCTTCAGCATCTGCAATTATTTCAACTGGAGCTACTGTTTCAGGATCATTCCCAATTAAAGGAAACTTAATGTCACCAGTTGAATCAACTGTTGGCTCTGTTACTGTTTCAGCTATTGATTCTGGTACTGGTTATAACGCAAGTTTTGGTGAAGATGATGTTTTATTATCTGACTTTGATTTAGAAGTTGCTGAAGAAGACGCACTATTTCAATCATTAAGACTATATAACTATGGTGATAGAAATGATTCAATTATTTCTAACCCAGTATTATATATTGATGGTGAAATGGTTGCCGAAGGTACTTATGCTGATCGTTATGTATCTTTTGATTTCAACTACCAAGTTGAAAAGAGTGACTCAATATTAGTTGAAGTAAGAGCAGACGTAAATATTTCTGATGCTGACGATACAGTTGAATTAGACTTTAAAGCTAATAGCGATATCGTTGCTGTTGGCATGACTCATGGATTCACTTTAACTGTTGATGCAGTTAATAGTTTAACTACTGTTGTTACATTAACAACTGGTGAATTTAGCATGGATATGGACAAATCTGTTACTCCAGCTAAAGAAGTTAAACCAGGTACTGACAATGTTGTATTAGGAACTTTCTCACTTAAATCAAATGGTGAGGATGCTACTGTACTTTTAATTGACGGTTCAGATGACAACTTTGAAATTACACAATCAACAGCTACAACATCTATTCTTGAAAACATCAAGTTAGTAGATAAGAGCAATGGATCAACTTATGATTTAACTGCTTCTACTACTGCACCAGATGACATTTCTGTATATGAACTTTCTCTTGATGAAGAAATCTATCTTACAAAAGGAGTTACTAAAACTTTTGAATTAAGAGCTGATGTATTAGAAACTGCTAATGAAAATACTGACTTAAAAGTAGTATTAAACAAATCTGCTCTTAGTATTGAAGGAGAAGCATCTGGTGCTGAAATCACAGATATTACTCCAGCTGAAGTAACAAGTGCTGTAACTACTGTTAAATCAGCTTCATTATCATTAAATGAAGTTGTTCTAACTGATTTAAGCGTTGTTGCTGGAGCAAATGACCAATTAATTTACCAAGCTAATGTAAAAGCTGGTTCAGCTGATGATGTTAGACTTCAAACAATCAAAGTAGCTACTACAAGTGCTGCTTTCATTGATGACAACATTACTGAATTATCTATTTATTTAGATGGTGAATTAATGACTTCTGTTTCTAATAGAATTGTTGAAAGTACTCCAAATACAGTTACTTTTAGTTCTCTATCTAACAATATTGTAGAAGCTGGAGAAACTTCAGTTATTACAATTGAAGCAAATTTCTCATCAAATCCAATAATTGACACTGATAGCGACTTTGATTTAACTTCTACTGCAGTAACTGCAAGATCAGTAGAAGGAAACGATTCTATTGATGTAGTATTTTCTGAAACAGCAACAGCTTCAAGATTAGTTACTATTGCTGATCAAGGTAAGTTAACAGTATCTATGTTAACTTCTGATTCTTCTGCTAATAGTAATTCATTTGTATTAGCTGGATTAGAATCTGATTCTGAATACTACCTAGGTGAAATCAAATTCACAACTGAAAATGAAGCCATTATGGTTGAAGATTTAACTTTAACTTCTGGTGGTGATGCAACAAGTCAAGATATTTCTTCAGTTAAATTATATGATGAAGAAGGTAATCTTATTGCTGAAGAAACAGTTGATAGTGATGCTAATGCCGTTTTCGAAGATGTTAACTTAACTTTTGATGCTGATGAATCAACTTCATTATTCATTGCAGTTGTTGCTAAAGGAATAAACAATGGTAATGCTACTGCTACAGCTAGAGTTAAAAAAACAATTTCTTACAGTGTAGCTGCTGATACTGATGTTACTGCTAAAGGTGTAAGTTCATCAGAAGATATTACTAGTACTGATTTAACTGTAAATACAGATAGTTCAAATACTGCTACTATTGTTGGTTCTAAGTTAAACTCTGTTTCAAATGCTTTATCCGATGGTAAATTAACTAGCGGTTTAAGTAGAACTATTGCTAAATACACATTAGTATTTGACAATGGATCAAACAGAGACACTAGCAATGATGCAATAAAAGCATACCTAGATACTTTTGATTTAACTGTTGCTACAGGTACTGCTACAGCTACAACTTTCCAACTTTATATCGAAGGCGATACTAGTAACAAGGCTACTTCTACTGATGGTACTACTTGGGATGGTTTATCTAACCTAGAAGGTATGGACGGAGAAGTTACATTAGTTGTAACTGCTAATATCACTGGTGTTTCAGATAATTCATGGCTACAAACTCAGCTTAATGTTGACGGAAGTGATCTAGTTTACTACGATCTAGATTCTGGAAAAACATATGACGCTGCTGGTCGTGTATCTGCAACTATCGTTGATGGTGCTTTACTAGAAAACTAATCACTGATTAGTTCTCAAAGATTAACCAACAATCTTTAAATAGTTGGTAAGTAAAAGACCTCCTTTATAGGGGGTCTTTTCTTTTACACTAAGATCTAAAATACTTGTCAATTTTTTTAAAAAGTAGTATATTTAAATATAGAGATATTTTTATAAATATTTATGTAAATATATCCAAATGAAAAACAAAGATTTAAAGCATCGTAAAAGTGGTTGAAACCAATTTTTAGCGGTGCTTTTTTGTATATTTAGGTGTTTGTGAATGAAATACGATTATGTTGGTGACGTTATTTCAACCACTTACCAAACATTTCGTATTTCATTCATTGATACTTAAATTAGCTAACTTAATATATAATAAATTAATTTAATTATGAATTAAATAGAAAAGTATTTTTAAATATTAGTCGAATATTTAAAAAACATAAACTTCCTATTTAATTTAAAAAGAAAAAACTATGTTTAAAAACAAATTATTTAAAAAAAGCCTATTTGTCTTATTGGCGGCAGTATTTATTTTGCTTGGTGGATTAGTAGGTGAAGTAAATGCGGCAACTGTAACAACAGCGCCTGATGTTTCAGTTTCTGTAGACAATGTTGGGGGAGATTTTACAGCTATAGGTAATATAGTAATAGTTGAAGATGCTATTGGTGATATTGCCATTGGTGATCACATTTTTACTCTCCCTTCTGAGTGGGAGTTTGCAACAACAACTTCTATTACTGCTTTAGCTTCAGGTGGAGAATTAGCAGTAACATCACCTATAACTGCCACCAATGGTCAATCATTTACAGTTTCAGTTACTGCTACCTCGACTGCTGCTACAAGCACACTTACCATTTCTAACGTCGAGGTTAGACCAGCAACAACAACATCTAGTGTCAGTCATGAAATATTTCATGATGTTAGTTCAGCAGTTATTACAGGAGTAATTAATAGTGATAGCATTGATCCAATGCCAACTAGTTTTGGTACTGTAACAACAATTCCGGGAAGTGTATCTCAGTTAGCTATTACTACTGAGCCAACTGATACTGTTTATGGAAGTACAATAAGTGGAATTGTAGTTAACACTCAAGATCAATTTGGAAATAATTCAACAGATGGTCTAGGGGTTACTGAGGATGTATCAACTACTATTAATAGTGGAACAGGTACACTTAGTGGAGATATGATTAAAAATATTGGCTCGAGTAGTAGTACTTCTGGTTCTGTAACTTTTGATAATTTAGCAATAGATACTGTAAATTCATTTACTCTTCAGGTTGATAGTGATTCGTATACTGCTGACACTAGTACTAGTTTCGATATAACTCAGAAAGAATTAACAGTATCTGGCGCTGCTACTACCAATAAAGAATATGATGGTAATACTACAATTGAAATTACAGGAGCTTCTTTAAGTGGTGTTGTTAGTGGTGATGATGTTTCTCTTACAGCTTCTTCAACTGGTACTACTACAGATGAAAATGTTGCTGACAGTAAAGCTGTGACTACTTCTATGGGTATTGCTGGTACTGCTGCTGTAAATTATAGTTTAACTCAACCAACAGGATTAAATGCAGATATTACTGCTAAACCATTAACTATTAATGATGCAGTAGCAACCTCTAAGACATATGATGGAACCGACGCGGCTGCTATAACCGGGGCAACGTTGGGTGGTATTGTTGGAGGAGATGACGTTTATTTAATTTCTTCATCTACTGGAACATTTACACAAAGTACTCCCACAACAACAAGTATAACTGTTAATGTTAATATGGATTTAGATGGAGTTGATGAGACAAATTACTCTATTTCTGTTCAACCTGTATTAACTGCTAATATTTCGAGTAAAACATTAGCAGTAACAAATGTAGCAGCTCTAGATAAGGTGTACGATGGAACTGATGTGGCTGAATTAAGTAGTTGGGAACTAGCCACAACTTCAATTATATCAGGTGATAATGTTAATCTTACTGGCGACTATGAAGCGTGGTTTGATCAAATAGGAGTAGGTGAGAATATAGCAGTTTCTGCTTCTTTTACAAAAGAAGGCGCTCAAGAAGCATATTATACTCTTGATGTTGATACAACTAATGCTACCATCACCCCAAAAGAATTAACGGTCACAGGGGCTAGTGTTACAACTAAAAACTATGATGGTAATACTAATGCTGCAATTACCGGAGCAACACTTAGTGGTGTTGAAAGTGTAGGGGATAGCTCTCCCGTTGAAGATGATGTTGTTTTAGGAAATCATACAAGTGGAACATTTGCTTCAAAATACCCAGGAGCAAACATTGCGGTTGATACAGATATGACTATCTCTGGTGATGATATTGATAATTATACTTTGACTCAACCAAGTTTAACTGGAACAATTAAATCAGTTGGTGGTGGAGGAGGATCTTCTATTACATTCTGTTCCGCTGTTACTTACGGAGAATGGGGAGCTTGTGTAGGAGAATATCAATATAGGAATGTATTAACTCAAACTCCAAGTTCTTGTTCTTTAACTACTGCTCAACAATTAGCAGCTCAAAGACTATGTACTCCAATTGAAGATAATAGTTATGATGAAGTTGATAACAGTAATGAAGTTGATAACAGTAATGAAGTTGGAAACAATGAAGGTAGCGATGTTGATGTTAGTGGAGTGATGAGAAGAGAAAGAAGTATGGTCACAAATGTTAACAGAGCACTTTCTTTAAGACTATCAGGACGCATTCTTCTTCAAGTAGAGGAAGGTGGACAAGCTTGGTATGTTGATACAAGTAGTAATGCTAAACATTTCATGGGAAGACCAAATGACGCTTTTCAACTTATGAG
>JAQICS010000008.1 GCA_027858435.1 Patescibacteria group bacterium | reverse complement strand
TTTTAAAATTTTCTATAAACATTATTAATTTAGAGAAAAGTGATTTATTAAACTATTTAAAAAGTAATAATTTCAATATAGTAGGAACTCATACAAATGGTAAAAAAAATTATTCCAGTGTAGATTACAAACAAAAGACAGCTATAATAATGGGATCAGAGGCAAAAGGACTAGAAAAAGAATGGGAAAAGGATTTAGATGAAAAGATTAAAATACCGATGAAAAACAATATAGATTCTTTAAATGTTTCTGTTTCAACTGCTATTGTTTTATATGAATCTTTAAGACAAAACAAGTTTAATAATTTAAGCTAAGATTTGACAATAGTAAAAGCTTTTATTATTATATGAATGATAAAAATATCCAATATTTAATTATGCGCCCATAGTTCAATGGATAGAACACCAGCCTTCTAAGCTGGCTATGTAGGTTCGATTCCTGCTGGGCGTACTTTAAAATTATGGTGCCTATGGTGTAGTGGTAACACAGCAGATTGTGGTTCTGTTATCGAGGGTTCAATTCCCTCTAGGCACCCCCTTGACAAAAGTGTATCAATTATGATATGCTTTTTTGTTACATAGTTCATTCACAAACAGGTTAAGATTAGGTTAATTATTAAGTTTATTATAATTAGTAGATTTAATAATTAATCTAATTACTTAACATTTAAAAAAGGAGGCTATATTATGTCTAAAAAAATGATTGATGTTACTGCGAGATCTGGCCATAAATTTCAAGTTGATGCATCAGATGAGGCTTGTAGACAATTCAAAATTCCTAACAAGAATGGGAAAGAGGTTGCCGCTAAATACGGAATGAAGGTAGAACATACCTATGATCAAGAAGAAGGCATTATACAAGGAGTTGCTCCTCATTTAGTGGTGTACGGCTTTCCAGCATTATGGGTAAAATGGAAAAATGAGAAGGTGGGTTTTAGTAAGAAGCCTATATTAAACTTGCGAGTGTAATTTTAACTTTTCAAAACATTAATACCGCCAATAAACTATAAGGTTGAGGCGGTCTTTTTTTTATCAATTTACCAAATATTCCCTCAAAAAAGTTTGCCAAGTTTTGTGGGTAGTCTTAAAATGGTTGACAGATTAGATTATTTATGCTACATTAATATTATTAAAATAGTACATTAAATTTTACATTAAAATAACTTGCAATGAAGAAAAAAGTAGTATTGTTCGTATCTGTTTGTATAATAGTATTACTGTGTCTTTCACAAAATAATTATGTTCAAAATTTTTATTGGCACGTGAAAGGTCACCCAGTAAGAGTTACTTATAACGGTGAAAAAATGAAATTGTCAGGTCAGTATTTTATTGCTGAAAAGCAAGGGGTAACATTTTATGTTATTCCTAGCTCCTTTGCTGAAAGAATGAAAGACAATTGTAGATTTTGTAAAAAATCAAATACAGACACCGACACAACTGTTATTTTAAATGAAGATTATGGTATTTTAGTAGACTAAAAATGCTAAAATATTTATTAAGACCCTTGGTAACATCAAAGGTCTTTTTTTTATTTAAAAGCATGGGTTAAAATATAATTTTGTTTTTTGTTTAAAAAAAAGATATAATAAAAATTGGTTTAAAAAAGTTATTCTAAAGATATAACAAATATATTATTTATTAATGATTCTATTTAGTCATAAAGTCAAGGTCTAAAAAGAGCCTTATTAAAGCGTTTTTGATATAATAAATTAATAAACACACTAACTATATGGAACAATTTAAATTTAATAAAGAAAATTATCCTAAAAATGATATAAATAATATATAAAATATTTCAGAGAATCCATCACGTGTTATGGAAAGAAAAGAAAAACGTGAATATCTCAGACATAATAAAACTCAGTTTCAGTTTTTTTGGAAAGAATCAAAACGCCTTCAAGAAGAAATTGAAAAAATAAAAGATTCAAGTATTATTGATAATTTAAGAGAAGATCTTGAATATGTTCGTTTTCGTAAAGACCAAGAATCATTATTTGAAGATTATTTATCAGATGATTTTGATGAAGAAATTTTTAAAGACGAATTAGAGGGGGTCAGAAAAAAGGAAATAAAGTATCTTCAAAGAAAATTTTCTGAATCTGAGAACAGTAGTTATATAAGTATAAATAATTTATGCGAAGTAATTACTCAGGAAATCTCAGAAAATGAAGGATTAAATAAGAACGATTTAAAATTTAAAGAAAAAATTAATCCAATAGTAGTTGATATAATTAAGAGAGGTAATTGGAAACAATCTACGCTTGAAGATATAATCACTGGAGCAGAAAAATATAATAAAGATAATTATTTTGATAAGTTTCATGATGATCTAGAAATGAGTAAAACTATTTCAAGAATTACAAAAGAAAATGAAGAATTCATGTCAATGTTTAATGGTCATATTTCTGGTTCTAGTAATTTAAACATATCAGGTATTGATTCGGAAATGTTTAACCAATTTTATGAGAAATTTGGTGACGATTTTGTTAATGATTTATCTTCCCTTGAAGAGAAAGGTACTTCTTATATTCCTTGGATAGTAAATGCAGAAGATCAATTTTCAGGCGAAAGTGCTCAAGGATGGTTAATGAATGAGTCTGATTTATACAGTAATCTTACAGATGGAACAGATACAACTCAATTTAATGATCTTAATATTTTAGAAAAAAGATTAAAAGAATTTAATAAAAAATATAACATCAATACATTAAGTCATATTGAAAATACTATTAGTTTTTCAGAGCTTAATAAAAATAAGTTCGAAAAAAATTCTTCTGAATATAAAGGTTTAACTACTGAAGAAATCGAAAAGGGTAAAAAATGGCTTGAAACAATCAATATTTCTGATAGTAAAAAGGAAGAAAAAAATAGAAGTTTAGAAATTCCAGTTTTTAATAACTGGGACGAGAGAGCTGTCTTTTTTAGAGAAAATTTTAAAGAATTATCAGAAGCAAGCCTTGATGTCTTCAAAGAAAAAATAAATCCAGTCATTGAGACCAGTATGAAGGAATTTATCATAGAAAGCATTAAATATGAAATTACCCACAGAATAGAAGGTAGGACTTTTTCAGGTAATGTCCACAGCATAGACGCTGTTGGTATGTCTGGTTACATTCAAAGGTTGATTGCATTAAAAACAGGGAAAGTATTAGATATTGATGATGTTAGAAGATTATCTTTTCGGCAAGTTGCACGTGATTATTTAAATATTACTAATCTCCCAGAAGGTTTTGATAATGTATTTAGTGATAGAATTCCTGAAAAGGAAATCTAACTTTATATACTTTTTAGTAGAAATATTTTTATTTTTTTATATTTAAACCAATTATTTTATTTAAAAGCGTGGGTTAAAAATATAATTTTGTTTTTTGTTTAAAAAAAAGATATAATATAAATTAATAAATAATAATTAATATATATGAACAAAAATGATTACAAGGTTGCTTATCTAAGCATGGAAATAGCTTTTGATAATGACGTTAAAACATTTTCTGGAGGCCTTGGGATTTTAGCCGGGGATATATTAAGAGCATCATCAGAAATAGGATTTCCAATGATTGGAATAACTCTATTTAACAAGAAAGGATATTTTAGACAAATAATAACTGATAGAGGAAGACAAGAAGAGGCTAGTGATAAAAGTGATACTTCTAAGTTAGAATTATTATCTGCTAAAACTAAAATTAAGATTGGTGAGGATAGCGTACTAGTTAGAGTGTGGAAATATAGTTTAAAGTCAGAAAATGGCATTGAAATACCAATATATCTTTTAGATACAGATTGGAAAGAAAATAAAGAAAAATCAAGACTTCTTAGCGGAAGATTATATGGTGGTGATTTAAAATATAGACTTAAACAAGAGATAGTTTTAGGAAGAGCAGGGGTAAAAATACTTAAAAGTTTAGGCTATAAAAATATTGAAAAAATTCATTTAAATGAAGGACACGGTGCATTAGCTGTGGTAGAGTTATATAATAATTCTTCTAAAAAAACGAATGAAGAAAAAATAAAAGAAGTTAGAGAAAGAGTTTCTTTTACCACTCATACTCCAGTTCCAGAAGGACATGATACATTCTTTGGAGAGTTTCTATTAAAATATCAACCAGACTTTCCAATTCATTTAAAAGAGGTTGTGATAAGGGACAAGGTAAATTTTACTAGATTAGCTATGTACTTTAGTTCATATATTAATGCGGTTTCTAAAAAACATGGAAAAATTTCAAGAGAAATGTTTCCAAAATTTAAAATAGACCATATTACTAACGGTGTTGCTTCTGATTTTTGGACATCATCTTTTATGGATAAAGTTTTTGATAAATATATTCCTAAATGGAGAGAGGATAATTCTAGACTTAAAAAAGCAGCTAAAATACCATTAGAAGAAATTAATTGGGCTCATAAAAAAGCTAAAAGCAAATTAATAAAATATGTTAATAAAAGGACTAGAAAAGATTTAAAAGAAGATATTTTTACTATTGTTTTTGCAAGACGTTTTGCTCCTTATAAAAGACCAAGTTTTCTATTATATGATGTTAAACGATTAATTGAAATACATAAAAAAGTAGGAAAAATACAAATCATATATTCAGGTAAAGCTCATTCAAGAGATGTAGTTGGAAAAACAATTATTGCTGAAGTAAATAAAATAAGTCGTAAATTAGAAGGAAAGCTTGATATTGCCTTTCTTTCAAATTACAGCATGAAGACAGCCAAAATGTTAGTTTCTGGTTCTGATCTTTGGCTAAATAACCCAATTCCACCTAATGAAGCCTCAGCTACAAGTGGAATGAAAGCAGCTCATAATGGAGTGCCGCAGCTTAGTACTTGGGATGGCTGGTGGCCTGAGGCTAGCCATAAAAATAAAACTGGTTGGACAATTGAAGAAGATGGAGATAAAAATAATCTATATAATATTTTAGAAAAAGAAATAGTACCTTGTTACTATAAAGATCAACTCGAATATTTAAAAATTAGAAGAAATACAATAGCTTTTAATGCTTCAAAATTTAATGCTCAGAGAATGGTGAAAGAGTATATTAAAAAAGCATATAAAATGAACAAATAGTTATGAAAAAAATTAGTGAAAAACAAGAATTTAATTTTTGGCGTTATCTTATAAACTTTTGGTCGTTATTATTTTTTATAGTAATTATATACGACTTTGTTTATGGACCACTTATTGGCTCAGTTATAAATACAGTTGCTACTGTTTATATTGGTGTACTAGCTATCTATGTAGGAAATAAAGAATTTGAAAGATGGTATGACAAGCATCAAGGAAAACACCCAGGAGAATTATTTATTTTTCTATGGACGTTTATAATTTTTCTATTAATAATAGGTGGATTATTAATTAAAAAAGATTATCAAATTCCCAATCCAGTTGTATCATCCTATATTGCAGTTTTAACAATTCTAGTTATAACTAGTAAATCAAAACAAATATATTCAAATAAGAATGAGTAGTATATAAAATTAAATTATAAGAAAAACACCTATTAAGAGGTGTTTTTCATTGAGCTAATATTCGTTTTTAATATTCTTATATTCCTTTTTAATTTAATTAAATAATTATTTAATAAATTAAAGATATAATTTCATTCTTTTTTTCTTCAACAATTTCAGGACTTATTCCTTCAAGGTTTAATCTCATTTTGGCTTCAGTATTTGATGCTCTTACATTAAACCAGTAGTTTTCATATTCAACTGATACTCCATCAAGTTCAGTTATTTCACCATCACTATATTTTTCTTTTATTCTTGAAAAAACTTCTTCTTTGTTTTTTACTTCTTTATTTATCTCTCCAGAATTATAGTATTTTTTATATGGTTTTAAAAACTCCGATACTTTTTTTCCAGACTTTGATATAGCGGTTATAAATTTTAAAATAGTAATTTCTGGATATTCAAAGCAACCATATTTTCCATTGAAATAGAAATGACCTGATGATTCTCCAGCAAAATATATATCTTCTTTAATCATTTGTTCTTTAATTAAAGAATGCCCCACTTTTGTCATAACTGGAATACCACCATTTTCTTTAATTATATCAACTGTTATTTTTCCAGGTCTAACGTCATAGCCAATTTTAGCGCCCGGATTATCTTTAAGAAACAGTTTAGCTAGTAAACCGCGCAATATTGCCGGATCAACAACCTCACCATTGTTATCTACAAAAAATATCCTATCCCCATCCCCATCGGTAGCTATACCTAAATCAGCCCGATTATCAAATATAGCTTTCTTTAGTTGATCTAAATTCTCAGTCTTTAGTGGATCAGCTTCATGAGCAGGAAAATTACCATTTAAGGTAAAGTTTAAAGTAATGGGATTAATAGATATTTTTTTAATTAATTCTTTTAAATAAACAATAGACATTCCATTGGCAGTATCAATTACAATTTTAAGATCACCTATATTATCACTTGGAGCTACAGAAAGAGCATATCTAATTGAATCACTTAATACTGAAGGATTTTCCTGAGATTTACCAATTTCATCTTTTGGTACTGGAAAAAAATGATTTTCAATAATTTTATCTTTTAAATAACTAATACCAGTTTCACCACTAACAGGGATACCCATTTTTCTTACCAGTTTAAAACCATTCCAATCTTTTGGGTTATGGGAAGCAGATATCATAATCCCCCCATCATATTCATATTTTCCTACAGCAAAATATAGTGTTGGTGTAGCTTGTAATCCTAAGTCAACTACATTAGCGCCAGCTTCAGTTAAACCTCTAATCAAACAGGTTTTAAGAGCAGGTGAAGATATTCTCATATCAGAGGAAACAGCGATGGTAAGAGGCTTGTTTTTATCACAATCACCATCTTGACGTCTAAGAGAAACAAAAGCCATACCTAGCTTACTAGCTAAATCATTATCAAAATCTTGACCGTAAATTCCTCTTATATCGTAGGATTTAAATATTTTTGGATTTATTTTTAACATAGTTTATTATTAAACCTAAACCTATAATTATTGATATAAAGGAAATCATTCTACCAACATAGGGTATAGAAAATGAAAACCATAAAATGAAAACACCAGTAATTAAAGGCCAGATATTTTTAATATTTTCAAATTTAAATATTTTTTTATAAATAATCCTACCAAGAAAAAGAGCAGTTATTATCTTAGCTATACAAATAGCTGTAAGAAATACAAGAAGAATAATTAAAGACAAAGGGATTCCAATAAGTGTAAATAGTAAAAGTATAATAGCTATTGGTGTTGCAAAAAAAGCAATTGCACCGTATAATATTGCATCTGGAAACTCTTTCTTTATGTCATCTAAATAAGAAGATGAGAAATTTTTAAATAAATAAATTAACACTAAACCAATAGCTAAAGCTGCAAAAATTAAAAATAATTTTTTTAAAAACCAAGAAAGAAAAACAGATCTATTGTTTGTTTTAATTTCTTTAAATATTTCTCCATTAATTAAACCCTGGTTTTTTAAAGTGTTTTCTTTAAAATATTTATATTTTAAATTTCCGCCAATTTGTGCTTTTTCATCAATATTTAAAGAACCCTCTTCATTTATAAACGTGATATTAGCATCTTTAGAAATATCACCTGATATATTAGTGTTGTTAGAATAGATATTTAAATTACCATTAACACTTCCTGATAAAGTAGATTTTTCAGATAAAGACAATAAATCCCAGCCTACAAAAGATTTATCTTCTAAGTTAATATTTGTAGATAATGAAGTAATATTTCTATTAACCTTACCACTAATATTTATATTCTCGGCCGCTACTCTTAAATTTCCATTTATTGTTCCATTAATATTAATATTAGTAGCTACTGCTATTAAATCACCAGAAATATCTCCATTAATAGTAATATTATTTGAAATTGCAATTAAATCACCAACTATTACTCCGTTAACAACTACATCTTGGGAAGTTGAATAAACATTTCCTTCAATTATTTGATCTTCTTCTACTTCTAGTTTCTGAGATATATTTATACCCTCAGAAGCAGCCTTAACTGGTAATATGTTAACTAACAAAAAAGAAGCTAATAAAAATAAAGATAATAGGCTAAATTTTTTAAAAAAATTATACAATTTCATATTATACTGTTAAAATTAAATTATATAAATAGTATATGACAATTTTATGGAAGAATCAATAAAAGAATTAATAAAAAATTATATAAATAAAATTAAGACTCGGGAAGATCTTGATGCAGCTAAGCGTAAATATTGTAAAAAATACAAACTTAAATCAATTACCAACGCTAATCTTTTAAAAGCATACAATGAGCTTATTTCAAAAAAAGAAATAAAAGCTGATTTAGGCTTAGAAAAGATTCTTAGAAAGAAATCAATTAGAACAATGTCAGGCGTTGCCCCAGTAGCTGTTTTAACTAAACCCTATGAATGTCCTGGTAATTGTGCATATTGCCCCAGAGAAAGTGAAGATGTTCCTGTTAGCTATCTTTCTAATGAGCCGGCGGTTATGAGAGCAATTAGATGTGATTACAATCCATATACGCAAACTGTACTAAGGTTAAAAGCTCTAGAAAGCAATGGTCATAATCCCAATAAAATTGAAATTATTGTAATTGGTGGAACTTGGAGTTATTTACCAAAAAAGTATAAATATTTCTATATTTTAAACTGTTTTAAGGCAGCTAATGATTTTAATAGATTAAAGAAAAAAATAATAAATAGTTCTGAAAGAAATATAGAAAATAATTTTAAATTTTTTGAATATGACTTTAAACAAGCATTTTCAGAAAATACTTCTTTTAAAACTTTAGAAAAAGAGCTATTAAAAGAACAAAAAAGAAATGAAAAAGCTAAGTATAAGATAATTGGTTTAACTTTAGAGACAAGACCTGATTATATTAATGAAGAAGAAATAATAGAGATGAGAAAGCTAGGATGTACTAGGGTAGAGATTGGGGTTCAAGCAATTGATGATAAAATACTCAATATTAGTAATCGTGGTCATGGAGTTAAAGAAACCATTAAAGCAACTAGTCTTTTAAGAAAATATGGTTTTAAAGTAACCTATCATTTAATGCCTGGATTACCTGGCGCAACCGCTAAAAAAGATTTTGAAATGTTTAAGGAAGTATTTTCTAGTGAAGATTTTCAACCGGATCAAATTAAATTTTATCCAACCGTTGTTACTAAAGGTAGTCTATTATATGATTGGTATAAAGAAGGAAAATATAAGCCATATTCAGATAAGGTATTACAAGATTTAATTATAAAATGTAAAGAAAAAGTTCCTCGTTATGTAAGGATTATAAGATTAATTAGAGATATTCCTGGAGAATCAATTGTAGCTGGTAATAAAATCACTAATTTAAGACAAATAATGAAAGATAAGGGAGCTAAATGTGAATGTATTAGATGTCGTGAAGCTCATGATAAAAAAATAGATAAATACCAAATCAATATTGAAAAATATAGAGCAGCTAATGGTGATGAATATTTTATCAGCGTAGATAGTTTAGACGGAAAAATTTTATTTGGTTTTTGTCGTTTAAGAATTGATAAAAATGGTCCAATTTCTCAAGCTATGATAAGAGAACTTCATGTCTACGGAGAGTTAATTCCAGTTGGGAATAAGTTAAAAAAAGTGCAACACAGTGGAATTGGAAAAAAATTAATTAAAAAAGCTGAAGAGATAGCTAAATCAGAAAAAGCAAATAGTATTGCAATTATTTCCGGTGTTGGAGTAAGGGGTTATTATCGAAAATTTTCTTATAAACTAAAAAATACATACATGTTTAAGGTTTTGACAAAAAAGGGTCGATAAATTAAGATGTGATTGTATTTTAAATAAAAATATGGATTATAAAAATCTCAAAGAAAAAGACGCTGAAGTCTATAATATCTTGGAAAAAGAGGAAAAAAGACAAAATGAAGAGTTGGAATTAATAGCTTCAGAAAACTATATTTCACCCAGTGTCTTAGAAGCAATGTCAACTGTTTTTGCCAATAAATACAGTGAAGGATATCCCGGTAAAAGATATTATGGGGGTAATTTACATATTGATGAATTAGAGAGTTTAGCAATTTCAAGAGCGGAAGAATTATTTGAAGCAGAACACGTTAATGTTCAACCATTATCTGGTTCACCAGCTAATGCCGCTGTTTACATGGCCTTTTTAGAACCCGGAGATAAGGTATTGGGCTTAAAACTTGATCATGGTGGACATTTGTCTCATGGTCATAAAGTAAATTTTTCTGGAAGATTATATAATTTTGTTCAATATGAAGTAAATACTGAGAGTGGAATTATTGACATGGAAAAAGTTAGAGAAATTGCAAAATCTGAAAAACCTAAAATGATTGTTGCTGGTTTTAGTGCCTATTCAAGAGAAGTTGATTGGAAACAGTTTCAAGAAATAGCCGATGAAGTAGGAGCTTATACTTTTGCTGATATTGCTCATATTGCTGGATTAGTAGCAGCTAAACAAGTATCAAATCCAGTAGAAATATTTGATGTGGTTTCAACTACAACTCATAAAACATTAAGAGGTCCAAGAGGAGCAATTATAATGTGTAAGGAAAAATATGCTAAACAAGTTGATAGAGCAGTATTTCCAGGAATGCAAGGTGGCCCACATGATCATATAACCGCTGCTAAGGCAGTTTGCTTCAAGGAAGCATTATCAGATGAGTTTATTAGCTATTCTAAGCAGGTTATTTTAAACGCTAAAGTAATGGCTGATAAGTTTATCAGCTTAGGCTATAAAGTGATAAGTGGAGGAACTGACAACCATTTATTCGTCTTAGATTTACGTAATAAAAACTTAAATGGTAAAGAAGCGGAAAAGATATTAGAAAAAATTGGAATTTCTGTTTCTCGTTCAACTATTCCAAACGATACCAATCCTCCTTTTAAACCATCAGGTCTTAGACTTGGTAGTGCTGCTATAACAACAAGGGGAATTAAGGAAAAAGAAGCTGAAGATGTTGTAGAGATAATAAATGATGCTTTTTTACATTACGAAAATGAGGATAAAATGGATATATTAAAAAAAGAAGTAAAGGAAATAGGAAGAATTTTTCCTATACCCAGTAATAAGTAATAATTAAACAAATGAATTTAATAGACGGAAGACAAATAGCTGAGAGAATAAAAGATAAAATAGCATTAGAAGTATTTAAACTAAACGGAGAAAGACCTAATTTAGCTATTATTATCGTTGAAGGAAGAGATGACTCTAGTCTTTATGTTTCTCTAAAAGAAAGAGAAAGTAAAAAAGTCGGAATTGATACTCACGTTTATCGTTTTGATAATAATGTTAGTGAAGAGGAATTATTGGATGTTATAGATTTTTTAAATAATGATCATCTTATTGATGGTATACTGGTTCAACTACCCCTACCAGCTAAGTTTAATACTGATAAAATAATTGAAGCAGTTGATCCAAATAAAGATGTTGATGGTTTTCATCCAGATAGACCTGAATATATAATATCTCCAGTACTACTAGCAGTTAGAAATTCTTTAGCTGAAAGTGCAATTGATCCACTTGATAAAAAGGTTTGTTTAATGTATAACTCGGATGTTTTTGGTGATGAGTTAAGAGAGTTTGTAAAAACTTTAGGATTTTCTGAATTTGTAGACAAAGAAGAATCCAATCAAGCTGATATTATAATCTCTGCCATTGCTAAGCCACATTCAATTAAAAAAGAGGATATAAAAAAAGATGCAGTTTTAATTGATATTAGTACAGTTAAAAAAGGAAAAAAGGTTTTAGGAGATGTTGATATGGAAAGTGTAAAAGATAAAGCCTCATATATAACACCAGTTCCTGGAGGAATTGGACCAATGACAATTGCATTTCTTCTAGAAAACGTATTAAAAATTTAAAAAACGAAAATCGAAATTGATGATTAAGGTTAAATAATAAATTTGAAAAATTAAAAGAGTTATTAAAGATCCATTTTGGTTATGGGTCTTTTTTGCCTGGTCAAGAAAAAGCAATTGATAGTATTTTAAAAAAACAAAATACTGTAGTTGTTTTGCCAACTGGAGGAGGAAAATCAATGATATATCAACTACCAGCCCTAATACTTGATGGCATAACTATTGTTATATCTCCGCTTATCGCTTTAATGAAAGATCAAGTCGATTCTTTACAAAAGGTGGGCATTCCAGCCACTTTTATTAACTCTTCAATAAGTCCAGATGAGTCAAGAGAAAGATTAAGAAAAGCAAAAGAAGGGATTTATAAACTGATATATATTGCACCAGAAAGATTTTACAATAAAAACTTTATATTTGATTTAAAAAATATCGAAGTATCTCTTTTTGCAATTGATGAAGCGCATTGTATTAGCCAATGGGGTCACGACTTTAGGCCAAGTTTTTTAAGATTAAAAGAAGCAATTAAATTATGTGGTTTACCAACTACAGTTGCTCTAACTGCTACCGCCACTCCAGAGGTTAGAAAAGATATTGCCAGACAACTTAATTTTAAAGATTATGAAACAGTCTTAACTGGTTTTTCTAGACCTAATTTACAATTTGCTGCTATTCCTAGTTCTAATAGTCAGAAAACTGAAAATATTTTAAACTTTTTAATTACTAATCCCGATATTGGCTCTGGTATAATTTACGTTGGAACTAGAAATAAAGCTGATGAATTATTAGAGAAATTACTAGAAAATGATATAAAAGCAGTTGCCTATCACGCTGGCATGGATGCTAGTAGTCGTGATTGGGTGCAAAACCAATTTATCGAAGGCGAAGCTCAAGTAGTTATCGCCACTAATGCTTTTGGTTTAGGAATTAACAAGAAAAATATTAGATTTGTAATTCATAACGACTTACCTGGTACAATTGAGGCATATTACCAAGAAGCTGGAAGAGCGGGAAGAGATGGAAAAGATAGCTATTGTCTTCTTTTCTATAACCAACAAGACAGATATTTAAGAGAATTTTTCATTAAAGGTGATAATCCTAACCCGAATACAATTGTTGAAGTATACGACTTCCTAATTAGTAAAGCCGAAGAATTAATTGACCCTAATGAATCACTTCTTTTAACATACTCAGAAATTAGTCAAAACTTAAGTAACTCAACTCCAGACATGGCAATTGGAACTACCCTTAAAATACTGGAAAAACACGGCTATATTAGTCGACCTAAAGAAAAAAGTAGTAGTTCATATTTGAAATTAATTAAGTCTTGGGATGAAGTTTTTTCTTCAATTTCTAAAAGAGCTAAAAGTCAATTGAAAGTAGCTGAAATTTTAGCAGATAAATATAGACAGGAAGTAGAAAAAGGATGGGACTTTAATCCTGAAGAAGTAGCTGTTGTTTTAAACACTAAAAAAGAAGCGGTTTTAAGAGCGGTAAAAAAAATGGCAGAAAACGACCTATTTGAATACAAGCCTCCATTTAGGGGATCAGAGATAAGGATATTAAAAATTGTTGAACCAAGTGATATTGAAATTGACTACAAAGCTTTAGAAGAAAAAGCAAATCGTGCTTATGAAAAATTAGATGAAATGGAAAACTACGTATACTCTCTTGATTGTCGTCAACTATATATTTTAAAATATTTTGGTGATCACAATGGTAAACCTTGTTTAAAATGTGATTCTTGCTTAAGAATTAAAAGAAATAAAAGTCAGGGCAAAGAAGATTATAGAAATAAAACATACCTTAGTTAAATGAAAAACAAAAATGTTAAAAAATTAAGAAAAGTTGTAAAAGATAACTATCAAGAAATAGCTAAAGATTTTAATTTAACTAGAAAAAAATATATTTGGCCAGAACTTGAAAACCTATCAAAACAAGTTTTTGATAAATCTAAAGTTTTAGATGCTGGATGCGGAAACGGAAGACTTCTTGAGGCATTAAAGGATAAAGACATTGAATACTTAGGCTTTGATAATAGTGAAGAACTTCTAAAATTAGCTAGAGAAAACTATAAAGATTTTAGTTTTAAAAATTTAGATATCTTTAATTTAGAAGAAATAAAAGATAACTACTATGACTTCATTTTTTTAATTGCGGTAATTATTCATGTACCAGGAAAAGAAAATAGAATTAAAGTAATTAAAGAATTATCTAAAAAATTAAATAAAGATGGGAAAATTATTTTAAGTACCTGGAATATTTTAGAAGGAAAAAAATATAGGAAAATAGTTTTTAGAAATAGAATTAAAAATATTTTTTCATTTAATGGCTTAGAAAAAAATGACCTTCTTTTCCCATGGAAAAACAATCAAGGAGAAGAAATTAGCCAAAGATTCTATCACGCATTTTCTAAATCTGAATTATTGGAGATTGGAAAAAAAAGTGGATTAGAGATGGAGAGTTGCTATAAAGACAAGTATAATTTTTGGCTAATCCTTAAAAAGTGATATAATAGTTATATTAATAATTAACTTAAAAAATATGTCAAATGCAAAAGATATAGACAACAGTAACTTTGAAGAAGAAGTTTTAAAAAGTGAGATGCCAGTTTTAGTAGATTTTTGGGCCTCATGGTGTATGCCTTGTAAAATGATGGCTCCAATACTAGATGAATTAGCTGAAGAAATGGAGGGGAAAATAAAGATTGTGAAATTAAACACTGAAGAATCTGAAAATCAAGATTTAGCAGCTAAATACCAAATACAATCAATTCCAAACATGAAACTCTTCAAAGATGGTAAAGTAATGGCTGACTTTATTGGCATGAAAGACAAGAGTTCACTAAAAGCAGATATTACTGCTTATCTATAGTATTTAAAAGATAGTTGTTTAAAATACTTTTAAATTTATTTTTTCTTATTAATTAAAAGTAGAAAAAATAGAAAAATAAAATACTACATAAAAAAACGCTTCAATTTAATGAAGCGTTTTTTGTATTCTGTTTTTCTCTAATTGTTTTCTTAATTTAAACTGTTATAGTTTTAAATTATTTTAGTTACAAGCAGCTTCTGAAGCGCTTGCGCTTGTTGTTTCAGTTCCAAATCCAGCTGCTGGTGAAGCAGTTGATATATTAGCTTTACAAGCTTCTGGTTGAGTTGTAAAAGCTGAACAAATTACATCAAGTACTGCTGCTGGAGTTCTGTTAGCTTTAACAGTTTGGCCATTAATTACAAGTGTTGGTGATCCTGCAACTCCGTACTTTTGATTGTCAGCGGTATGTATTCCAAATCCAGGATAAGATCCTTGGTAATTTACTTTGTTTTCATAATCACTAGTAATACTATATTCTTCATCAATTTGTGTAATACAACTATCTAGTGAATCTTTAGTAACATTTATTTCAGCTAAACATCTTTCACTGTCACTATCAGTTAAGAAGCAATTAAGATAATCCATATAAACATCCTCTTGTTCTTCCATTAAACAATATTGTAGCATTTCTTCATTTAATTCTTTTTCACCATGCATAGCATAGGAATTGAATTTAATGTCAAAATCAATTGAATCACTTAAAGTTTCTACAGCTGGTATAGCTGCTTTTTCCATTTGAGTACCAAATGGGCAGTGACTCATAACAAATAGTTCAACTTGTGGTTTATCACTTTTTACACTTACCTCAGTTACCGCTTCTTGTTGTTGACCGGCAGGTGCTCCATTTTCTTCTCCACCATAAATTTCTTTAATATTTAAAGCTTGTGGGAAGAAAAATTTACCATCTTTTGTGATATATGAATCAACTAATTCTCCAGAACCAGTATCTATTTTTAGTTTATATAGTCCATATTCTTTTTCAACGCTTTTAACGGTTGCTTTTCCATTTTCTATTAAGAAATCGTTAACAAACCTTTCTGACTTAATTTTTGCTTCGTTTTCATCTATTGTTTCATCAGATGAGGCAAAAGATAAATAGGCAATTGCTGCTAAGATAATTATTAAAATTATCGGCAGGATACGAGAAGTAAACTGTTTACTTCCAAAAAACTTTTTCATTTTTTTGTTCATATTTTTTTTAATTTATTAAATATTTATTATGGGTCTATTATAATTTAAAGGCTAATTAATGTCAAAATTAGTATTAATTTTTTGGCATCATGGTTTTTAGGGTTTCTGGCATATCAAGTGTAAATTCTAGGGTTGAATTATCTAAATCTTTAAAAGAGAGTTTATCTGAGTATAGGAAAATTCTTTCTAGTCCTAACTTTTCATTCTTTACTCTTGTTTTTTTTGTGAAATACAAAGGGTCTCCTACTAAAGGATGTCCATATGAGTGCATATGAACTCTAATTTGGTGAGTTCTACCAGTTTTAATTTTTACCTTAAGAAAAGAAAAGTTTACAAATCTTTTTATCACTTCAAATTCAGTTATAGCGTCTTTTGATTTAAAGAAAGCTTCAATATTTCCTTTGTCCCTACTTTTAGGCTGTCTTCTAGTTAAAAGATCTTCAGTGTTTTTAGGAATAGCAGCCATTTTGTAGCCATCCTTTGATCTTTTAATAGGAAAATCAATTGTGTCATAATCCTTATCAATAACTCCGTGAACAAGGGCTGAGTATTCTTTTAAAACTTCTCTATTTTTAAATTGGTTTTTTAAGCTATTAAAACTTTTTTGATTTTTAGCAATAACCATTAAACCACTAACATCTTTATCCAGTCGATGAACAATACCTGGTCTTTTAGGGTCTTCACCAACATCCTTTATATCTTCATATTTTTCTTTTAACCAATCAGATAATGTAGCATCTGTAATGTTTCCACCCCCGTGAACCGCTAATCCAGCTGGTTTGTTAATAATCAAGCAGTTTTCATTTTCAAATATTATTTCTATATTCATATTTTTTGTTTTTTTAATTTTTTTGTCCTCTACCAAAGGCTTGAGTACCTGATTTATTTTGTTTTTTAACAATCATGTCTATATCCTTTTTGCTTACGGCTCCTAACAAATATAACATAAGAAGATAAACAATGCCAGCGATTAGGACAGTTAGGATAAGGCCAATAATTGTTGTTTTATCAAGTATAGTTTCAGCTAGATTTTGGTTAATTAAATATAGAACAAAAGCCATAGTTAGTCCAGCTAAAAGAGATTTAAAAGCGGTATTCCACCTTAGTTTAAACTTGCTATACTTTGAAACACAATAGGCAGAAAAAATAGCAATTAGTATTTCACTATAAATTGTTACACTAGCTGCTCCAAAGTATGAATACTTAGGGACAAAATATAGGTAGGCAGCAAGAGAGGTGATACTGGTGAAAACATAGAAACCAATCATTTTCTTTTGCTTATCAAGAGCAATAACCGCATGAGAGAACATAGTACCAATAAATATAGCAGCTAGAGAAAATATTAATATTTTAAGTATTTGACCAGATTGGGCAAATTCTGAGCCAGCCATCATTACCATAATTTCTTTGGCAATAAATTGGGTACCAATTACCAAAGGGATAAAGGCAATAATCATAAAATCTAATGATTTTTGTAAGACCTTTTTGAAATAATCTTTTCTTTTTTCTAACCAAGCGGCTGTAATAATTGGTAAAATTATCCCAGCAAACATAAAAGGAATTGTAGTTAAAACATCAATTATCCTATAGGTCGCTCCATATAAACCAACTTCATCAGCACTTTTAAAAACTGAAAGAACTAAGGTGTCAGCTTTTAAATAAATTAAATTTAGAACAATAGTTAAAGCTAGTGGCCAAGATTTCTTAATTATACTTTTCCATAATGAAAAATCCCATTCAAATTTAATAACAGCATATTTAAGAGAATATATATAATGAGAAAGAAAATTGAATCCGGCTGCAACTGAGGTTACAAAAAGCATTCCATATAAACCGTAGTCAAACTTTTTCATTAAAATTACACCAATAAGAAGAGCGATTCGTCCAATATTTTCTGAAATTGCATCTTTGTGCATACTTAACTTCTTTTGTAAAAGTCCCACTATAATTTGATTTAGAGCAGGAAAAACAAAAGCAAGTAAGGCAATTAATATTCCAATTCTAATATCTCCTCCATAGGGAAATAAAAGAGAAACCAAAGGAGCAATAGCTAATAAGGTGATAATTGAAACAAAGCGGAAGGCAAAAAGATTGTTTAGTATCTTTTTTTCATTTCTTTTCTTATCACTAATTAGCTGAACAGTGATAAGGGTAAGGCCAAAATCAGCAAAAACAGCAAAAAAGCTTAAAAAGGTAACAATTGTAGTATATTTACCAAAACCATCAGTACCTAAATAACGGGTCATTATTGCCAGTGATAAAAGACCAATTGCTGTAGATAAGAATTTTCCAATAATTTGCGCTAATGTATTGTGAGCAACTTTTTTTCCTAAACTCATTTCCTTGTGTTTAAAGTAATATTTTTATATAATAGTTATATAAAAAATTATATCATATTTATGAATATTACTAAAAAGAAAATATTATCCTTTATCATTCTAGTTTTTACCGCCTCTTTAATTTTTGTAGCTACTCCTCAAGTATCAGATGTTCAAGCACAAAGCTTGATTGATAACCAAGTTGGATTTGATGAGGTGGGCGATATGTATGGAGGAGAAAATCCTGAAGATATTAGAGTTACAGTTTTAAAGTTTATCGAACTCGGACTTACATTTCTTAGTTTAATATTTTTAGTATTAGTTCTTTATGCTGGTTTTCAATGGATGACATCTGGTGGTAATGAAGAAAAAGTAGGTAAATCTAAAAAGTTGTTAATAAACGCAGTAATTGGCTTAGCAATCGTATTATCTGCTTGGGTATTTACCAGATATTTAATTATAATGTTCAGTGCTGTAGCTAATGACTCTGTTAATTATACTGAATATGTCTATTAATTTTGACAAATAATCCAAAAAGTAATAGAATATAACCATAAAGCTAGTTGTAATTACAATTAGCTTTTTCTTTAGATTAATTATTAATTAAAAAAATAATATGTCAGAAATTAGCTCAGCCATAAAAATGCTTTGCGAAGAAAAGGGACTGGAGTATAATTTAGTTATTGAGGCAGTGGAAACCGCTTTAGCAGCCGCTTATCGTAAAGACTATGGTGAAAAAAATCAAAACATAAAAGTAAAGTTTAATCCAGACACTGGAGAAACTAAGGTTTATGATGTTAAAAACATTGTAGACAACTTATCAGCTGAAGAAGAGGAAGAGATGTTAAATAATCTTCAAAATCCTGAGGCAGCTCATAAAAAACAAAAAGAAGAGGAGGAAAAGAAAAGAGAAGAAAAAGAAAAGAAAGAAGAAAAAGGAGAAAAAAGTGAAGAAGAAGGTGAGGAAGAAGAAAAAAAGAAATTTAATCCTAAAACTGATATTCAATTAAAAGAAGCTTTAATTTTTAAACATGATGCTAAGGTCGGTGATGAATTAATGCTTGATCTTCCAATTCCTGAAAGTTATGGAAGAATGGCAGCTCAAACTGCTAAACAAGTAATTATACAAAAAATCAGAGAAATGGAAAGAGATATGATTCTATCTGAATTTAAAGACAAAGAAAATGAAGTTGTCTCTGGTGTTGTTCAAAGACGTGAAGGAAGACTTGTTTTTGTAGATCTTGGTAAAACAATTGGACTACTTCCAGCTGAGGAACAAATTTATACAGAAAGATACAATCCAAACGATAGATATAAATTCTTCATCAAAGAAGTAAGAGAAGGACATAAAGGACCTGAGGTTATACTATCTAGAAGAAGTGAAGAAATTTTAAAAAAAGTTTTCTATTTAGAAATTCCAGAAATTTCAAATGGATTAGTAGAAATAAAAGCGGTTGCTCGTGAAGCTGGTTCTCGTTCAAAGGTAGCTATTTGGACTGAAGAAGAGAATATTGATCCAGTTGGTTCATGTGTTGGACAAAGAGGTTCTCGTGTGCAAACTATCATCAGCGAATTAGGAGGAGAAAAAATTGATATCATTGAATTTGATGAAGATCCAGTTAAGTTTATCGCTAATGCTCTTTCTCCAGCTAAAGCTATTTCAATTGATTTAGATGAAGAAGAACATAAAGCTAGTGTAAAAGTAGCTTCAGATAAACTATCATTAGCTATTGGTAAATCAGGACAAAACGTTCGTTTGGCTGCTCGTTTAACTGGTTGGAAGATAGATATAATTGAAGAAAATGAAGAAGGTGAAGAAAAGAAAATTATTGGTAGTGAAGAAGATGGAAATTTAATCGTTGATAAAACAAAAGAAGAAGATGAAGAAGAAGAGGTTAAAGAAGAAAACAATGATGAAGCTACTGAAGAAAAGAAGGGGGAAGTTAAAGAAGAGAAAGAGGAAGATAAAAAAGAAGAAGTTGAAGAAGATGAAGAAGATGACAAAGAAGATGACAAAGAAGATGAAGAAAATTCTGTTGATGAAGAGGAAGAAGAAAACACTGAAGAAGAGGATAAAAAGAAAGTCGAGAAAGAAAAAAAATAATATAAATAAAAAATATAAAAATTAATTAAAAAAAACTATGCTAATCAATTTTCTGATTTTGGGAAGCGCAGTTGCTGCTATTATTTATGGTGGCATTATGATTGCTTCTATTCTTAGATTGCCAGAAGGCAATGAAAAAATGAAAGAAATAGCAAAAGCTATTCAAGATGGGGCTAAAGCCTTTTTAAACAGACAGTATAGAGCTGTAGGAATGGTTGCTGTTGTTCTTTTCTTAATTATTGGTTTTATATTAGATTGGAATACAGCTTTAGCTTTTCTAATCGGTGCAATATTTTCTGCTTTAACTGGTTATATTGGAATGTATGTTTCTGTTAGAGCTAACGTTAGAACTACTGAAGCTGCTAGAGAAGGACTTCAAAAAGCATTAAATGTGGCTGTTAGAGGAGGAAGTGTTACTGGTATGTTAGTAGTAGGGCTTGCTCTTATTGGAACAGCCGGTTTTTATTTTTTAACTGGTGACCTTCATGCTTTAATTGGTTTTGCTTTTGGTGGTTCATTAATTTCAATCTTTGCTCGTTTAGGTGGTGGTATATATACTAAAGCAGCTGATGTTGGTGCTGATTTAGTTGGTAAAGTTGAAGCTTCAATTCCTGAGGATGACCCAAGAAATCCTGCGGTTATTGCTGATAATGTTGGTGATAATGTTGGTGATTGTGCTGGTATGGCCGCTGATCTTTTTGAAACATATGCAGTTACTTCAATTGCCGCTATGATATTAGGTTCTCTTGTTTTTGCTACAAATCCAAATATTGATTTAAGTAGTATTGTTTTATTCCCTCTAGTTTTAGGAGCAGCTTCAATTATTGCTTCAATTGTCGGAATTTTCTTTATCCGTTTAGGAAAAAAGAAAAATATTATGAAAGCTTTGTATAAAGGTTTAATTGCTGCTGGTGTTTTAGCAGGTATTGCTTTTTATCCTATTGCTAAAATATTTATTACTGACCCAGCTTTAGTTACAAATATCTATTTATCAAGTTTAATTGGTTTAGTGGTAACTGCATTGCTTGTGGTTATTACTGAGTATTATACTTCAACCGCTTTTAAGCCGGTTAAAGAAATAGCTGAAGCTTCAAGTACTGGTCATGGTACAAATATTATTTCTGGTTTAGCAGTATCTATGAGATCAACTGCTTGGCCAGTTATCGTTATTGTAGCTGCTATGATTGGAGCTTTCTCATTGGCAGGTTTATACGGAATTGCAATTGCAGCTATGGCTATGCTTTCAATGGCCGGAATCATTGTTACTATTGATGCTTATGGACCAATTACTGATAATGCTGGTGGTATTGCTGAAATGTCAGAACTTGGAGAAGATGTTAGAAAAATAACAGATGATTTAGATGCTGTTGGTAATACAACTAAAGCAGTAACTAAAGGTTATGCAATTGGTTCAGCTGCTCTAGCCGCTCTTGTTTTGTTTGCAGATTTTACTTATAAAATAACTGATCTTGGAGGAAATATTGAGTTTTTAATTAATAACCCATTTGTATTAGCTGGATTGTTTATTGGCGGTCTTCTTCCATATCTTTTTGGAGCAATGGCTATGAAAGCAGTAGGGAAAGCAGCTGGTTCTGTTGTTTCTGATGTAAGAGCTCAATTTAAGGAAAAACCAGGAATTATGAATAGAACTGAGAAACCTAATTATGGAAGAACTGTAGATATTGTTACTAAAGCAGCTATTAAAGAAATGATTTTGCCAGCTTTAATTCCAATTGTTGTCCCAATTTTAGTTGGTTTTGGTTTTAATTTATTTGGAAATAACCATGGAATAGAAGCTTTAGGAGGATTACTCGTTGGTTCTATCATCACCGGTATTTTTGTAGCTATTTCAATGACTTCCGGTGGAGGTGCTTGGGATAATGCAAAAAAATATATTGAAACCGGATTTTTTGGTGGTAAAGGTTCAGAGGCTCATAAAGCAGCAGTTACTGGTGATACAGTTGGTGATCCATATAAAGACACAGCTGGTCCAGCTATTAACCCAATGATTAAGGTATTAAATATTGTTGCCCTTCTAATTGTTGGTTTAATTCTAGTTGTTTAATTAGTATTAACTAAATTAGAAAGAAAAAATTGTGAATAAAGATGAAAGAAAAAGCCACTTATTTTAAATAAGTGGCTTTTGTTTTGTTATGATAAAACAAGCAAATAGCTTATTATAATACTATTTACTTGACAAAATATTGATTATTATGTATAATAAAGTTCTAAATTAGTATTTTATTAACAACAAAAAAATAATTAAACGATGAGAAAGACCTTTTTAGATGAGTTAGTTGGAGTGATTGATTCAGTAAATTCTCCAGGTTATGGAGACCCAGCCTATGATTTAATGAAATTTCTTGCCAAACTTCCCGGTGCTTATTTGATAGACGAGAAAATCCTTCCTAAACACATTGCGGTTAAGGGGATAATTATTATTTGTAGTTCCAGTGAATTTGCCCGCTTAAACGATAACGAGAAGGAAAGAATGAAAATTAAATTCGAGTTTCGCGTCGATGGTGACAAGTATCCAAAGGATGCTGAGGTACATCGTACTGGTAAATTCCAATATGCCGGCGAATGGGCGGAAATAGTGGAAATGATTGTTGATAATATGAGCCCCGGTGATAAATTGATGTCACTGGGTATAAGGAAAACCAATTTTTTCTCTTATAATTGAGGAAAATCAATGAGACAGGAACAATTTCTGTCTCATTTTTTATTGGTTGATTTTTTTAGATAAAATTGTTATAGTTGCTATGAAAATGTTAAATATTAGTTAGTTAATAAATAAAGCGGGAGTACCCGCTTGAATTAAATAAAAAATAATTATGAAAGTAGATAAGAAAAAATTAGAAAAATCACAAATTGAGATTAGTGTCTCACTAAGCTTAGAAGAATTTAAGCCATACTTAGAAGAAGGGGCTAAAAAACTATCTGAAACAGTAAAGATAGAAGGTTTTAGACCTGGAAAAGCTCCTTATGATGTTATCAAATCAAAAGTTGGTGAAATGAGTATTTTAGAAGAAGCTGCTCAATCTGCAGTTTCCAAAACTGTTGATCAAATTATATTAGATAACAGTGATGAATTAAAACCAGTGGGAACTCCAAGTGTAGAAGTTACTAAACTTGCTCCTGAAAATCCTTTTGAATTTAAAGTAACCATATCTCTTCTACCTGATATTGAATTAGGTAAATATAAAGATTTAGGTTTAGAAAAGGAAGAAGCTGAAGTTGATGATAAAAAAGTGGAAAAAACTCTAAATGACCTTGCGGAAATGAGAGCAACTGAGGAACTTAGTGAAAAAGAAGTTGAAGATGGTGATAAAGTAACTGTTGATATTAAAATTTCTCTTGGTAATGTACCAATTGAAAATGGTCAACATAAAGACTTAGCTATCATCTTAGGAAAAGACTACCTATTACCAGGTTTTGATAAAAAAATACTTGGTGCAAAAGCTGGAGATGAGTTAAATTTTGAATTAGTATATCCTGAAAAACATCATCAAAAAAACTTAGCTGGTAAAAAAGCTAATTTTGAGGTTAAAGTTAAAGGAGTATATCAAAGAAACATTCCAAAGGTAGATGATGACATGGCTAAAGAGATGCAATTTAAAAACCTATCAGACTTAAAGAAAGCTTTAATTGAAAATCTTAAGCAAGAAAAACTTAGAGAAGTTGAATTAAAGATGGAATCTGAAATGTTAAATAAGATAATTGATGATTCAAAGATTGGTGAAATTCCAGATGTTTTAATTGAAAGTGAAACTAAAAACATTTTAGCTGAACTTGAACAAAACATTGCTCGTCAAGGAGGAAAGTTTGAAGATTATTTAAAGAGCATTAAAAAGACTAAAGAAGAGCTATCATTAGAAATGACTCCAAACGCTATTAAAAGAGTTAAATCAGCTTTAATTATCAGAGAAATTGCGGTAGTTGAAAACATCGACGTTAGCGATAAAGAAGTACAAGACAAAATTGATGAGGTTAAAGAAAAATATAAAGATAATCCTGAAGTTGAAAAGATGACTAATGAAGAAGGTTACAGAAGTTATGTTAAAAACATTTTAAATAATGAAAAGGTATTAGCCAAACTAAAAGAGTGGAACTATGTCAGCCCTAGCGCAAAATAAAAAAGCCAATTTTGATTATGAGATTCTTGAAAAGTACGAAGCAGGGCTAGTGCTTTTTGGTCATGAGGTAAAATCGTTAAGAGACGGACAAGGAAGTTTAAAAGGCAGTTTTATTAGTGTAAGAACTAAGAATGGAAAAACAGAACTATATTTAATAAACTGCCTTATCCCTCCTTACAAAAGAGCTGGTACACTACCAGACTATAATCCTAGAAGAGAAAGGAAGTTATTGATAAAAAAAACGGAAATTAATAGGCTAATTGGCAAGAAACAAGTTGAAGGCTTGACACTTATACCACTTAGAATCTATACTAATCATAGTTTTTTAAAGCTTGAATTTGCTCTTGCACGCGGAAAGAAGAAATATGACAAAAGAGAGAGCATAAAAAGGAGAGATATGGATAGAAGACTGAGATCGTTAACAAAACAGAATAGATAAGCTTTATTGTCGGGGATGACAGGCATCGACAATTGGATTATTTTCTAAATATGCAAAACGTGCTTAATTATCACGTTAAACTGATTAAAAAACACAAATGGCAAAACTGCCAGAGCGTTTTCTTGGAATGTTCCAAGTTTCGCTCCCGTTATGGCCTAAATAGTGCCGTAACCATCGAGTTGTTATGAGTCTCCATAATTTCTGCTCGGTGTCATATTCATGGAGATAAAATTTTTTTATTCTTTCTAGAAAAATTTGAAACTCAATTGAAAGATCGTTTTATTCGCTTTTCGTTTAATTTTAGATGAATAGAATTAAAAAATTTAAATTAAACTATTTTTGTAGAAGTATTTAGTAAAACCGATTGGACATGGGTTCAAGTCCCATCATCTCCACAACAAAATAGAGCCGCGGTGGCGGAACTGGTAGACGCGCTGGACTTAAAATCCAGTTGTAGCAATACAGTGCGGGTTCGATCCCCGCCCGCGGCACACAAGCGGGTATCGTATAGTGGTTATTATGCGACCTTGCCAAGGTCGAGAGACGGGTTCGATTCCCGTTACCCGCTCACTAACAAAGGCAGTCCGAAAGGGCTGTTTTTTTGTAATACAAAGAGTACCTTTATGACTGGTGTTGCACTAAAAGTTTGAATGTATCCTTGGAAACAGGCTCTATGTCGAAAAGTGTGTATAAAAAAGAAGAATTTTGTTAATATATTAGTGAATATAAGCTAAAAATTAACAAAACTCTTCTATGAAAAATAATATCCTAAATTTTCTAGAAAT
>JAQICS010000004.1 GCA_027858435.1 Patescibacteria group bacterium | reverse complement strand
TAAAAATCAGGTCTATTCAATTATAGGAATATACATAAGTACAATAATTCAGTTAGTGTTGGTAATTTATTTAGCTAAATATTTATCTCGAATAAAATATGTAAAAGAAATTGCTACTGCTGGGCTTCTACTTTTGTCTATTTTTGTATATTTTCAAGTTTTTTAGTTTTTATATTTCAGTTCGGATAAGGTTGACGACATGGAGCTATAAAAACAAGAACACTACTTTGAGGCGAAATGGCGCCGCTATGGTGCTGTAAATTTTTGGTTATTTACTTTTAAGTCGGGCTAGGCCTAGAGTATTTATATTGACTAATAGCTATAATTATGATAAATTAATTTAATGCTAAAATAGCATATTTTGTATTTAGAACCTTAACAAAGTATTAATCATAAAATTTTGGAAAACATGAAAAAAGTAGTCTCATTTTTATTTGTAGGTACTATGTTTGTACTAGTTGCTATGTCTTGCGAAAAGTATGAAGCAGAAATTGTCCCTCCAGCCAGCGGAACAAACTGGCAGAAAATTTATTTCAATTCTCAGGATAATCTGAAAAAAATATTGGTCCAAAAAGACCAGGTCTTAATTTTTTCTCAAACAGTTTGCTATGCAAGTGCAAATTTAAAGGACTGGGAAATTAGATCGATCCCTGAAAGATATCTGACTCCGGATTATTCCGATGGACCTTTCCCTGTACTTTTTAGGGGGCGCCTGTATATTGCCGGCAAGGATGGGTTATATTATTCTGATGATGCCGCACTTAATTGGAGTCTTGGGTTTAAGGCTCAGATAGAAGTTGTCACTGTTGACGAGAACTGGTTGTACATATTCCAGGCGAATGGCTCATACCGGAGTTCTGACGGTGTTTATTTTCAGTCGTTAGCGAAACTGGATAATATAATTAAGCCAATTCCCAGAAATCCAGATATATATTTAACTTTTGCCAAAGCGGAAGGTGGAGAAATAGTCTTATCTGGTCTATGGAATACAGGCATGGAATATGAATTTACTTCTTTTGACGCTGGACTGACGTGGCAATCATCTTCATTTATTTTAATTAATGATGTATGTCTTGGTGAAAAAGTAGCCTCTAATCATTCTGGTTATTATTTTATAGCTCAAGGTCCTCTGGAGATTTATCAAAAAGGGGGAACTTTTTGGACATTAGAGAAATTTAAAGGCGACTATTATTTTGCAGGAGAAACTGATGATCTCTATTCAGATGGGATAAAAACAGAAAGAGGAATTATTATTAAGAATAATAATTTTGATTCTGCGTTTATTTGCCCAGAAAAGATTAGAGAGCTTGAAGTCATTCATGGTAATCTAATGGCCATTGGTGATAAAGGCACTGTTTATATGCTTGAATAATATGATTTCGTTGAAAACAATCCATCAGGTATTTTTTTACTTGATGGGTTTTTTATTAACATTTACCACCCCCCCCCTTGTATTGTTAGCGATACAAAAAGCGGTGCCGCTATGATGCCGTAAAAGTGGTAAAAGCAGGCTATTTCTGACTAAAACTGGTAACTTAGAAATTAAAAATATTTTGTAATACTAGTAAAATTTAGCTAGTATTTAAATAAATTTAAAAATCATGGTTTCGTTTTCGAATCCGACTCTGGCTCTATTGACAAAAAGTATATCTTATGATATACTTTTTTTATAGTTAAAATGATTGTTGAACCTTAAAAAATATAGAAATGAAAAAAATTAGCACAGTGAATTGGGTTAAAATAATCCTGACTGTAGTAGTATTAGGAATGATTACTATTGTTGTTTGTAAGTGGAATGTTTCATTAGAACCACCTCAAAAAATAGAATCGGCTAAAACCCAAATATTAGTTGATGTCGTGATGCCAGCTTATATAATAGCTGAACAAACTGACGTTGACTTACAACAAAGAAATCCAGAAGCATATGCAAACAGATTTAACAGCAACAACGAGCTGTATAATCGTTCGATTACGCTTGTGTGTGAAAACGGGGTTCAGTCTGGAGATACTGTACAATTAAAGTATTCTTTTAACTACTGTATGACGCCTCACTGGGATTTAATTTCTGTTAAACCGCCATTTTATGAAAGATTTAAACAGACCGATTCGAATTATATCGAATATATAAAAGGTGTTGTAAGTGCAGTAAACAATTAAAACCAAAAAAGTTTTTTAAATGGAAGTCTGAATATTAGACTTCCTTTTTTATTTGCCTAAACACCCAATATTTTTTAGTTTTACCATACTATTTCTAACCGCTGGATAGATGTTAAATAGTTCGGAAAATATGTAATCCCGGGAGCAAATTGACAAAGTATAGTATTCGTGCTAAACTTTTTTAATATAGATTTTATATTAAATAATTGATTGTATATTAAAAAGAGTTATTTACTAACAATATAAACTAAAACAGGAGGTTATTATGAATTTTCGTGAGTACCGCGGAAGCCTTGAGGCTTCAATGAAAACTTTGGTTACACTTAAGGACCGTGATAGTTTAGTTGAACATTGTAAATACATTGTGGGCAAGACATTTGACCCAACGGCACTAAAAGTTGAGCCTTACGGTGATGGACCTGATAATCGTATCGGTTGGACGGCCACCTTTATCGTAACCCTGAAGGACTATGGAATTATAGGTTTTCTGGATAGCGCCTGTTAAAATGCAGTGCGTAAAAACATAAAACACGGAAATTATTTAAAGTTTCCGTGTTATTTTTTTTGTAAATAAATTTTTCCAAATTAGTCATACTAATTTTAACCAATAGATAGATATTATAAAGTTCTGAAAATATATAATCTGCGGAACAAGTATAAATAGGCTAACATACGAACCGTACCCCAAAGAGTTGACACGAAAATGTCTGCTTTTTTTGTGGGTAAAATAGAATATAATAAATTAAATTATTGGGTTTTTCTTATGTTTTAAAAAGTTTAATTCTAATTTCTATTGCTTCTATAGCTATTAATTGATATATTGGATAATAGTGTTAATTAAGGGAAATGAATAATATGAAAATTTTTAACAAAAGAAATCTTTGGTTTGTAGTTATAGCTTATTTTTTACTTAGCAGTATTGCTGGGCAAGTATTTAGTGGTATTTTAACTATACTACTTATAGTATACGGAATATTATATATTCTAAAAGCTAACAACAAACTAAATTTAAATATATTTAAAATAAATAATAATAAAAATATGGATACAATTAATGTTAACAAGCAAGAAGACTTGAAGAAAATAAAAAAATTTTCTGTTCTAGGTTTAGTAGCTATAGTTGTTATATGGCTATTTTTCTCTTCAATTGTTGTAGTTGAAGCTGGTCAAACCGGTATTTATCATTTATTTGGTAAAGTAAAAGACAGAGAAGTGTCTTCAGGATTTCATCTTATCAATCCTTTAGCTAAGATAACTACGACATCTATTAGAACCCAAGAGTATACTATGAGTTTTACGGGAAATGAGGGGAATAAAAAAGGTGTAGATTCTATTTCCGCCTTAACTAAGGAAGGTTTAGAAGTGGATTTAGATATTACTGTTCTATATCGCCTCCAAGAAGAAAAAGCTTCTGATATTTATACAGAAGTTGGCTTAAATTATGAGGAAAAAATTATTCGTCCGGTAATTAGAAGCACTATTCGTGAAGTAATTGCCACTTATAATTCTAAAGATATTTATAGTGAAAAAAGAGAACAGGCTACTGTTAGTATTTATGAAGACTTAAATAATTTATTAGAAGACAGAGGCATTGTTACCGAAGAAGTTTTGCTTAGAAATGTTCAATTGCCAACTAATTTAGCTAATAGTATTCAAGAAAAATTACAAGCGGAACAAGAGTCACAAAAATATGAATTTATTCTGCAAAAAGAAGAAAAAGAAAAAGAAAGAAAATTAATTGAAGCCAAAGGACAAAGAGACGCTCAATCAATTATCAACGAAAGTTTAACTCCAAATTATCTATATTATCTTTATATTAACGAGCTAAAAGAAAGAGAAGGTACAATATATGTTCCGGTAAGTTCTGATAGTGGAATGCCTATGTTTAAAAATATAGACGGATAATAAATAATATGAGAAAAAAATACTATTTTAGCAGTAGTTATATTAATAGGGTTTATTAACCCAAGAGGAAACTCCAGATGAAAGCCCCATTGTAGAACGCAATGGGGTTTTTTAGAGTCAACGGGCCGGAGCCCGGGGAGGAGATCATTGTATCTCACTCTAAAGAGAATGTGGGGCTCTATACTAATAAGTGTGGGTAAAAGATAAAAAAAGTGGCATAATTGTTAGAGATAATTAATCATTCACATTAAATCTCTAAAATTATGCGCACTTTCACTCATAATTCTATGGCA
>JAQICS010000002.1 GCA_027858435.1 Patescibacteria group bacterium | reverse complement strand
TTTCATTTTAAGTTTTTAATGTTCAATTTTTATATTAATAAATAATTTTAATTATTTAGTATATTTTTTATTTACTATTTTTCTTATATAAATACAAAGTATCATCAATTATCTTATCCCAATTGAAAACCTTGTTAGCTCTTTCTTTAGCCAAGCTTCCTAGTTCTAAAGTTTTATTATAATCATTTAATACTTCTTGTAATTTATTTTTTAAATCATTTATACTTTTACTTTGAAAATAAATAGCTGTATCACTAGCGGCTTCAATATTTGCCGGTATTTTACTAGCTAAAATAGGAAGCCCATAAGCCATAGCTTCAAGTAGTGATAAAGATAATCCCTCCATCTCTGATGATTGAACAAATAATTTAGCATTAGCATAAAGCTCAGCTAAAGTATTATCACTTTGATTACCGGTAAAGACAATATCTTCTCTATTATCGGCCATTTTTATTAATTCTTTTTGATATTCTCCATCTCCAACGATTACTAATTTTAAATCACTATCAATTAAACTACTATCTTTTAAATCCTTAAAAGATTTAATTAAGTATTGTATTCCTTTTAATCTAATTAAACGAGAAATAGAAACTATATATTTTTGTGGTTTAATATTAAATTGCTCTAAACTTCCAAAACCTTTAATATCTTTGATAAAAGCACCATTTGGTATAATATTTGTCTCACGTCCGTATTTATCCTTTAAGTAATCGGCCATCAATTTTGTTAAAACAATAACTTCATCGGCATATTTACACATTGTTTTCTCACCAAGTCTTAGCATAAACTTAGCAAATCTTCCCCACTTATCATTTCCGTAATCAAAACTATGTAAAGTTGAAACTACTTTAATTTTTGGAGTAAAAATCTTTGGCATCCAAGTTAAAAGTGATGGTCCAATTCCATGAAAATGAATTACATCAACCGAACTTTTCATTGCATGAATAACTGATAGAAAACTATGAGTAATAGCTGCTAGATTCTTAGTGTTAATATAGGAAATATTTATTATATTTACACCATTCATTTCCTTGTTATCACTTCCCTTAAAATATCCCTTACGATTATATGAAAAAACAGTCTCATTTTTCAATGAAAGGTGATAAGCTAACGTTTCTACATGACGATCAACGCCACCACTTTTAGCTGGTATTCCTTTGTGTCCAATTAAGGCTATTTTCATATGAATTATTTAACCAGTAACTATAATATATTTTTAAATATTTGTAAAGGCACATTATCACATTTTATTATATTTGTCAATACCGATATTAATATAAATAAAAAAAAGCGAGTCAATGACTCACCTTATAAAATGTGGTTAATTTAAAGGAAATTAATTTTTTATATTTTTTAAAGCTTCTTTAACTCTTTTACCGCTATCTATAATATCTTTATCAACTTTATTTAAAGCATCTCTGGCTTCAATTACAGAATAACCTAGACTTACAAGAGCATCTATTTCATCAGCACCATGGGAAATATTTCCCACACTTTCTTTACTTGTTCCTTCAAGCTTAAGAACTTTGTTTTTGAGCTCTAATACTAGTCTTTCTGCGGTTTTTTTACCAATTCCTGCTACTTTAGTTAAAAGATTTGCATCACCTCTTAAAATTGATTCTTTAACATCATCTGCACTGGCAATGTTTAATACACCAAGAGCCGATTTTGGACCCACACCTGAAACAGAAAGTAGCATTTCAAATAATTCTAAATCATTAATTGATTTAAAGCCATAAAGATCACTACTGTCTTCTCTTACTTGGTGAGAAATATAGCTTTCTTGTTGTTTATCAAGACTTACTTCATTTAGAAAATTTTCTGAAGCAAATACTTTATAACCAACATTATTTACTTCAATTAGAAAATAGTTGATTGATTTATAGATTATTTTTCCGTTTAAATAGGCTATCATATTATTTTTTATATCTTCTTATCACTGCTAAAGGAAAGATTGTGTTTAAATATTTCTTATTCAATTTAATATATACAATTTTAGCCCCTCCACCACCATGGGCCTCTGAAATACTTTCATTATTCTCAGATAAAAACATCTCTTTCAATTCTAGCTTAATTATATCATAATTTAAACCAATAATCTCTATCTTATCCCCAACTTTAATAGTATTATGAACTTTAAAATATACTTTTAACTCCTTGTTAGAATCTTCAATTCTTTTTATTTGCCCACAATATTCCCAATTACTTGATTGTCGAGAATTTTCTATATTTTGATCCGCTTTATCGCCTAAAAGAAAACCGCTAGTATAACCACGATGAACGAGTTTTTCAGTTAACTCCTTTAATAGTTTTTTAGCTATTTTTTTAAAATCTTTGCTTAAAATATTATCTAAAGCCTGCCTATAGATAGCGATAATGGTAGCTAAGTAATATGAGCTTTTAGCTCTTCCTTCAATTTTAAAACTAGTAATACCCGCTTTAACAAGTTGATCTAAATACTCTATCAAACACAAGTCTTTAGAGTTTAGGATATATGAACCATGTCTTTCTTCAACTAACTCTAGCTCTTCCTCATGTCTTTCTGCCTTAAGATGATATCTGTTTACATCAAATTCCCAACGACAAGGCTGAGAACAATCACCTAAATTGGCACTTCTATCAACAAATAGTTTAGAAAGGAAACATCTACCAGAATAGGCCATACACATAGCACCATGAACAAAGTACTCTAATTCTAGATTTGGTAACTCTTTATGAATTTCTTTTATCTCTTTTAAAGTCACTTCTCTTCCTAAAATCACTCTCTCAATTCCTTGTTTAGCCCAGAAACGAGCTGAGGAGACATTAGTACAATTAGCTTGAGTGGAAAGATGAATTACTGCATTTTTCCATTCACTTTTTATTATCTCAATTACACCTGGGTCAGAAACAATCAAAGCATCGGGTTTTAAATCCTTTAATCTCTGAATATATTTTTTTAACTTTTTAATATGCTCATTATGTGCAAATATATTAATGGTTATGTAGGCTTTTTTATTTAATTTATGGGTATATTCAATTCCTTTTTTCAAGGATTTTAAATCAAAATCATTAATCCTCACTCTAAGTGAAAAATCAGGTATACCAAAATATATAGCATCAGCGCCGTAGGCTAAACCTGTTTCCATTTTCTCTAAATTACCAGCTGGTGCTAGTAGTTCAATACTATTTATTTTATTTTTATTATTTTTACTTTTCATTTTTTTTGTTAAATATATCAATTTAAATATATTTTTAAACACTACATAGACTCTCTAAGTCTTTTAATTCTTTCTTCAACTGGAGGATGGGTCATAAAGGCTTTCTTAAAAAAACCTGGCTTGTTCTTCTTTTTAACTGGTGAGGAGATAAATAGATGAGCAGTGGCTCTGTTATGTCTTTTAAGGGGGTTTGGATCACCTGATATTTTCTCTAAGGCACTAGCTAGTCCTTCTGGGTATCTGGTTAAAAGAGCGCCGTCAGCATCAGCTGAGAACTCTCTTTTCCTAGATATAGCAAATTGCATCATATAGGCAAAGAAAGGAGCTAGAATTGATAGGACAATTGCTACTATCATGATAATAATTTGTAGTTGTCCTTTATTATTATCTCCCCCTCGTGAAAAGAAAGCCCAACGTCTAAACCAATCAGCTAAAAGAACAACTAATCCCACTAAAACAGTTACCATAGTAGCTAGTAGTATGTCCCTGTTTCCTACATGAGATAATTCATGAGCGATAACACCTTCTAGTTCATTCTTTTCTAGCTTAGAAAGTAGTCCGCTGGTAACAGCAACAACTGCGTGTTTTGGATCTCTTCCAGTGGCAAATGCATTAGGAGAAGGATCATCTATTATATACAATTTAGGAACCGGTAGTCCAGCTGTAATACAAAGATTTTCAACTATTCTGTATAATTCCTTAGATTGACCTGAACTCTCTCTTTTAATTTCCTTAGCTCCACTCATAGCCAGTACCATTTTATGGGAATTAAAATAGGCAAAAAAATTCATGATAAAGCTAAAGCCAACTGCAATGTATAGAAATGTAGTATCATCCATAGCTACAGAAAATATGTAGCCAACAATTATAATGAAGACCAAAAACCCGGCCATTAGAAACCAGGTTTTTCTTCTGTTTGTATCACTGTGATTATATAGTGTAGACATTCTATCTTTTTATTCTTTGCTATCTGTATTAATCTTCATTGCTTCTTTTAAATTCTTTTGAGGAAAGCCTTCAAAAGCTCGAAGTATTTCAATTGGTGTGACAAACACAATTGTGTTTGATTGATCAGATGACAAATCATTAATTGATTGAAGAGTTCTTAAGTGAAGTGCTCCATCTGAAGTAGATAACATTTTAGCGGCTTTAGATAAATTTTCTGAAGCAGCTAACTCTCCTTCGGAATTAATAATTACCGCTCTTTTTTCTCTTTCCGCTTCTGCTTGTTTAGCAATTGTTCTTTCCATTGATTCAGGTAATGAAACATCTTTTAACTCTACGTTATTAACTTTAAGACCCCATTCATCAGTTTCCTTATCAACTATCTCTCTTATTCTATTGGCTATTTTTTCTCTTTGACCAAGTAGTTCATCTAAAGTTGTTTCACCAACAATGTTTCTCATAGTTGTTTGAGCATATTGAGAAATAGCGTAATAGTAGTTTTCTACTTCAATTATAGCTCTTTCTGCTTCTGAAACTTTATAATATATAACTGCATTAACTATCACTGAAACGTTGTCACGAGTAATTGCCTTTTGATCTGGTACATCAACTGCTTTAACACGCATGTCAACTTTTTTAAATTGTTGAAATATTGGCCAGATAAATCTCCACCCTGGTTCAATCTTCCTACTATATTTACCCATGGTAAATAGAACACCTTTTTCGTATTGATTAATTTGCTTTAAACTAGCAAGAAAAAATATTACAGCAATAATCGCTAGTATAGTTACTAAGTTCATATAATTATTTTCTTATTAAATATAATATTAAAATTTTACTTCAACATTATTTCTCTCTTCCATTTTTTCTACTTCAAAGAATTCTTTAGAACTAAAGTTTAACATTCCAGCAATAATATTATTGGGAAACACTTGAATTTTAGTATTAAAGTCACGAACGTTTCCGTTATAGAAACGGCGGGCTGCTTGAATCTTATTCTCTGTATCTGATAATTCTCTTTGTAGTTCTAGAAAATTAGTATTTGCTTTTAAATCAGGATAGCTCTCAGCCAGCGCAAACAAAGACTTAAGAGTTCCAGATAATTGATTCTCTGCTTGTTGTAAATCTTTTGCGTCACCACTTTGTTCAGCATTCATCGCTTTATTACGAGCTTCAATTACACTTTCAAGTGTTTCTCTTTCATGACTAGCATAACCTTTAACAGTACTAACTAGATTAGGAATTAAATCGTAACGTCTTTTAAGTTGAACGTCAATATCACTCCAAGCTTCCTCAACTCTATTTTTTAAACGGATTAAACCGTTATACATAGATATTACAGCAATTAAGATAATTGCTACAACTGCTATGATTACATACCAGATTGTATTCATATTTTTATTTTTTAATTATTATTTATATTTATTATTATTTATAATTAATTTTCTACTACTTGTGTTGCTTGAGTACAAGTTACATTGTCATTGTATGTACAAACAGTTTCACTAGACCCCATAGAACATGAGGCACTCATATTACCATTAGATTGATCAATGAAATATTGTAATAAATTTTCTTCTTCACCTGAGCAAATGTTCGTGAACCTGTCAGTTTCATCAAAATCAATAGTATCCCCCACATCCTCCATCATACTATTTAACTTAATTTTAAACCAATCAATAAAAGTTTGATTTGGATCATAATTTTCAGCATGTTTATCTATAATTGCCTCACCATCATCTTCAGTAAACAAATAATTAAATCTTTCATCAGCCTCTAATTCTGATAATTTAGCAGTTATTGCAAACTTTAATTGATCTTCTGTCTCAAATAAATCAAACGCATTTGAAGTAATATATTCGGCAATCTCCTGATCATTAAAATCTGTTGGCATTTCATATGAACCCCATGTTTCAATTTGAATTTCACACATATCATCCTCTAACTTATTTAAAATTTTTACTTCATTTTCACTATTATAATAACCGGCAATAAATGGCAATAATTGTTTAGTACTATATTTAAATTCTTTACCTTCATTGCAATTTAAAATATCCATATCAAAACCAGAATCATTAATTTTTTTAAATATTTCTGAGTTTGAATTTACTTCGTCATTATTTTCTTCACTTTCATCTTGACTATCATTATTGCTTTGATCTTGATCTCTGTCCTGACTTTGTGCACCATTTCCTCTATCATCTGCATTTTCACTTTGACCATTTTGGTTTTGATTTTGTGCTTTAGTTCTAATCTGGTTTAAACTTTTATTAGAAATACCTAGTCCTTTACTTCTCATTAATTGAAAAGCATCATCTGGTCTTCCAAGAAAATATCTCTTACTGTCTCCTGGATATATATACCAAGCTTCACCATTTCTCTCAACTGCTAAAAATATCCTCCCTTTTTGTCCTTGAGCATAACTCTTATCAAGCCCTAACCTATTTTTACCATTTGGATTATAGTCATTTTCAAGTTCAGTATAATCTTCATAGCCATCACCATCTGTATCTGAAGTATCGGGATCAGTTCCAATGGCATTTTCAAAAGCATCAGATAAACCGTCTCCGTCGCTATCCTTTTTAACATTATGATCTAGGCTAATTGGTATTCTATCTAAATTAGTGTTTGAAATACCCAAACCTTCTTCACGCATAACTCTAAAGGCGTCATCAGGGCGACCTAAGAAGCTTCTTTCTAGTGTTTTAGGGTTTAAATACCAGGCTTCACCATGATCCTCTACTTGAAGTAATATTCTACCTGATAATCTATCTTCTAATTCATTTTGAGCAAAAGTAGTCTTAGTTAAAATAAAGAGAGATAAAATAATAAAGACTGCTAAAAAATAATATAAATAATTATTCTTTAAATAGTTTTTCATAAGGTATAAATTAGATTTATTATATATGTATTATAGCAAATATTAGTTTTAAATGAAAGATTATGTATTAATTCATCCCATTTTATGAGTTTATTTTTTATCTACAAAAAAAGCCCATCTTGTTGATGGGCATTGTTACTTTTTATACATTATACTGGCTTTTTCAATTAATTCCCCTGATTCATTATAAAACGATAAATAATAAATACCAGAAGGAACTCTATTGGTGCTTAAAATTATTGGATCTTCAAATTCAAAAGCTTCTTTCCCGTTCTTATCTTTCAAAACTGCTTTCGAAATTATCACTTTGTCCGTAATAATTTCTATATAACTTTTAAAATATGTTTCTGGTTCCAATACAATCAGCGGCTCTTCTGTTACTTCTTTAGTTTTAATATTTTTCTTTACTCCTATTGAGTTATAAGTAGACACTAATTCTTTTAAGCTATTAACATGTCCTATTAAAGAAGAGTTTTGTTCATTTAAAGAATTAATTTTTTTTTCAAGCTTTTTTTCTTTTTTTACAAAATTCAATTCTTTTTTAGCAAAAGCTTGAAATAAACTGTCTTTATCCGAATTAAACACTTTTTTTATTGAGTCATTTATAAGTTTCTGATTACAATTTTTTTCCAACTCTGATTTTAAACTATCAATTTGTAAATATAACGAATCAGACAAACTCGGGTCGACATTATCTACTAGATCTATACTAGTATCCTTCTCTTCTACTTTATTGTTTAAATCAACAATAAAAAGAATCAAAAAAATGAGAATAGATGTTTCAAAAACAACTAATAAGGTAATAATTAAATTTTTCTTTTTCATTATTCGTCCTCCACTTTTTTAAGATTAACAATGTATATCGTTTTAAGGTACTACTGTATTTTTTAGTTATACAATATTTATTATAAAATGTCAACGATATTTGTGAATTTGTTCAGATTATTTAATAATTTCAATTCTAACTTTCTCACCATTAATCTTAACTGCCTTATTCTCAGTTTCAATACTTTCTTCTATCTTAATACTCTCACTTAATGTTTCTTTAGAAATCTCTTCACCCATTTTCTCTAAGGTTTTAGAAATATCTTCTGAACTTGTTTCAATTAATACTTTAGCTAAATCACCTCTTTTTAAACCTTGGTTTTTACGAATCATGTTAATGAAACGAATTAATTCTCTTTTAATTCCTTCTTGTTTTAAGTCTTCGGTAATATTTGTATCAAGTTCAACTTGTATTCTTTCACCTTCTAAATCACTTACTTTATTATTTAATACAAATTTAATATCAACACTTCTAAGGTTTAACTCATCAGTAACTAAGCTTAAGTAGTTTTCATCTAAATCGTTATCTACTTTTTTTTCAATCTTGATAATAACATTAGCAGTGTTTAACATTTGTCTAATTTTAATTCCTTTTTCATCACGTCTTGCCAGTCCAACACTAACAATGTCACGCACAAGCTCCATCTTATCTAATACAACTTTGTTTTCAGAGGAGTTTCCTAAGTTTGGCCAATCTTCTAAATGAACAGACTCATTATTATTCATGAAGTTTTTATTAGTCAATTTTTGCCAAATATGTTCGGCAACAAAAGGAGTAAAAGGAGCAATAATCTTACTTAAATTTAAAAGAGTGAAAGAAGTTGTTTTAAGGGCGAATTCTTTGTCCTTTAAGTTATCTGATTTAAAACGATCACGACTACGTCTAATATACCAAGTTGAGAACTCGTCGATAAAGATTGTTATCTTTCTCATTGCTCTTGCTAAATTTATTTCTTTCCCACTATTTTTTTCTGGATCTAAACTTGATTCAATTTCTAAATTAAGAATAGCTAATTTCTCCATTAACCAAACATCTAAAACATTATCACTTTCAATTCTTGAAGTATTTGAAATATCAATATCGTTTCCATCTTCTAAAAACATTTGATAGAACTTATATATGTTTAGAAGTAGCATCACATTTTTACGCATAGCTTCAGCTACACCTTTTTCTGAGAAGTTTAAATTCTCAGCCATGATAACTGGAGAAGCCATTAAGTATGATCTAAGAGCATCAGCTCCATACTTTTCCATCACCTTGTTAGGGTCAGGGTAGTTTTGTAATTTCTTTGCCATTTTTTTCCCATCTTCAGCTAAGACAATACCATTGGCAATAACATTATTGTATGCCTGCCTTACCTCTTTTCCTTTGTTAACACCACCAGAGATAACGTGAAGGTAGTAGAACCAAGTTCTAGTTTGATCAACTCCTTCAGCCACAAAATCAGCAGGAAAATTTTCTTCTAATTTTTGTTTATTCTCAAAAGGATAGTGCATTTGCGCATATGGCATTGAGCCAGATTCAAACCAACAATCTAAAACATCAGGAATACGTTTCATTTGTTTACCACACTTAGGACATTCGAATGTTAAGTGATCAATCTTGTCTTTATGAATATCTGTAACTTTTTCACCAGTTAACTCCTCTAGTTCTTTAACACTAGAGACTACATGACGATGTGAGCATTCACATTCCCAAATTGGAATACATGATGCCCAAAATCTTTGTCTTGATATTGACCAATCACGAGCACCTTCAAGCCAATTACCAAAACGACCATTTTTTAAATAATTAGGGGACCAATTAATTTCTTTAGCACTTTCAAGTAGTTCATCTTTTATTTTATTAACACCTACAAACCAAGATGAAGTTGCGTAATTAATTAAAGGAGTATCGCAACGCCAACAATGAGGATAACTGTGTTCATATTTTTCTTTATGAAAAAGTTTGTCATTGTGGGCTAAATACTTAATTATCTCAATGTCAGTTGACATGTTATTATCAATTGGCTTTACATTTAAGCCTTTAAAATCAAGAACTTCATCACTAAACTCACCATTTAATTTAACATGTTGAATAAAAGGAAGAGATTTTTCTTTTCCAAGTTCCATATCATCTTCACCAAAAGCAGGGGCAATATGAACAATACCAGTTCCCTCTTCAGTTGTTACAAAATTACCTTCATATATTTTCCAACCGTTTTCATAATTCTTTAAACTGGTGTCATTTAAATAGTAATTAAAAGGAGGAATATATTCTAAGTTTAAAAGATAGAAACCATCAAATTTTTCAATTATTTCATATTCTTTATCCTTTAAAACTGATTCTAAAAGTTTTTCTGCTAATATATATTGAATACCCTCACTTTCAATTAAAACATAATCAATATCTCCTGAAACAGCTAAGGCTACATTACCAATTAAAGTCCAAGGAGTGGTAGTCCAAGCAAGAATATATACATTATTACCTAACTCTATGTCGTTAATCTTTTGACCACTTTTAAGTTTAAATTTAGAAATAGCAGATATGTCCTTAACATTTTTATACCCTTCAGTTACCTCAGATTGAGACAAGGTTGTTTCACAGCGAGGACAAACGTGCATAGAGCGATAGTCTTTGTAGATTAAATCGTTATCCCATAGTTTTTTAAACACCCACCAAACACTTTCCATAAAGTCTAGATCCATAGTACGATAGGAATTATCCATATCTACAAAACGACCAAGGTTATTAATAGTTTTTTTCCAATCATCAATATATGTTGAAACCCTTTTTCTACATAGTTGATTAAATTTATCAACCCCAATATCTTCAATTTCTTTCTTGCTTTTAATACCTAGTTCTTTTTCAACGATGTTTTCAATAGGTAGTCCGTGACAATCCCAACCCCATTTTCTCTCTACTCTATGCCCACGCATGGTTTGAAAACGTGGTATAACATCTTTCATAACATTGCCAATTAGGTGACCATAGTGAGGGGTTCCAGTGGCAAAAGGAGGTCCATCAAAAAAGACATAAGGACCTTTTGGTGCATCTTTTTCAACTGACTTATTAAAAATATTTGCTTCAGACCAAAAGTCCTGAACTTTTTTTTCAATCTCAGGTATGCTTAAATTATTATTATTATTATTCATAGTTTTTTCTTCTATTATTTAGCTAATTGTCTTTGTATTATAGTATGAATTGTAAATAAAATAAATATTGACTTATACTATTTTTTGTGTTATTTTTTTTATTAGTAATTTAAAAATTAAATAATCATGAAACAATTTAAAGACACTTCCAAGTATTATTGGATTCTTATGATAATAATCGTTATATATCCGCTCTTATCATCATTTGTAGAAGGACCCAATATTGATTTTTCTTTAAAAAAATATCTAATTTCCTACCTTCTTTTCTTCTTTTTAGGAATTGTATCAGTTATCATTTTTTTATTGGATAACAAAAAATATAATATAGGTTGTTTTAGCATCCTTTTTATATATTTAATTTCCCTGGCTTTAACAATTGTCCTACAAAATACCGAAATAGAAAAATTTTGGTTATTTACGATAAGTCATTTTATAGTTTTCTTAATCGGCTATATTATTGGAGGGTTAATTATTCAAACCTTTAATCCAAAAATAATTGATAAGGCAGAAAAAAGAAAAAACGGAGATAAGGAATAAGATTATTTTAAAAACAAGTATTTTAAAAAAACTAAAGTATTAAACTAAAAAAAATTAAACAAAACCGCTCTTACGCGGTTTTATTTTTTAAAATTAGTACTTTGTGAATCATTTTAAGATTAACATTTATGTAATATTTAATCGATATTAGATTAAGTAATCATTTTTAAATTAGCATTAGGATATTTATTTATAAAAGCTTTATTTAAAAATCTTTTTTTACATTTTATTTCAACTCCTATTAATTCATTACTACTTTCTAAAACAAGATCTATTTCTGATTTCTGTTTATTACGCCAATAATAGCAATTAAAATTCTTATTAGTATAACTTAATTGCTTTTTTGTTTCAGAGACAATAAAATTTTCAAATAAAGCCCCTTTATCTTCCCTGAGATTAAAATCAGAAAAATTTAACAATATCGCATTTCTAATACCATTATCATAAAAATAAATCTTTTCTGCTTTAGAAATTTCATTTCTTTTATTTTTAGAATATGGATAGAGTCTAAAGATTATAAAACTTTGTTCAAATATTTCAATATATCTTTTTATAGTCCTAATATCTGCGCCTAGTCTAGATGATAGTTCTGAATAATTAATTAAATTTCCAATTTGTGATGCTAAAATTTTAAGTAAATTTGAAGCTAATTTTTTATCTTCAATTAATTTTAATTCTAATATATCTTTAAAAATTAAACTATCAACAAAGTTAATTAAATACTTTTTATCGTTTGGATTATTTATATTTTGTGGATATTGACCATATATCAAAACGCTATTTAAAACAGTTTCCATATCAAAAAGATATAATTTATCCTTTGGATCGCTTTTTGAAAGAATGTTTTCTAAGATATTATAATTTAAATTTTTTTCAATATTTTTTTGTACTAAAAATTCTGAAAAAGTTAATGGATAAATATTATAATCTATTTTTCTTCCTGCTAAACTTTCACTTGTTTTATTCTTAATATGAAATGATGATGAGCCGGTAATTATCAAGTTGATATTTTCTAATTGATCATAGAGTATTTTAGCCGCTCGCCCTGGATTTGAAAGAAGATGAATTTCATCAATAATTAAGGTTTTAGAATTAAAGTTAATAAAACTCTTATATGATTCTATGTCATAGCTTTCTAGTATTTTTTTAACCGGTTCATTATCAACTAGTAGATATGTGGCATTTTTAAATATTTTTTTAGCAATTGTTGTTTTACCAACCTGCCTTGAACCAAGCAAAATTAATATTTGCTTATAATCTAAAAAATGTTTTTTTAAACTTTCGTCTAAATGTCTTTGCATAAATGTATATAACTTTTTAAGCAGTCTATGTATAAATAGTTATAACTAATTATACATACAAACTCAGAATATGTCAAGAATATATTAGATATCCTTTGTAATTCTTAAATACACTCTAGCATGATCTTTAAATCTTTTCTTTAAGAGTTTCTACAAAAGATTTGGCTTTTTCTAAATTATTTTTTAAATCACGGGGTATATTTATTTCAACATCATTCATTTTTTCAATTTGAGATTCGAGTGAAAAGACAAAGTCATTTAATACTTTCTTCTCAACTGAGCTAATCTCAGGTTTTGAAACATTTTCCATTAAATCACTTAACTCATTTTTATTAACTGAAATATAGAAATTAGGAAGATTTTTTTGACTCTTTATATTAACACTCTTTGATTCTTCATTTGATACTTCAAGTCCATATTTAAGATGAGCACCGCCTTTTTTAAACTTTTTCATTATCTTCTCTTCTTTAATGTCTTTTCCATCTTGATTATATCCTTCAACTACTTCATCAAAACCACAAACCAAACTACCTGTTTCCATGTCAACTAAAACATTATCAACTCCATTTTCATAATCATCCCACGTAGATGATCTAAGAGAAAGAAATCTTGAACCAAGCACTTTTGAAAGCGACAGAGTAATTGCTTGTTCAGCTAAAGAACTACTGGATTTCTCTTGTTTTTCTTGGTAGCTTTCTAAGCTCATTCCCCTTTCACTAGCATAAACTTCTTCTTTTATTTTAACGTAACGCAAATCATCTGAGTCAGTTACTTTTATTCTTCCCTCACTATCTAAAATCTCTCCATAACGCTCATTTACGTTATCTGCCATTTCCTTCATTCTATTTTTCATCTCAGGAGCATAGATCTCAGGATTTTTTTTCTTTGGTTTATTCTCAAAGTTTTCAAGTGACATTTTTCCAATGATTTTAAATTCCATATGATGGTGATTTATTTTATTTAAATATCTTAAATAAAAATATTATCTTAATTTATATAAAAATTACTTTCCACAACACTTCTTATACTTCTTTCCACTTCCACAAGGACACAAATCATTTCTTCCCACCTTTTCTCCTTCATTATTCTTAGCTTTTTCATGAACTAAGTCAGAAGTATTTCTAGCTTCTGCTTGTTTTTCCATAGTCTTTTGCGCTCCATTAAATCTAAGATTTTGAGTTGATTTTTGACTAAACATCTTTAATTGATTTTCAGCACTAGCCACTAATGCATCACCAGTTTTATAAATTGAATAAACAACTTGTCTATCAATTAAACCATTTAACTCGTGAAATAAGTGATATGCTTCTTTTTTGTATTCAACTAGTGGATCTCTTTGTCCGTAACCTCTTAAACCAATTCCTTTTCTAAGATAATCAATTGTTTCTAAGTGATCTACCCACATTTGATCAATTGAGCGAAGAAGTATTCCTTTTTCAACATCTTTAAAGTCAAGTCCAGCTTCAGAAAATGTTTCAGTCATTTGTTCGTATCTGTTTTTAGCTTTAGTATAAAGATAATCAAGAATTTCTTCTCTTTTCTTATTCTTGTTTTTATTCTCTTCACCAGTGTTTATAATATCTTTAAATTTAGCAATTAAATCATCCTTTTCAGTCCAGATACTTTTAGTAACTTCACTAATTTCTTTAATGTTCCAGTCATTAGTATTATCACTGGCAGTATGGAAATATACTACTGATTTAAGTTCAGCATATATACTTTCAAGAACTATGTCAGATAGTGTTCTTTTTTCTTCTTCCTTTTTTTCTTCAATGTCTTCTTTATTATCTTCTTTATTGTTATCAATATTTTCGTTATTATCTACTGTTTTAGTTATTTCTTCCTCTTTGTTTTCTTCATTATATTCTTCACTATTTTCTTCTTCAGATAATAGGACAATTTCTCTTCTTCTTTGATATATGGCCATACGATGTTTGTTAATAACATCATCATATTCCACTAAATGTTTTCTCATATCAAAATTATTTCCCTCTACTTTCTTCTGAGCGTTTTCAATAGAGTTAGATATCATTTTGTTTTCAATAGGCATGTCTTCAGGAACTTTCATGGTATTCATTAAATTCTTCATTCTATCTCCACCAAATATTCTCATTAAATCATCTTCAGTTGAAACAAAGAATTGAGTTGAACCAGGGTCACCCTGACGAGCAGCTCTACCTCTTAACTGATTATCAATTCTTCTTGACTCGTGACGTTCTGTACCAATTACATGAAGACCACCTATTTCTTTAACTGCTTCTTGTTCTTCTTTATCAAACGGATTACCACCTAGAACAATATCAACACCACGACCAGCCATATTGGTAGCAAGAGTAATTGAACCTCTTTTACCAGCTTGGGCGATAATTTCTGCTTCTCTTTGATGATTTTTAGCGTTTAATGCTTCAGCTTTTAATCCTTCTCGTTGCATCATTTCCGCTAATAGTTCGTTTTTTTCAATAGAAATTGTACCAACAAGAATTGGTTGCCCTTTTTCATTCTTATCTTTAATATCACGAATAACAGCCCGATATTTATCCATTTCAGTACGATATATTAAGTCATTATGATCTTTTCTGATATTTGGTTTGTTGGTTGGAATAACAATGGTTTCAAGATTATATATCTTATGAAATTCTTCAGCTTCAGTAGCAGCAGTACCGGTCATACCAGATAGTTTGTTATACATTCTAAAGAGGTTTTGAAAAGTGATGTTAGCCATGGTCTTAGACTCCTTCTTAATCTCCACTCCTTCTTTAGCTTCAATAGCTTGATGTAGTCCTTCACTATATCTTCTACCAGGCATCATACGACCAGTGAACTCATCAACAATTATAATTTCACCTTCACGAACAACATAGTCTTTATCACTTTGAAACAAAACCCTGGCTTTAAGGGCTTGTTCTAAATGATGAACTTCCTTAATTCCCCCTTCAACATAGATATTTCCCATGCCAATTAATTCTTCTGCTTTTGAAATACCATCTTCAGTTAAAGTGACTGCTTTCATTTTTTCATCAACATTATAGTGTTCGTTTTCCTCTAAGTGTTTTACAATTTCCGCATATTTACTATAACGTTCACCTGACTCTTCAGCTGGAGCTGAAATGATTAAAGGAGTTCTAGCTTCATCAATTAAAATAGAGTCAATTTCATCCACAATGGCATAGTGAAGATCACGTTGAACAGTTTGGGATAAGCTATAGGCCATATTATCGCGTAAATAATCAAAACCAAACTCATTATTAGTTCCATAGGTTACATCACAATAATATGCTTCTCTTCTTGGCACTTTTCTAAAATGTTTTAATCTATCATCAAATTGACTCTCATCACTATATTCAGGGTCATAAATGTAGGCAGCGTCGTGGATAATAACGCCGGTTGTAATGCCAAGGAAATGAAATAATGGTGCCATCCAACCAGCACCAACTCTAGCTAAATAATCATTAACTGTAATTAAATGAGCACCTTTTCCTTCAAGGGCGTTTAAATAAAGAGGTAGGGTTGCTACCAATGTCTTACCCTCACCAGTTTTCATTTCCGCTATCTCACCACGGTGAAGAACGATACCACCAATTAACTGAACATCGTAATGTCTTTGCTCTAACACTCTTTTAGCAGCTTCACGCATTACAGTAAAAGCTTCAGGAAGAATCTCATCTAAGCTTTTACCTTCTTTTAAACTTTGTTTAAAAGAACTTGTCTTTTCTTTTAATTCTTCCTCACTTAATTTACTCATCCCCTCTTCCCGGTTATTAATATCGTCAACAATTGGTTGCATTTTTTTAATTACCTTTTCGTTAACATCAGGAAATAACTTACTTAAAAATTTCATATTAATCTATTTATTTATCTATATCTTAAAAATTGAAAAAAGCTAATTTTAAGCTGTTTTCACTGACTTCAGTATAATACTTATTACAAAATAAATAAATATTGACAAAACTATGTAAATATTACATAATGCTTAGACAATTTGCACATTTAAAACAAAATAAAAAAACATAAAATGGAAGAAAATAATGTAAATTTTAAAAAATTAGCCAAAGACATAGATGTCTCGGATAAATATCTAGAATTAATATTAGGTAAACATAGTGACGTTAGTTTATTTGAGCTAAAAACTCTTTATGATAAGTTTAAACATCATAAAGGAGGCACTTTGATATATTCAAAGTGGAAGAAAGAAGCTTTAAAAAAAGCCAAACACATTAGATCAATTCATGAGGCAACAAGCATACATAACAATTCTCCTTTAAAATCAAAAGGACAAAAGATTGCCATAAAGAAATGGTGTAAATATTCAAGATTAAAAATTTCTAAAGCAAAAAATTTTACTGAAGCTCAACAAGCATATATCTTAGCTCCGGCAAGTACTAAAGAAAAAAGTAGGGCATTTTTAAAGTGGATTAGACTCGCTAAAACCACAGCTGAAATTAAACTCGTTTTTAAAGAGAGTAAAAACAGAGAAAAAAAATTAATTACACTAGAAAAGTGGTATAAGCTTGCTAAGGGAAAAAATGAAATTAAAGAATTGTATGAAAATGCAATTGGTACTAGCTATGAACTAAAAGCCTTAAGAAAGTTAAGTCGTAGTTATATAAGTTAATTAATATTGACTTATATCGATAATTATGATTTAATTACTAGTTAAAATTAACATTAACAAACCAGAAAAAAGATCGCCAATGAAAAATGGAAAAATGAGGGTGACAAAATCACCTTTTAGAAGAGAAAGAAGTAAGTTAAAGAGTAGATTGTTTTTTCGAATATTTAGTGTAGTAATTGCAACTTCGGCTTGGCTAGCTATTGCCAGTTTAGCTGATGCAAATATTATTTCAAACTTTTGGAAAACAATATTCTCAATTGAATCATTTATTGTTCACTTATTAACAGTCCTTACTGGTCTGCTCTCTTATGCCTATATTAAGAGCGCAAATCAAATGTGGAATGAGCTCGGATCAATGTATTTAATTTTAGTATTTGCCAGTCTAATAGAGGCTTGGAGTATTGGACAAATTCCAATAATACTACCTGCAACATCTATTTCAACCTATATTATAACCAGATTGATAATAAACTATTTCAACAATGTAAATAGGATGAGATACAAAGACTGAGAAAAGAAAGAAAAAATACAAAAAAAAGAAAAGTAAAATAAAAGCCTTGTAGAAAACTACAAGGCTTTTTTTATTATCTTTATATTATTATATGATAAAAGTTTTCAAGCAACTAAAGTGTTAATAAATTTATTTTACTTATCCTTTTTATCACCTTCAATATCAAGCATGATTTCAATCTTTTTGGATATGTTTGTTGGAGTGATGTTGTGTTTCTTATTATACTCTAATTGTTTTTCTCTTCTACGATCCACTTCATCAATTGCTCTTTTCATTGACTTAGTAGTCTTATTACCGTATAGGATAATTTTTCCTTTAACATTTCTAGCTGCTCTTCCCATAGTTTGCATTAAAGAAGTTTCACTACGTAGAAAACCTTCCCTATCAGCATCAAGTATGGCCACTAAAGTTACTTCAGGAAGATCTAATCCTTCACGAAGAAGATTAACACCAATTAAAACATCGAACTTGCCCGTTCTAAAGTCTTTTAATATCTCAATTCTTTGTAATGTTTTAATATCTGAATGTAAATAATTAGCTTTAATGTTTTGAGTTTTTAAATAATCATTTAAATCCTCAGCTTGTTTTTTAGTTAAGGTGTTTACAATCACTCTTTCTTGTTTTTTAGCCAGTCTTTTTATTTCTAAAATTATATCATCAATTTGACTTCTATTTTTTTCTTCTTCAAAGACTGGTCTAATTTCAATTTCTGGATCAAGAAGTCCAGTTGGTCTAATAACTTGTTCCACTACTTGCTTAGAATGCTCTTTTTCATATTCTGCTGGGGTGGCAGTGGTAAATATGGATTGATTAATTCGTTCTTTAAATTCATTAAATTTAAGAGGACGATTATCAAGAGCTGATGGTAGTCTCCAACCATATTGAACAAGATTCTGTTTTCTAGCCTTATCACCATTATACATTCCTCTAATTTGAGGAACAGTGATATGTGACTCATCAATAATTGTTAGAAAGTCCGGGTTTCCTTCTTTGTCTTTTCCAAAATATGCAAGGAGTGAGTCTGGAGCTTCACCAGCTAATTTTCCGGTTAAGTGACGAGAGTAGTTTTCGATACCATGACAGAAACCTAAACTTCTTAGCATTTCAATATCATATTTAGTACGTCGCTCTAATCTTTCCGCCTCAAGAAGTAGTCCTTCTTTTTTAAAATATCTTAACCTATCTTTTAATTCTTCTTTAATATCTTTAATTGCTGCTTCCAGTTTTGGCTTATCAGAAATAAAATGTTTAGGGGGAAAAATAACAATTTCTTTTAAGTCTTCTAGTATATTTCTAGTAGTATTATCAATAATTGAAATCCGACTTAATTTCTGACCTGATAGATTAAGGCGATAGATAATGTTTTCTGACATAGGACGGATTTCAAAAATATCTCCTCTAACTCTAAACTGTCCTCTTTTTACATCACCATTTGTTCTTTCAAATTGAACTTTAACTAATTGTTTAATTAAATCAGCTCTAGTTAATAATACATCTTTTTCTAAAACAATTCTTGATTCTAAATATGAATCCGGAACACCAAGATTGTATATACAAGAAACTGAAGCAACGATAATAACATCACGACGACTAAGAATTGAAGATGTGGCCGCGTGTCTTAATCTATCAATCTCTTGATTAATCATTGCCTCTTTATCAATATATGTGTCTGTAATTGGAAGATATGCCTCTGGTTGGTAGTAATCGTAATAGGAGACAAAATAGTTTACTACGTTATCTGGAAAATAATTTTTAAACTCACGATACAATTGAGCAGCTAGTGATTTATTTGGAGCAATAACTAAAACTGGTTTGTTTTGTTTTTCAATAACATTGGCAATACTAAAAGTCTTACCACTTCCAGTAACACCAAGTAGTGTTTGGTAGTCGTAACCTTTTTCTAAACCGGTATTTAACTTCTCTATCGCTTGAGGTTGATCTCCAGTTGGAGTGTAATCTGATTTTAATTTAAATATTTTAGACATATTAGTAGTCGCGACTGTCATAGGCCCAATGAAGTACTGCTTGTCTTTGTTTAGGCCGACAAGTAATATCTCCCTGTCTACAATTATTTTTTATAGCTACCACATGTCTTTTAAAAGCCTTCCATCTTTTAATTTGACGCTTATCTTCTCCCTCTATTCTTCTACCTCTGTAGTATCTACAATACCATTGAAACCAGCCTCGGGGATCATTTTTATATATCCAACCTTTCTTTTGCCAATAAGAAAGGGGGATACTAGCTGAAATAGAAAAATAGTTTAATTTTTTATTTCTTTTGCCCTCAGCTAGTTTAGCACTTTTAAACCAAGATTTTGGAAACTCTTTCTGACAATCACGCATATACACACCACCAAAAATTCCTAATTTTAACATCTCTTTTGGTGTTAGCTCAGGTTTAAATTCACTATCAAAATTTATACCACTAGACTCAACTAGACTATAGTGATAGTTTTTTTGCATTTTATCATTTACAATAACAATCTTTTTTTTCTTTCTTGGCATTTTATTTTCCTAAATCTATTTCATCGTCTATTCTAAGAGTTGAAATAAACTCAGACATATGACTTACCATAATAACTGGTCCAGCAAATTCATTGATTGCCTTAGCAATTATTGGTAAATGTCTAAAATTAATATGATTAGTTGGCTCATCTAAAATTAATATCCCTGGCTTCATTAGACTAAGTCTAGCAAAAGATAGTAATCCTTTTTGACCTTCTGATAATTCTCTAATTTTACTTCCCATAAAATTACCAGTTAAAAGAAAACCAGCAGCAGTTGAGCGAAGTTCTTGATCATCTTCTCTATCAAACATTGCATCTTGCAAAGAATCATAGACTTTTTGATCAAGGTCTAGGTTGGTAAAGTCTTGACTATAATATCCCATCCTTATTCCTTCTTTAATATGAGCTTCTTCTGATTTACCGGCAACAAGTGATCTTAAAAAAGTACTTTTACCAATTCCATTTGGTCCTTTAATGATAACATGCATACTTTTAGTAATATCTTTTTCCATTTCCACTTCAACTGGTTCGTGATTTTTTATCACCTTAACAGATCTAATTTCAACAATATTTCCTACTAAATCTTCTTGAACTGGTATAAAAAAATCTCTTATCTCTTTATCCTCACGTTTAACATCAACTATACTATCTTCTAAGTCAGAAGTTTCCTCTTTCATCTTCTGAGCCAACTTTCTCATCTTACCTCCTTTATGGGAGAAGTAGTTGGCTTTCTCCTTCCTATCTTTTATCTGTTTCTGTAATTGAGCATTCTTTCTTTGTTCTCTTTCAATTCTCTGTGATATTTCTTCAACCACAGAATAATAGTCACCAACATAGATTTCAGTTTGTTGACTATGAATATCTAAATATACAACTCCTTCAGTGAAACAATTTAAAAAGTCAGCATCATGAGAGATAACTAAAACTGTTTTGTCATACATGATTAGAAAACTTAAAAGATGATCAATTCCTTCTTGATCTAAATTATTAGTGGGCTCATCTAAAAGCAAAATATCTGGTTCAACAATTAAAGCTTCAGCTAAAAGAAGTCTAGCTTGTTGTCCACCTGATAAATCACCTACCTTTTTTTCAAAAGGAATATCCATGTTTACCGCTTCTAAAACTTTAGAAATCTTACTCTTTAAACTTCCTGGCACAGGTTCAAATTTACGAGCAAAATAATCTTCAACGCTCATATCAAAGTCGTCACGATTAACCATTTGCTTAGCTGTACCAACAGTAGCTTTGCTATCAATTGATACTTTTCCGCTTTTAGGAGTTATTTCTTCGGTTATTAATTTAAAAATTGTGCTCTTTCCTGCCCCATTTTGTCCCATTAAAGTATATTTAGAACTTTTACGAAGTGAAAAAGAGGCATCTTCAATTACTGGTTTTTTTTCGATGTATTCAAATGTTACGTCATTAAAACGCAGTACTACTTCTTCTGCCATAATATATTAATTTAGTTTATAATAATCTCCCGTATAATAACAAAAAATCACTTAAATTGCAAGGCATATAAAAAACCCTCACCATTTGGCAAGGGTCTTAATTTACAGCACTGAACTAGCAAATGATGCTAATTCTGAACGAACGACTGTTGATAGCATAATTGAGGCTACCATCTTGTTTTCATTTTTTAAGCCAACCATTTTTTCAATGGCATAGGTTAAACCAGAAGAAAACTCGGTTAAATACTGAATATCAATTTGTGACAAATCACCACAGAACACAACCTTAGAGCCTTTGCCTAAGCGAGTGATAATAGTTTTAATTTCATGTTGTGTCAAATTCTGCGCTTCTTCAATAACAATGAAAGCATCGGCAATGGTTTGACCACGAATGTATTCAAGTGGTTGCAGGGTTAAACCATATTTATCACGCATAGTCATACCAGAATTATCTTCACCTAATTTATTAGTTGAATTTTTTCTAGCACCTGAAACAACAGATTTATACATTTGATCAGCTGAATTCTTTTCCAAGAATTTCAAGTTTTGCTCAAATGGAACTAACCATGGACTTAGTTTTTCCGAAACATCACCAGGTAGGAAACCCATGTTGCTTTTATTGGAAAGAGGCACCATAGGATTAGCGACTATTAATTGATCATATTTATTTCTTTGAGACATACCAGCCGCTAAAGCAATTAGTGTTTTACCGGTTCCTGCTTGACCTTGTAAAAAAATACATCTAACATCCGGTGAGGAAAGGTTATAAAATGCTAATAACTGTCCATAATTTGGTCTTTCTGTTTCTGAAAGCGCCTTTAGACCAAAAAGTTGATAGTCATTTTTAATCATTTGCAAATATGAACCCCTTTTAATAAATAAATTCTCTTGCTCCTTTTCCTTTTTTCCTATGTATTTAATAACTATTCCACTATTTTCATCCAGGACTCCATGAACTGACTTATTATATTCAACGCCAATATCAATTGGAAAATTAGGAATTTTTATCACTGGAATTTCTTCCTTTGATTTTCTTTGCTCAACCTGCTCTTGCTTATACTCTTCAATTAACACTTTTTTGTTGTCTTTGAATACGGCATAAGCAACCGCTCTCATATTGATATCATTGGTAACTAACTTATATGATTTATATCCTTCATATTTTTTGTTATTAATCACATAATTTACAGTTGCCAGTACTCGGTAATCAGCATGACTCTTGTCTAAATCAAGTCCATTAAAATCTACATTTTTTTCAACCTCAAATAATTCGTTCTTACCAAAGCCATACTTTTCAATTTGACGAATAACTTCTCTAACATCAAGCCCTATTCTCAAATCTCTTTTTAACTTATCCAGTTCGGTTAAAACGATTAATGGAATTACAATTTTATTTCCACCGTTTATAAACTTATCCAAACAATAAGGATCGTTAATTAAGACATTAGTGTCGGGAATAATCAAATTTACCAGTTTCTCTTCCATTTTATCTAGTTTTAATTGTTAATGTTCTTTTTTGTTGATTTTCAATTTTAAGATTAAATTATTATTGTTAAAGTTCTTTTCTTTTAATATATTATTTTATTAAAAAATTTCGTTATTGTCAATTATATAATTGTTAAAACTATTTCTTCTTAAGCATAACGGTTGCTAAAAGAGTAGCAATTGGCATGGAAGCAATAATTCCAATACTTCCCACTAGAGTTCTAACAATTTCCGTTGATACTACTTCTAGGTTAATAAAGTTTTCAAAACTAACACCAGATTGATTGTTAACTATAAATAGTAATAGAAGTGGTAGGGCGGCACCAGTATAGGTTAGAAATAAAGTATTAATAATTGCTCCTAAATGAGTATTTCCTATTTTATAGGACATATTAAATACTTGTCTGTTAGACAAACTAGGATTAGCTTCCCTTATTTGCTCAACTGACTCAATTTGTCCAACCACAATATCATCTAAAACACCAATAGCACCGATGATAAAACCAGCCAGTAGAAGTCCTTTAAAGTCTAGTGATAAATTACCATTATTAATTAAAAAAATAGTTTCCTCTTGAGCTAATCCAGTTAATCTAGTAACCCTTATAAAAAACCAAGAAAGAAAAACTGTAAAAGTAAGTGAACTCAAAATAGCAAGCATTGCTAAATGAGATTTCTTTTTAATCCCTTCAGTAATATATATAATTAGAGCTAAAATTATTAAGGCTCCAAGTAGACTAATAATTATTGGATTTTGACCATTAAGTATTGAAGGTAGTATAAACTTAATTATCACAACAAAACTTAAAAACAGACTAAGAAGAGCTTTAAAACCTTTAAATCTACCAACTAAAAGTACAGCGATTATAAAGATAATGAATAACCATATTAAAGACGTATTTCTAACAAAACCAGTAATATAAAAAATTTCTTCATCATCAACATTTTTATACGAATCAACAAAAACCTTATCAGAAACATTAAAATAATCTAAGTCAGTTACTTGCAAGTCAGAGATACCATTATATATAATTTCTTCCCCTTCTCTTTCGCTGTTAATTATCTTTAATAGAAGATCTTGCTGAACAATCTTTGAACCATCTTCATTTTCTTTTTCAAGCTCATCTAAAATATCAATCACTTCCGCTTTATATACACTTCCTTTATCATTATTAGCTGAAACAGGAAAAACAAAAAACAAGGATAATAATAAAACTGCTAGTATTGAAATAAATATATTTTGTTTTCTAAATAATTTTATATTTTTCATATAGTATTATAATAACTTAAAATATAATTTAGAACAATAAAAAAAACCCCGAAATAAAATTCCAGGGTAATAATTGCGGCCATTGTCTATGGTTGATAGATATAGGCCCTTTCTCCATCGATTTCAGCTAAAACCATTTTTTTAGGTATCCAGCCAAATTCGTTGCTTTTGAGTTCACAGAATGAAGTCATTCCGGCTTTAATAATAAGTGTTTCTTTGATGAAGTAGATTCCATTTTCAAGCCGTCCATAATCGTCATCGGAGGTTGTGTTAGGCTTTGTTAAAAAATCGTAACCTGTGCCTTGTTTGTTTAAAACACCCATTCCAAGCAAATGCGGAATATGATGTCCTTCTGATCCATCAAGACGAAATACAAAGCGATATTCTTTATAGTCGCCAGTATTATTATCAACCGAATTATTGGTTGAAATGTTTTGCTCTGTAGCAGCTCTTACCACATCATTAGATGGGGCTTGAACGAGCTTAACTTCATTTGTCTGAACTTCACTCGTTTCTACACGAGTATATTCATTACTACTCTTTTCATTCTCAGGCGATAGCTTTATAATCGCAAATACGATTAAAGCTACAAGGATAATTACACCTATCCAATTTTGACGGATAATAACATTTAGTGGTCTCATTTCTTACATTTTTTTGTGTTAATGAACTATTTCAATTTCAGAGAATTATATAATAAGTAGCACAATTTGTCAATAGTGATTTTAAAATATAAATATTGAGTTGAAAAGTATTTTAATTTAAACTATTTTAAGGTTAAATTAAATAAGGCTAGAAAAATAATTAAAGTAACAATAATACCAGTTAAGAATCCAGCTAATGATGAAGCAAGAAGTTGTCCAAATTTAAATTTGAAATATTTTTGCTCTCTTGAAATGAATTCGTCTTTTAATTTTTCTGACATAGAATTATGTTTAAATATTATAACTAAATTATACCATAAATTAAAAAATTTGAAAATAGTAAAATAAAAAAGTAGACACTTTTTTGTGTCTACTATTTTAGTCCTATTTAATTTTTTAAACAGGACTTTTCATTTTACACCTCTTAATCATCTATCATTCTTTTCAATCATTTTTTTTCTTTCTTCAAGGTTTTTTATAACCCCCGTTGAATCAAGAAAAGATAATTCAGCCATTCTCTTTTTCCATAGTTTGATTAAATCATCATAGATACCTGGGTTAGCCGGAATTTCAGTGGCTTTAATAATTTTTTTCATAAAGAAGACTTCATTTAATTCAATTTCTTTAATAATTGGAATAATTGATAGAGGATAAGGTTGTGGTTTAAATTCATTTTCCATTTCTATATTTTTAAGGTTCAAAAATATAATTTTAATACACTGACTTTTTTTGTCAATTAAATTGACAAAGAATTTTTTAAAAACTAATATAAATATAGATCTTTTAAAATAAATTGTAATGGAAATAAAAAGCAAAAAAAGAGCTTGGCAAGAATTATTTAAAGCTCAAGAAGTTTTTAAGCCAATATCAAATTTTCGATTTAAAGTTAATATTACATCGGAAGGTAGAATAGAAATATGTGCTCCACAAGATTTTAAAATGTGGCAAAAAAGCTCTACCTGTCCCAAGGTCTTTAACGGAAAAAATATTATTGAAGCTACTAATAACTTTTTAAACTTTTTTAAAAAAGGAAATGTTTTATACATTAAACAAGATAGCGACAGAATTGAATTCTTAGCTATCCTTTATATAAAAAACAATAAATGGCATTTAAAAAAAGAAGTATTTGCTTTTAACTTTTTTAAAAAAGATGGTAGCTTAAAAAATAACTTAAGACCATTTCCCTGGGAGAGGATATAAAGACAAGTTTTTAACTTGTCTTTTTTATATTGGCAATCAATTCAACAATTGAAGGTTTACCACTTAAAATCATTTCTTTAAACTCTTTCATTTGTGAAAATATATCTTCATTATTATGAACTTTCATTACAAAACCAATTACAGTAATATTTTTTCCCTCTCTTTTAATAACTTGACCTAAGTCATAAAATTTAATATATTCTCCATTAGATTTTTTAATGTTATAAACTGCTTCATATAATTCATTTTTTTCAGCTAAACAAGCCCTCATCGCCTCCATTGCCTTTTCTCTGTCCTCGTCTTTAACTAGTGAAGTAAAGTCAGAAAAGTTTTTAAAATTAGTATCTGGATAACCAAGCATCTTAGCTTTTTGTTCTCCAAAAATTACACTACCTGATGGTATTTCCATTTGCCACCAAGTAGCTTCTCCTAGTAACACCTTTTCATTAAATTCCTCCATTTTAAAATTTTTCATATTATTGTTTGTTAATTTTTATTATCCCCTAAAGGAGATATAACTTATATAAAATATATAAAAAGCGACTAATACAATACCTTCGCGTCGAGAGATGGAATATTTTTTGCCAATAAAAATTAAAGGAAAAAGTAATACTGAGGCAAAAATTAAATAACTAATATCAAAATTAATCATCGGATTAAAATCAATTGGATGGATAATCGCACTCAAAGCTAGGACCCATAAAATATTGAAGATATTTGAACCAATAATATTTCCTATTGCCATGTCCGTGTGTTTCTTTCTTGCAGCAACAAGCGAAGCGGCAAGTTCGGGAAGTGAGGTACCAAGAGCAATAATTGTTAAACCGATAAAAGCTTCACTTAAATTAAAATACATTGCAATATCAGTAGCGCTATCAACAATTAACTTACCACCAATAAATAGTCCGATAATACCACCAATGATATAAAAAACAGAAAGACTAGTTTTAACTTCCTCAACCTTTTCCATTTCCCTTCTTTTTATATCATGTCGGTTATCTCTGGCAATACTAATTGTGTAGTATAAAAAGATAGAAAAGAAAAGGAGAAGTATTAAACCCCCAGCCCTATTTAATCCATTGCTAACTCCGTCAAATAATTGACCGTTTGTTAGAATAAACAAAGCAATAACTGCTAAAATTGAAAAAGGAATTTGTTTTTTAATAATTGAACTATTAATCTCTAAATCAATAACAATAGCTGATACACCTAGTATTAAAAGAAGGTTGGAAATATTTGAACCAATAATATTTCCCATTCCAATATCAGAACTTCCTTCAAGGGATGAAAAAATATTAACAATTAACTCCGGGGCTGAAGTACCAAAAGCCACCACAGTTAAACCAATCATCATAGTTGACAGTCCCAACTTTTTAGCAACTGATGCAGAACCATCTACCATTTTGTCAGCTCCTTTAACAAGTAGGAAAAAACCAATTATTAAAAAAACAAAATCGAGTACAATATACATATTATTTATCTTTCTTTTTATGTTTAGATCTTCTAATTAACTTAAATAATTCAACACCAATTATAACCAGTGAGGCAAAGGAAAGCAAACTTATCCAATCTCTAAAAGATATTGGTTGAGTACCAAGAGTTCTTTGGAAAAATGGATTATAACTAGCAAATATATGTAGGGCTTGTGCTCCAATTACACCAAAAATTAATATTAAATTATTCTTAAGTGGAATACTAAACATTGAACGGCTCTCAGATCTGGCATTGAAAGCATGAGCACTTTGAAATAGAACCATTAACATTAAAGCAATATTACTAGCATCAACCAAAGCTCTTCCATCTACTACAATTAAATAGCCCCAAACAGCAAAACTAGTTATACCCATTATTAAACCGGCTAAAAGAGTTTGTTTTATCATCAATCCATTAAATATACCTTCTTTTGGTGGTCTTGGTTTTTTCTTCATTTCTCCTGGTTCACCTTTTTCAAAAGCAAGGGCTATATTTTGTATACCATCTGTTACTAAATTCAACCATAATAATTGAACAGCAGTGAATGGAAGAATTAATTCACCTGGTAATATAAATGAACTAAAAATAATAGCTAGAATAAAGATACCAATTTCTGCCATTCCACTGGAAATTAAGAAGTAGACAACTTTTCTAACATTACTATAAGCAAATCTTCCCTCTTCAACTCCATTAACAATTGAGGAAAAATTATCATCTAAAACAATCATTGTAGAGGCTTCTTTAGCTATATCGGTACCAGAACCCATAGCCACTCCAATATTAGCATGACGAAGGGCTGGGGCGTCATTTACACCATCTCCTGTAACAGCCACAAAATGGCCAAGCTTAACTAAACCATCAATAATTCTTAACTTCTGCATTGGAGTAACGTTGGCAAACACTTTAGTGTTAGCTACTAAATCTAAAAATTCAGGAGTTAAACTTCTATCATCTCCTAAAACTGAACCACTAACAACATCATCCTTATCTTTAGCAATTCCAATTTCTTTAGATATATACAGAGCAGTTTCGGGGTGATCACCAGTTATCATTTTAACTCCAATTCCAGCTTTACGACATTTATCAATTGCTTCTTTAGACTCAGATCGAAGTGGGTCAACAAAACAAACAAATCCTAAAAACTCTAAATCTGTTATTTTTTCTTCATCTAAGTCTTTTAAATCACTAGGTATATCTTCCTTAAATTCCCCACTAGCAACTGCCAGTACTCTAAACCCTTGTTTAGCTAACTCAATTCCACTTTTTTCTAACTCATCTTTATCAAAATCAGTTAAGCTAGAATGAGAACTAAATTCAAGCATCTTATTAACTGAACCTTTAACAGCAATTATATTTTTATCACCTTCTCTATAAATCTCACCTGCATACCTTCTTTCTGATTCATAGGGAATCTGAAACAGGGTTTCAATCCCTTCTCTAAACTTCTCTACGTTAAGACCCCATTTATGTCCAAGGGCTAGAAAAGCTACATCTACTGAATCACCATGATGTTCCCATTTACCATTTTTCTCATCTAAAAATGATTCATTAGCAATAACTGAGGATTTAATTACATTTTCTAATCTTTCTTTTTCATCATCATTTAAATCATTTATTCCTTCAATTTCACCTTCTCCGTTATATCCTTCTCCACTTACTTTTAAATCTTTTAAGTTAGCAAGCCTTACCAATTTTGCAGTTTGCTCATTTACAGTTAAAGTTCCAGTTTTATCACTAGCAATCATAGTACAACTTCCTAGTCCTTCAACAGCCGTTAATTTCCTAACAATTACTCCTCTTTTAGACATTCTTGAGGTAGCAACTGATAGTGCCACTGTTAAACAAACTGGTAATCCTTCAGGAATTGCAGATACAGCCAGAGCAACAACTAGAAAAAATATTTCTGTTGTAGGCATTCCTTTTGACAGTGCTAAAATTGCTAAGACTAAACAAAAAAACAAAATAATAAAGGATAATTTTTTAGTTAAGTCTTCCATTCTAATAATTAATGGTGGTTTTGATCTAGATGTTTCAATGATAACATCAGCAATTTGTCCCACCTCAGTTCTAAGAGCCGTTTCAACAACTACACCCCAACCACGACCAGAAGTGATAGTTGAACCAGCAAAAACCATATTAGTCCTTCTGTTTACCTCTGTATCTTCTTTAGCTAATTTTAAATCCTTTAAAACAGCTTCTGATTCACCAGTTAAAAGTGATTCATCAACTTTTAGATTTTGTTCTTCAAATAGACGAATATCAGCTGGTACTTTCAAACCACTTTCTAAAAAAACAACATCTCCAACAACTAAATTTGAAGCATTTACTTCTTTTTCAAAGTCATCCCTTCTTACCAAACTTTGTATTTTTAATAAATTCTTAAGAGCGGCTGCACTTTTTTCTGCTTTATTCTCTTGCCAAGTACCGACAATTGAATTTAAAACAATCACAGCTAATATGAAAAATAGATCATTCCATGCTTTTAAAAATAAAGAAAAACCAGCAGCGGCTAGAAGAATGAAGATAAAAGGGTTAGTAAACTGACTAAAAAAAATCTTTAATATACTAGGTGCCTTTTGAGTTGGAAGTTTATTTAAACCAAATTCCTTCAATCTTTTGGTAGCTTCTTCTTTGCTTAAACCTTTTTTTGATGATTGAAGTTTTTGAAAAACATCCTCAAATTCTAAGGAATGCCAGGCAATTTTTTTTCCATCTTCAAATAATTCTTTCATAAATTTATTCTGCTTTCTTTTGATATTCAAGATGAGTTGGATATGCAAACTCAATTCCTTTTTCTTTAAAAGCACTAAAAATTTCTAAATTAATTCTTTCAAATGTATCTAGAAAATCATTATATGAATCGGTTTCTACATAAAATGAAGTTTCAAAGTTTAAACTAAAATCTCCGAAGGTAATAAAATTACAACGATCAAAATCTGTTTTTTCTTGAGCGTTAACAATTTCTTTAATAATACTAGGTATTGCTCTTAATTTATCTACCTCAGTTTCATAAATTACCCCAAGAGTGAATAATCCTCTTCTTTTCTTCATTTGTTGGAAGTTCTCTACCCTAGTTGAGGTTAATTCTTGATTTGATACTACAAGTAATTGACCATTTAAAGTTCTAAGACGACTGGTTTTAATACCAATTTTTTCAACTACACCCATATCATCACCGATTTTAATAAAGTCACCAACTTGAAACGGCTTATCAATTAATATTGCAAATGATGAGAAAACATCACCTAATATATTTTGCAAAGCAAAAGCAATAGCGATACCACCAATTCCCAGTCCAGCAATTAGTGAAGTAATATTTACTCCTAAGTTAGAAAGAATGAGAAGCAGACCAACACTCCAAAGTATTATTTGAATAAAGACATTTAAAGTCTTTACCGTAGATATAGCTTGAGTATCATTATCTCCCTTAGCCAGTGCCTTAAAGGCTAGGTATTTAACTAATTTTTTTAATGCTTGTATTATTTCATAAACAACTACTACTAAGAAAACTGCATCAATTATCTTATTCAGAGTCCCAGATAGACTTAAAAACCGTAGAGAAAAATATAGCGATACTATGAAATAAAAAGGAGGTTTTAAACCTTTCAATATATCAACTAAAACGTCATCAAAATCTGTCTTAGTTCTCTTAGCTAATTGTTTTAAACGTCCTATTACACTTTTTTGAATTAGTTTTAAACATAAAAGTATTACTAAAAAAGCAGCCACTGTTAAAACATAATCTTTGCTAGAGTTACCAAGCGAATCATAAAAAGGAATTAATCCTTCAAAAAAATTTCTTACTTTTTCAAACATAAAATCTATAATTAATAATTATAATACATATATTGTAACATAAAATTATAAAAATAAAAAAGACAGGAGTTTTTTCCTGTCTTATTTTTGTTGTTTTTTGATCTTACTTTCGATACCGGGCTTTCATTCCCTCTTTGTAAGGATAGGCCGGGGCTAACTGAAGCATTTCTTCATATTCCATGAACTTAAAACTCTCATTAAGATTGTCCGTGAATGATGAAAAAAATGTTGTTAAAAAATGTTCTTTTTTTTCAGTTTTTTTCTTCAAGGAAATTACTTGTTTTTGCTTTCTTTTTTTACTTTTCTTCTGCATTTTTTGCCTTTTTTTGTACATTTTGATTAAACTTTCATCCACCTTATTTTCGATGTCAACACTCTCATCAACCACATCTTCTGAAGTGATGTAAGGTGAACAACAATTAACTGCTGGAAGTCCGTCACAAAAATCGGCAAACAATTCTTCATTACTAAATTCCTGAACATGAGGCAAGCAATTACGGTCTAGCATTTCGCCATTGGTTCTCTCATCCAAATTAAAATCGGTTCTTTCTATCATATTATAAATTTTAAGGTTCTCAATACAATTAAATTATATCACTTATTGTAGTTTTTGTCAATATCAGTTTTAGATATTTTCTATATAAGGATATCTTTATTAAATTGTATAGTTATATTTTATCAAAATAATATTTAAATTTCAATTATTAGGAAATTACCAACCACCGCCACCACCGCCTCCGGCTCCACCAGCTCCTCCAGCTCCCGTTGATGAAGTGCTTACATAACTATTTATATTAGAAGATATATCACCCACTATTCCCTCTAAATCACTTAAACTGCTTATAGCCACCGCTCCTACTAAGAAACTTGAGTGATAATTATTGAAATATTCTTCTCCATAAATATTTTTCATACTCTTAAGCCATTGTTTGGTAATACCAAATAGTATTGCATATGGTAGAAACTTTTCCATTATACCTTCTTTTTCTTGAAACTGAGAGCGATATTTCTCTGCTGTTTTCATGTACAACTTAAAACCTTTTATTTTATGTTTTAACTCCGATCCTTTTTTAGTTAAACTATTCATAAAAAAACCAAAAACTGTTGAAAGGACTAACATTAGACAAATTAACTCTTTAGATCTTAATTTTCCTATTTATTTCAATTAAATTGTAAACAACTTTTTCATTTTCCTTCTCTTTCTTTAATTTTCTAGGATGTTTAGCAAAATTATATACTGGAAGCAATGTATTGTCCCAATATATTTCCTTTTGATAATTTTTTATATTTTTTTCTATCTCTTTTTGTAATTTATTTGATTTTGCTAATTTTTTAATTTTCAATGCTAAATCATTAGCGTCGCTTGTTCTAGCAACTAAACCTAAGCCTCTATCTTTAACTGTATCTGCAAATGCCTCGCAGTCAAATAGTATTGTTGGTAATTTAGCGTAGAAATAATCATAGATTCTAGTTTTAAAGAAAAAATTTGCTTCCGTTATATCAGGAGAAGTTATAATACCAGCATTAGATTCAAGCAGGTATCTATTTCGTTCTTGATATGGTACCCATTTGTCAATAAAGAAAACTGATTTATTAACTAAATTATACTTCTTAGCTAAGTTAAAGGTTTTTCTAGCTTCATAACTTAGACTCTTCCCTTTTCCTGGATGAATAAATCCTTGAAAGACAAGTTTTATATTATCTTTCTTTAATATCTTCATTGCTTCAATTAAGGTTTCTCCATCATTCCAATTCCAAATTCCACCATTCCAAAGAAGAATAAAATCATTATCAGTTATATTTTTATATTGACCACGATAAAGATTTTCTTTATTGGATTTTTTTATTTTTTTATTTTCAATTCCAAAAGGGGCTACTTCCAATAAATTCGCAAATTGTTTGTCCTCCAAGTAGTTTTTTAGACTTGCTCTAAATAAAGATATAAGTGACCCTAAAACAATTTTTCTTACCCCTTCATCGCGACAATATATCTTATCAGATACTAAGAGGGATAGATTATATGAGGATGATATATATTTGTGTAAATTTTTTTGTTTACTAGCACTTTTAAAGTCTTTAAACTCTAAAGAACCAATTGGAGCAATTGACCAGAGATATGTAACTATTATCTTATCTTTTGAATAAGCATAAAGAAGTGGCTCTGTTGGTGGATAGGCGCCAAAAATTGTAACTGTGGATGAATTAATTAATTTTTTATTATTTTTTGTGTCGTATAGATAAAAATTAATTGAATCATCCTCAAGGTCAGTTTCTTCAGGAATTACCATGTTAACTTGGTAATTAAGAGATTTATAAATATCAGCTATTTTTTTATAAACAACCGCCGTGCCTACTAAATTCTTGTCCACACTAACAAGGCCAGTAAATATTGTAACTATTTTTTTCATATAATTTATTAAAAGGTGCTTTTAAACAAAATCTATTTAAAAGCACCTTAATATCTTTTTCAAAAATTATAACTATTATTCGGTAGTAATGCCATCAAAATCTTCATCATTAGCTTCAGCTTCTTCTTTGGTTTTTCTAATAATTTGATCTTTATGATGAGCTGGTGAATAAATAGTATAAAGTCTTAAGTCTTCATCTTCAGAAACATTAATAATATTATGATTTGATCCAGCGGGAACAATTATAGCTGAACCATCTTCAACTTCATATTCATTATCATCAATAATGCATTTTCCTTTTCCTTTTTCAAAGCGGAAAAATTGATCATTTTCTTCATGAACTTCAGCACCAATTTCTTCACCTGGTTTAAGTGACATTAAAACTAGTTGGCTGTTTTTAGCAGTATAGAGAACTTTTCTAAAGTTATCATTTTCTATTGTTTCTTTTTCTATGTTTGTAAAAAATCCTTTCATATGTTTAATATTTAATTTATTAGTTAAAATATTATAGCACGACTCAACCTAATTGTGAAGAATTAATAACATCTTTATTTTTAATTTTAATCTTGGTATATTTAGGATTATCTTCACTGTCTTTTATATCATCTAAATAATTAAAAACATAAGTGGTCTCTGTTCCTGATTTAAAACTTTTACCTAACTCATATAAAAGATTGGCTAATAGAAGAGTAATAAAACTACCAGCAAAACCAAAAAAAATGAAACTTAAAAGTATTAAAAATTTAGAAACTATAATATTTTTACGATTACCAAATAAATTGGCAATCATTCCAATTGGAACAAAGTATGTTGGATTTTTTAAAAAAGAATACAAATAATATTTATTTCTTTGTTTCAATATTTTATAAAAAAGATCGACCATCTGTTAATTTAGTCCCATCAATTTATTTTGTATTATCTTTTCTTAAGTCAAATTAAGAAAAAATTATTTTTTTACAGCTTTTTTTACAGTCTTTTTAACTGGAGATTTTTTTGAACTAAGTTCTTTTTTAGTTGAAGGTTTTTTTGCAGTGCTTTCTTTTTTCTTAGTAACTGCAATCTTTTTTGCTGAATCAACTTTTTTTTCTTTAACTTCTGGGCTTTCCACTTTAACTTCACCCTTATTCTCAATTAAGATATCTAAAATTTTGTCAATTATAGTGGTTCAGTCTGTCAACACAATTTTGAGGCCATTAACTAGTTGGATAAATTGGGGTGGTATTTAAATAAAAATTAGCTATATTAATCTGCTCAATGGAAGCAGTTTTTTTGTTT
>JAQICS010000064.1 GCA_027858435.1 Patescibacteria group bacterium | reverse complement strand
TATTCTAGTAGTTTTTTATTTGTAAAAAGCGGTATTTAGATGATAAGTCTTTGTGAAGTTTTGTTTTGAAATTTGGTAAATGTTTTTTAACTAGTTTATTTAACTCATTTCTTTGTTTGGGGTTTATTTCACAAAATATGTCTATTTTTCTATCATTAGCATTTTCTATATTTTTAACTTCAATTAATAGTCTTCTGTAATGATCTAAGCCATTTTGTTTAGAATATAGTGCTAATTTTGGCTCATGTTTAATGCTTTCTTCTTTTAATTGATTAGGTTTTAAATAGGGAAGATTGGCTAGGATTAATATATCATCTTCTATATTATTTAGTTTATTTTCTTTTTTCTCTTTATTATTTTTCTTTGATGTAAAATAGTTCAAAAGATCACTTTTATGAAAGTTAATTTTTTTAGCTACTTTATTTAGCTTAGAATTATCTTTAGCTACAGATAATGCTTTGTTTGATATATCTAAGCCGTAAAATATAGATTTTTTATATAATCTATTATTTATTTTAATTAACTCTTTTGCCATGGTTATAATAATTGCACCAGACCCTGTACCAATATCAATTATTATTTGACTACTTTTTCGCTTATTTAAAATATCTAATGATAAATCAATTAACTCTTCTGTTTCCTGGCGGGGAACTAAAACGTTTTTGTTAACCTTAAACTTGTAATTATAGAAGTATTTTATGCCAGTTAAATAGGCAATTGGCCAGTTGTCTAATCTTTTTTTCTCTAGTTTAAGGTATTTTTTGTATAAAGAATCACTAACTTCTTTAGTGTGATGTGAGATAATAAAAGTCCTATCTTTTTTTAAAAGATAGGAAATTAATATCTCTGTTTCCATTCTTGATATTTGGCTATTTGAGATTATGTCTTTTATTTTAGGCATTATTTGATTTAGCTCTTAATTCTTTTTCTTGTTTTTTAAGACCATTAACAATTTCATCAAGTTCACCATCCATAATTCGGTTTATACTATGCCAAGATGTATTAATACGGTGATCAGTAATTCTATCCTGAGGAAAATTATATGTTCTAATTTTATCTGATCTATCACCACCACCAACTTGATTTTGTCTTAGATTTGATTCTTTTGCTCGTCTTTCATCTTCTTGTTTGGCCAACAATCGAGAGCGGAGAACTTGTAAAGCTTTTTCTTTATTTTGGTGTTGTGATTTTTGGTCTTGGCAAGAAACCACTACTCCGGTAGGGATGTGAGTAATACGAATTGCAGAATAGGTAGTGTTAACACTTTGACCACCTGGTCCACTTGAGCAAAAAGTGTCAATTCTAAGATCATTATTTTTAATTTCAATGTCAACCTCTTCAGCTTCTGGTAGTACGACTACAGTGGCAGTTGAAGTGTGTACACGTCCTTGTTTCTCAGTATCAGGTACTCTTTGTACTCTGTGAGTTCCAGCTTCAAATTTAAGCAATCCAAAAGCACCTTCACCTTTAACATTAAAAATCATTTCTTTATATCCTCCAACTCCAAGTTCTGATGAAGTGATTAATTCTAATTTAAAACCATTTCTCTCACAAAACAGAGAATACATATGAAAAAGATCACCGGCAAATAAGGCGGCTTCATCTCCTCCAGCTCCGGCTCTAATTTCAACAATGGCGTTTTTCTTATCATTAGGGCTAGCGGGATTTATTTCTTCATCTATTGTTTCTTTTAATTCTTCAACCTTCTTTTCAAGACTACCAACTTCAGCTTCAGCCATTTCTTTAAGCTCAGGATCATTTTCATTATCAATGATTTCCTTATTTTGTTCTAAGAAAGAAATATTTTTCTCTAATTCTTCAATTAAATCCAATATCTTCTTTAAACTAGAGTGTTTTTGGGAAAGCTTGATGAGTTTTTCTTGGTCTTTTTGTACCTCTTCTTTAGTCAGCTCTTTTTCAAGGTTTTTAAATTCTTCTTTTATGTTATCAAACATATTTTTTAATAATAAAAAAACAATCGTTTTATATAGTCATTTTAGCATAAACTAAAATAATTGACTAAGAAACGATTGTTTTTTTTAAAGTATTTATTTTTCTTTACCCAGTTTTACTTGAGCAATTTTTTTGAAATCCTTTTGTTTAACTACAACTTCCTTTTTAGCTCTTTCTTTAGCTCTTTCTTCACGTTTAGTTTTCTTACCCTTCTTGTCTTTAGAAACCTCACTTGAAGTTTTAAGTTTAGTTTCATATTTCTCAACACGACGAGCACTGTCAACTAATTTTTGTTTTCCAGTGTAGAAAGGATGACAAGCAGAGCAAAGCTCAACTTTGATTTCTGGTACAGTTGATCCAGTAATAAAGGTATTTCCGCATACGCATGATACTTTACATTCTGGATAATAATTTGGGTGAATATCTTTTTTCATATCTTGACTTTTAACAAACAAAAATAAAATTTTATTCTATCTAATAAAATTTCAGCTGTTAATTATTTTTATTTTATGTTAATGTTATGCTATCATAAGTTTAAAAATTTAGCAAGAGCTAAGCAATTAGACCGTATTTTTTGTTAATTATGAATAAAGTAACTAGTATAGCTAAAAACACCTCCTATTTAACTTTAGCTTTAATACTGCAGAAAATAATATCATTTACCTACTTTACTCTCCTGGCCCGATTTATTGGACCAGAGTTTTTGGGTAAGTATTATTTAGCTATCTCTTTAACCACCATCTTTGCTATTTTTATAGATCTTGGTTTTTCTAATGTTTTAATAAGAGAAGTGGCAAAATTAAAGGATAATGCGCCAAAATGGTTAGGTAGTATTTTAGCCCTTAAAATACCACTTAGTGTAATTTCCATTTTAACGCTTTTTATTGTAGTTCATATTATTGGCTTTGACTCTTTAACTAAAACTTTAGTATATATTTCCGCTATTTCAATGGTTTTAGATTCCTTTACTAACACTCTTTTTGCCACCAGCCGTGGTTGTCATAATTTAAAGTATGAAAGCATAGCTTCTATTATATTTCAATTAATTGTTTTAATCTTTGGTTACAGCGCCTTACTTCTAGGCGGTGGCTTAGTATATGCCATGTCAGCTCTAGCCCTAGCTAGTGTTTTTAATTTAATTTACTCATATCTTGTAGTTACAAGGAAGCTTAAAATAAAAGTGAGACTTATTTGGGATAGGAAGTTTTTTAATTTAGTTTTTAATATAGCTTGGCCCTTTGCAGTTTTTGCTATATTTCAAAGACTTTATACTTATCTTGATTCAGTTTTATTATCAGTTCTATCAACTGACACTCAAGTTGGTCTCTATCAAGTGGCTTTTAAAATAATATTTGCTCTTCAATTTCTACCCTTAGCTTTTACCGCCTCTGTTTATCCCGCTCTTTCAACTTATTGGAAAAACAACAGAGAACAGCTATTAATTACTTTTCAGAGAGCTCTTAATTATTTAATGATAATATCACTTCCGATTGTGGTTGGTATCTTTATTCTAGCTGGTAAAGTGGTTTTACTCTTTGAACAAGATTACAGTGCTGCCACCTGGCCTCTTAGAATCTCTATTCTAGCTCTTTTCTTTATATTCCTTAATTTTCCCTTAGGATCACTTTTAAATGCCTGTGACGCCCAGAGAAGAAATACTAGAAATATGATAATAGTTACTATTTCAAGTATTATTTTAAATGTTATCTTAATTACCAAATTTCAAGCACTTGGTGCTTCAATTACCGTTCTTATAACAAATGCTCTTATGTTTGTATTGGGCGTAATTGAGACAAGAAAAATTATTGGTCCTTATGGAAAGAAAACCTGGCCGATATTTTTTAAAACTTTAATATCTTCTGTTATAATGGGGATAGTAGTTTATTTACTAAAAGATAGTGTAAATATATTTATATTATCAATATTTGGTGGAGCAATATATTTTATTTCCTTATTTGTATTTAAAGGAATTAAAATAGATGATGTTAAAAGTATTATTAGATCATTTAGTAAACAAAAAAAAATATGAAATTTTTATTAGTCACAGAAGACTACCCACCCTTTAAAGGAGGTGTCTCTCATTATTATTACAACCTTTTTCTAAATTTCCCCTATGAGCATGATTTAGTTATTTTAAATAATAATAAATGTGAAATTAATAGTAAAAATAACTTGCCACTTTCTTGGTTTAAAGCTATTTTTGCTATAATTAGAAAATTAAAAAAACAAGATTTTGATTTAATGCTAGCGGGCCAAATTCTTCCTTATGGAACAGCTATGTATATTATTTCATTATTTAAAAAAATACCTTATGGTGTTTTTTTACACGGTATGGATTTTCCTTTGGCAATTGGAAAAAAGAGAAAGAAAATTTTAGCTAAAAAAATTCTTAAAAGATCAGAGATAATAGTTTGTGCTAATTCATATTTAGCTAAATTGGTAGAAAAAGTTTTTCCTGAGTTTAAAGATAAGATTGTCGTTGTAAATCCCGGTCTTCCAGAAATTGATACAAGAGGAAGTGATATGGATAGCAAGAAAATATCAGAAAGCTATAATTTTGATAATAAAACTATACTATTTAGTCTTGGAAGACTTGTTAAAAGAAAAGGATTTGATAAGACAATTGAGGCAATAGCTAGTTTAGATGATAAAGAAAAGGAGAATCTAGTATATGTAATTGCTGGAGCTGGACCAGACGAAGCCTATTTACGCTCACTTGTAAGTACTTCAGATAGGGAAAGGATAATATTTTTAGGCCAAATTACTGAAGGTGAGAAATGGTCATGGCTTAATAAATGTGATATATTTGTTATGCCCTCTCGTAACATTTCTGGTGACCATGAAGGATTTGGCATTGTTTATCTAGAAGCAAATTTATGTTCTAAACCTGTTATCGCTGGCTTGGCTGGTGGAGTAGGGGATGCAGTAGTAGATAATGAAACTGGCTTAATGGTTGATCCAGAGAATATAGAAAGTATAAAAGATGCTATTTTAAAACTAAAAGATAATAGTGAGTTAAGAGATAGTTTAGGAGAAAAGGGAAAAGAAAGAGTTAAAAAAGAGTTTTCCTGGCAAAACCTTGCTATTGATTTAGTAGAATTTATTAAAATGAAAATATGATATCAATTATAATACCTGTTTACAATCAAGCAGATAAAATAGAAGAAACTCTAAAAAGTATTGAACTACAAACATATCGTGATTATGAGGTGATTGTAGTAAATGATGGTTCAACTGATAAGGTGGATAGAGTTTTTGGCAAATTTGCTAAAAATAGTAAGGATGAAAATAACTACTATTTTATCAATCAAGAAAATAAAGGAGCTCCAGCAGCAAGAAATAGAGGAGTTAAGCGTGCTAAGGGAGATTACCTATTCTTTTGTGATGCTGATGCAACACTTGCTTCAGATGCACTTTTGTTAATGCATAAGGCATTGGAGAAAAACAAAGAAGCCGCTTACGCCTATTCTTCTTTCTATTGGGGGAAGAAATTTTTTAAAGTTGGTAAGATTGATGAGAAAAAACTTAAAAAAGCACCCTGTATTCACACTATGTCACTTATCAAAAGAGAAGACTTTCCAGAAAATGGTTGGGATGAGAGTATTAAGAAACTCCAGGACTGGGATTTATGGTTAACAATACTAGAAGAGAAAGAAAAGTTAGGTGTTTTTATTGAAAAACCTTTGTTTAAGGTTAGTCCGGGAGGAACAATTAGCTCTTGGCTTCCATCATTTGTCTATAAACTTCTTCCATTTCTTCCTAAAGTTAAAAAGTATAACAAAGCAGTTAAGATAATAAAGGATAAACATGGCCTATATTTCAAAGACTAAAAAAATTTTAATTTCTTTTTTCCTATTCTTTTTCCTGATTCTTCTTTCAATAATGATTTTTTATAAAATAAATTAATCAAATTTAGAAGAAAAAGGATTTAGCCATAATTCATATAATGATGGTGATATAATAACTATTGAAATAAGAGATGAAAATAATAATTTTAAAAAAGAACTTGAAGTAGAACTTGCTCTAAGTCCACAAGCTCATTATCAGGGATTATCAAATAGAGAAGGTATTTTAAAATCAGATGGTATGTTATTTGTTTTTAAAAATTCATCTTCTAGAAGTTTTGTGATGCGTAATATGAACTTTAATTTAGATATTATATTTATAAACGATAATAAGATTTTAAATATAGAAAAAAATCTAGAACCAGAAGGTAGAAACTATGAAGATAAATATAGCAGTATTGGTATATCAGATATGGTTTTAGAAGTAGAAGGTGAATATAGTGATAAGAATAATATTGAAAGAGGAGATATAATTTTAATAAATGGTAATTGATATGAAAAAAATAGAAATTCAGAAAACATTAGCTTTAATATTTTCATTTCTGGCAGTTGAGATATGGTCTTACCTTGCATACTCATTGGAAATATTTGCCCTACCTATTTTTCTATTTTTTTCCACTCTCTTTTTAGCTGTTACTATATATAACCTTAGATTTGGCCTTTATGTTATAATTGCTGAGCTTATAATATCTTCAATGGGTCATTTGTTTTTCATTGAAATATTTTCTACTCATTTTTCAATTAGATCATCTTTCTGGTTTATATTAATGGCAGTATTTGTAGTTAAGTTTATCATTCAGTATATAAAGAATAGGAAGGAGAGTATATATTTAAAGAGAATTAAAAGCTTTAAAGCCTGGAAGTATTTTATATTACTTGCAGTCTTTATTTTAATTGGACTTGCCATAGCTTTAATAAATGACAGGTCATTAATTTCAATATTCTCTGATTTTAATGCCTGGCTTTTCTTTTTAACTATTTTTCCAATTTTAGCTGTCTATAATGATAACGATAAAGAGTTTAAATCTGAGTTAAGGGTTTTGTTTTTAGCCTCAGGTCTCTGGCTTGCTATTAAAACATTATTTATCCTTTTTGTTTTCTCTCAAGAGTTAAGCATTAGCCCGGAAATATATACTTGGTTAAGGAATACATTAGTGGCTGAAGTTACCCCAACTCTAGCTGGTTGGCCTAGAGTCTTTTTGCAAAGCCATATTTTTGCTGGCGTCTTCTATTTCTTTTTCTTTTGGTTAAATAATAAGCTTAGAATTAGCTTAAATATATTTAAAAACTTTTTTAGTTTAAAAAATATAAGTCAATTACTTCTATCATCTCTATTTTTTAGTTTGATTATAATTAGTTTCTCACGTAGTTTTTGGCTTTCTTTTACTCTTACTCTTTTTATTTCCCTAATTATTATTTGGAAAAAGTTTGGTTTTAAAAAAGCTCTTCATTCAGCTCTGTGGTCACTAATTTCCATAATTTTAAGTTTTGTTATTATCCTATTAGTAGTGAGCTATCCGTATTTTGATTTTGATAAAAGTAGAGCTAATAAATTTAGGGAGAGTTTTAGCTCAAGAGTAGTCTATGATTCAGATGAAGCTGCCACTGTTTCTCGTTGGTCACTTCTTCCCGTTTTATTTGATGAAATTAAAGAAAGACCACTTTTTGGACAAGGATTTGCTGCTACCGCTACCTATATTTCCAGTGACCCTAGAGTGTTAGAGAATAATCCAGAGGGAAAATATACTACTTCAGCTTTTGAATGGGGTTATTTAGACATTTGGCTTAAAATTGGAATATTTGGATTACTTAGCTATTTCATATTAATTTCTGCTGTTTTAAGGGAAGTGTTTGTTAAAAATAAGAACATATATTTTGCTTTTGGGGCGATTTTATTTTTTGTAGCCATTACTCATGCATTTACCCCATATTTAAATCATCCTTTAGGAATTTCCATACTACTCCTTAGCACTTGTTTTATTTACAAAAATAGAATATAATCATATACAAAAATAACAATTAAAATTTGAATTTATGAACGAACAAATTATCTCACAAGAAGGGTATAACAAATTAAAACAAGAATTAGATTATCTAAGTGCAATTAAGAGAAAAGAAATTGCACAAAGAATTGAAAGAGCTAAAGAATTAGGTGATTTAAGTGAAAATGCTGAGTATTCAGAAGCAAAAGATGCTCAAGCACTAAATGAGGGAAGAATTCTTGAATTATCTAATCTTCTTAAAAACGTAACTGTTGTTGAAGGTGGTACTAACGGTAATCAAGTATCTATGGGTTCAAATGTAACGGTTGAAGTTGAGGGAAAAAAGAAAGAATATACAATAGTTAGTTTTAATGAAGCTGATCCACTTGAAGGAAAAATATCTAATGAATCACCTCTAGGACTAGCATTTATTGGAAAAGAAAAAGGAGAAACCGTTGAAGTAGTTACCCCTAAAGGTGTAAAGAAGTATAAGATAAAAAAAATTGATTAAAGAAAGAAAAAATAGAGAAAAAAAAGAAAGAGAAAGAAAAAAAGATAAAAAGATAAATAAAATATATGTCTGAGGAAAACAACACAAATAATTTAAACTCTAATAATGATTTTAGCAGAGAACAAGAGGATAGATTGCGAAAGTTAAATCAACTAGAAGAAAATGGCGTTAATCCCTATCCAGCTAAAGTTAAAAGAGATCTTTTTATAAACGAGTTTATCGACTCTTTTTCTGATTTTGAAGAAAATCAAAAAGAAATATATATTGCTGGTCGGCTTAGAGCTAAAAGAGAACATGGTAATTTAACTTTTGCTAATATTGAAGATACTAGTGGTACTTTACAACTTGCTTTTTCTAAAAAAGCGCTAGGAAATGATGAGTATAAACAATTTGTGAAATTAATTGATGTGGCTGACTTTTTGCAAGTTAAAGGAACTGCTTTTGTTACTCACAAAGGTGAGAAAAGTTTGATGATAAAAGAGTATAAACTATTAGGTAAAGCTCTAAGGCCAATACCAGACTCTTGGTATGGTTTAAAGGATGAAGAAGAAAGATATCGAAAAAGATATTTAGACCTACTTTTAAATCCAGAATTAAAAGAGATGTTTAGAAAGAAAGCAAAGTTCTGGGAAGTAGCTCGTGACTTTATGAAAAGACATGGATTTTTTGAAGTAGAAACACCAACTCTTGAAACTACAACTGGTGGCGCTGAAGCTAATCCTTTTAAAACATTACATGATGATTACGACTTGCCGGTATATTTAAGAATATCTGTAGGGGAGTTGTGGCAAAAGCGATTAATGGCAGCTGGTTTTGAAAGAGTGTTTGAGATTGGTCGAGTATATCGAAACGAAGGTTCAAGCCCAGATCATCTCCAAGAATTTACTAATCTAGAATTCTATCTTGCTTATGCTGATTATGAAAAAGGGATGGAAATTGTTACAGAACTATATAGAGAAATTGCCCAAAAAGTATTTGGAAAAACAAAGTTTGTCACTAAAGGAATGGAATATGATTTGTCAGATGAATGGGTTAAAATTGATTATAGAGACGAAGTATTAAAACAAACTGGAATTGATGTGCTTAAAGATAGCGAGGAAAAGATGAAAACTAAATTAGATGAACTAGGAGTTAAATATGAAGGAGATAACAGGGAAAGATTAACTGATACTTTATGGAAATACTGTCGAAGAAATATTGCTGGTCCTGCTTTTTTAATAAATCATCCAAAACTTGTTTCACCACTAGCAAAAGCTAAACCAGAGAACAAAGAGTTAACCGAAAGATTTCAAGTTATTATTGCTGGCAGTGAAATTGGAAATGGTTTTTCAGAATTAAATGATCCAATTGATCAAAGAAAGAGATTTGAACTACAACAAGAATTAATTGACAGAGGAGACAATGAAGCTATGATGCCTGATTGGGAATTTGTAGAAATGTTAGAACACGGTATTCCTCCAACTTGTGGTTTTGGTTTTGGTGAAAGATTATTTGCTTTTTTAAGTGATAAACCAGTAAGAGAGATAACTCTATTTCCACTTATGAAGCCAAAATTTGAACAGAATGATGAAAAAGATAATAAGTCAAAAGAAGACAAAGAAAACAAGTAAAGAAAACAAGTAATAATAAGATATAAGTTAAAACAGGCAATAAAAAGCCTGTTTTAATTGTCTAATCTTGATTTTTCACTCTTAGACTGGTATACTTAAATTAGTGGAAGACTAGCTTTTCTACTTAAACCCCTTTGGCAATTAAAGGGGTTTATTCGGGGATCGTCTAATGGTAGGACAACAGGTTCTGGTCCTGTAGATCGGGGTTCAAATCCCTGTCCCCGAGCAAAAGAAAAAAGTCAGACTCTTATGGGTCTGACTTTTTGTTTTAGAAAACTATTTTTTGTAAATGTCTTTTAAAGAAATTTTTAAAATATTTTAGGTTTTATTAAGTTACCCGAAATTATTTTTCCATTTCATTTATAATCGATAAATTCATAAAGTCTCAATAGGTTATTATTAACCTTTGTGAGTTTTTTAAATTACATTTACATATACGCAATAGCTTTCTTAAGAACATTTTTTAGTATTGGATCCTGAATGGTGTCACCATTACAATCGATAAATTCTTGAGCTACAACTGGTTGACCATTTCTTTGATAGTCAATAGCTTTTAGTATTGCTTGCAACTTATCAATTTGATAGGCAATTTTTGCTCTCTTTGTTTCAGCCTTTTCGTATTCTAGCCAAAGATTTATAATTACTTTTCCTGAATAACCAAGGTTTATACAAATATCTTTCATGGCTTCAAGTTCAAGAATTTTTTTTCTTTTTTTTGTGATGCGGTGATTTTTAGGGCAAAAAACGTCAGTTCTTCTGTCGCCGACATTTTTATCAGCTTCTGGCCAATCATGAATTTTAAGCATTTTATTTAAACCGCTTATTTCAGGAAAATACTGATTAGCCAAAATTATTAACTGATCTGTGTGTTCACCAACTGTTTCAGGATTTTTAACACCTCTGTCCACCCAACCCGTACGTTTTATTTTGTAAAGGGTTTTAATGATATTTAGTGCATATTCACGATTGACTCCTTTTAAAGATAAGGGAGATTGACTATAATTTTTATATTTCATCATTTATATTTTAAGGTTCAACAATAATTTATTGATTTTTTATATTAGAATATTTTCTATTAATTGTCAATTTTGGTTCGAATTCCTGTCTGTTGTTGTTTATCTTTTACTTTACATTTTACTTAAGCCTCTTTAAGTATCTTTTTTGGCATGATACTATATAGATATTAAATATTGTGTTAATAATAATTATATGAATAAAAAGAGAGAGGGTTTAATTTTATGGATATTAGTTATTTTGTTGTTGGTGGGAAACTTAACTGTGGCTGGTTATCTCCTTATCAAAAATAGTGAAAAAGATATTGCCATGAAAGAGGCAATTCCAGAATGTTCAGATGAGCCAGAAGATGTAGTTAATATTGATGATAAAGAAGTTAAAAATAGTGAAACATCAGAGTTAAAAGAATTTCAATCACAGGGAGAAAGAATTATATCTAAATCTTCTGACATAACCGTATCTTGGGAGTACTTCGGTCAAAAATGTGATAATGGAGATATTTTTGAAGATAATAGATTTGATAAAATACTTGAAGAGTGTGTAAAGGAAAATAAAGAATATGATAATCAATATTTTTCATATTGTATAACAACAATAGGTGTTGTTTCGAGCGGAATTTATTCTGGTGACAATGTGTATGAGTTTACCTGTGGAGAACCTGGAATGGGTGGTATATATGGACCAACAGTTATCGCAGTAAAAAATAACGATGATTTTATTGTTCTTAATAATTATTCAGATGATGATGCTTATTTTATGAAAAATTATGCGGTAATCGATAATGGAACCATGATTAAAACTAATGATATTCCTGATGAGATTGCCATTACTGGGTCTAAAATAAAGTTTATTGAAGGCAAGGAGACTAAAATTTGGGATTATATTTCATCCAAAGATGAAGAAATTACTCCTGTTTTTAAATATGATGATGAAAATTTTTTATATCGAGATACTGAAAATTGTTACTATATTAAAACAGGGGATGGTAAGGTAGAGTATAATTTTCCAGAGAGTTTTTTTGTTATGGATTACATAAAAAAGAATGGTGAAAAGAATGAAGATATATATTCTTACCAGAGTTACAGTGAATGTGGATCTATGAATTGTTATAATTATTCTGATGTTACTAAGGAAAACTTAGATAGAATTGGTGAAACTAGTATTGGAGTAGATGTCTTTAGATTGAAATACAATAATGATGCAATAAAAAAATATGAGAATATATATGTAAATGAGTATTACTCTTATGGCAAGGAAAAAATATCTTATAATGAATTTTTAGCTAGTGAGCCATTACTATATATCGAAGATCCTCTTGGAAATATTATTGAATTAAAGAAGAGTATATATATGCCAGCTGTAGAGTGTGGTAAACCAGTCATATATCTTTATCCTGAGCAAGAGATGAATGTTCGTGTTTTCGTTGAACCAGATGGAGGGCTTAGCATAACTGAGCCGGAGTATAATAAGGAAAATGGCTGGTTTGTTAAGGCACAACCTAATGGTGATTTATATAACTATGAAAACGGAACAAACTATGATTATTTATTTTGGGAAGGATATGGCCTTAATTATAAAAGAGGGAAAGAGGGCTTTGTTGTTAGCAGGGAAGATATGAAAGATTTTTTAGATGATAAATTAATTAAACTAGGATTAATTAAAAAAGAGGCAGATGAATTTATTGAATTCTGGCTCCCAAGAATGCAAGAAAAAGAATTCTATTTCATTACTTTTATGTCCAAAGAAGATTTTGATAAGATAGCTCCTCTTAATATAATTCCAAAACCAGACACTGTTATCAGGGTTTTTATGGACTTTGAGGGGTTGGATGAAAAGATTGATGTTGTGGAGCAAGAGATAATAACTCCTGATAGAAAAGGCTTTACGGTCGCTGAATGGGGAGGTGCTTTACACTAATTGTTTTTAGTATAAATGAAAATAAATTATAAAATTCTATATTTCTTCGTAATTTTTTTGTTTTTCTTATCTTTTATCTTTTGGGCGTATGTTATAAAAGAAGGGAATGAAGAAATTGAAAGCAATATAAATACATCTAAATTTACAAGTAATTCCGAAGATAAAGTCTTGGGGGGAATTATTCCACATCATCTATTAGCTAGGGAAGAAATTAATTCCTTTTTTAATGAATTAAAAGGAGAGAAATATGATACGGTTGTATTAATTGGGCCTGATCACTTTCTTTCAGCTAAACAAAAGATAACGACTTCTGTTTCTGACAAGGAAACTAATTATGGAGTTCTTGAGATAAATAAGAAGGTAGTAAATAATATTATAGCCAATACAATTACAAAAGTTGAAGAGGGTCTTTTTGAAAAAGAACATTCTATATTTAATCTTACCCCCTTTATTAAAAAGACATTTCCCGAGGCTAAGTTTATACCAATTATTATTAGCCCGGATACTCGCCCAGAAGAAGCAGAGGAATTGGCCATTGCCTTGCAGGATAGTTTAGATTCTAATAATACATTAGTATTAGCAAGTGTAGATTTTTCCCATTATCAACCTGCTCTTGTTGCGGACTTTCATGATGAAAGAAGTAATGCAATTATTTCAAATTTTGATATGGAAAGAGTCTATAGTATGGAGGTTGATTCTCCACCTTCAATATATGCTCTACTTTCTTATCTTTCATTGGTAGAGTCTCAAAATAGTAAACTAATTTCTCACACCAATAGCGGTATAATGATGGGGGAATTGGATAACCCCACAACGAGTCATAATATTTTTTCTTTTTCAAAAGGTGTTTTAAATAAAGATAAATTTGTTAATTTTCTTTTTTTTGGAGATATGATGTTAGATCGTGATATTGAAACAAAAATAGAAAGAAATGGCTTTGACTATTTGCTGGAAAGATTAGCAGGGGAAGAGCGGCTATTTTTTAAAGGCATGGATTTCATTTCAGCTAACTTAGAGGGAGTTTTTGCAAATGATGGAAGGTATTATCCTCCCGAGAAAGAAATTGATTTCTCATTTAATCCTAGTTACCTAAAAGACTTAGCTGAATATAATTTTAATTTTCTAAATTTAGCTAATAATCACACAGAGGATCAGTCTAGAAAGGGCTTTGATGAAAGCATTATAAATCTAAATAATAACAATTTTCTCCATGCAGGTTGTTTGGGTAAATGGGAAAAAGAATGTGGAGTCAAAGTTATAGAGATAGATGGTTTAATAATATCCATGGTTAGCATCAATTATTTTTCATCACAAGGGGGTATCCAAGAGATATTAGAAGAGACAGAGAGAATTGATTCTGAATCTGACTATGTAATAGTAAATATACATTGGGGTTTAGAATACTCTGAAAAATCATCATTGACACAACAAGAGCTAGCTCATGATTTAATAGATAGTGGAGTAGATTTGATTATTGGCCATCATCCCCATGTTGTACAGGAATTGGAGATATATAATAATAAGCCAATCTTTTATTCTTTAGGAAATTTTATTTTTGATCAATATTGGTCAAAGGAAACACAGGTAGGTCTATCTGTTGGGGTATCTATTGATAATGATGTGGAATTATTTCTTTTTCCCTTTAAGTCGTCTTTGGGTGCAGTTGAGTTACTTAAATGGGAGGAAAAAGATAAGTTCTTGTTAGATTTTTCTGAAAAGTCAGTTGTTAATAAGGATTTTATAAATGATATCAATAACGGAAGACTGGTCTTAAAGGTTGGCTCCGCTTATTAGATTTATAAAAAAGTTCCAAAGTCACATGATATATTTTAAGTATTTTTGTAAATAAGTCATTTCTATTAGAAGTGGCTAGCTCTAATTCTTAATTTACTGTTCAAGCTAGTGGATATAATTGACACAAGGGTTATCTTTTGTTAAACTATAGTTAACCTTATTTATTAATAAAAAATATATGGAAAGCTTAATTGGCTTAAAAGACTTACGACTTAATATGGATAAATATGCTACCGAAGTAAAAGCTGGCAAATCTTTTATTGTTTTAAAACAAAGTAAACCTATTTTTAAATTAACCCCCGTAGATGAAGATAATAGTTGGGAGGAAGTTGTTAATTTTGCTAAAATTAAAAAAGGCGGTGTTAACATTGATGAACTTTTAGCTGCTTTATAATTTTATTCATAAGTGAGCAAGTGAACTGAAGGTTTGCTTTTGTTTCCGAACGAGCGTATTCAGCATCAAAAATATGGATAAAATTACTAAAGCACTACAAAATTTATCAGCCAAAGAAAGGGAAATAATTAAGACTCTCCTTTTAAAAATAAAAGGAGAGTCTTTAGCTGGGCTTGATTTAAAAAAATTAAAAAAATGTGATAATATTTTTCGTGTTAGAAAAGGAAAATTACGAATTATTTTTAAAAAGCAAGATGATGGTCAGTATTCCGTTTTGGCTATTGAAAGGTAAGGTTGTTTAATTATATCAAAAATGATACAATTAAAGCATAAAAGAAGCTAAAAATGATACAATTATATGAATATTAATAGATTAAACAACAGACAAATAAGAATTATAGAATTTGCAGAGAAAATTGAGTCATTTCAAATAAAAGACCTTTTAGTTTCTATAAAAGAAGAATTTGAAGTTGAAAGATTGACCATTGTTAGGGACTTGTCTTTACTAACAAAAGAATTAATATTAATTAAAAAAGGAAAAGGGCGTAATACTTTTTATCAAATTTCTAAAAAATATTTATTAATAAAAGAATATGATGTAGATAAATATTTTTCAGTTCCCCATAACAAAAGAGATGTAAATCCTTTTTTTAATAAAGAAGTAGTGGACTTATTAAAAAGCGATATTTTTTCAGAAGAAGAAATAATAAGGTTAGAAAAAGCTAAGATTAAATATGCTAAAACTATAAAATTACTAAAAAAAGAAAGTCCTACTATATTTAAAAAAGAATGGGAGCGTTTAATTATAGAATTATCATGGAAATCTTCAGAGATAGAGGGAAATACATATACTTTATTAGAAACAGAATTTTTAATTAAAGATCTTGCCTTAGCCGAGGGAAAGGAAAAAGCTGAAGCTCAAATGATTCTAAATCATAAAAAAGTTTTAGACTTAATTTTATTAAAGCCTGAGCATTTCAAGGGAATTAGTATTGATAAAATAAAAGAGATTCATTCATTATTAGTTCAGGACATTGGTATAAAGACAGATTTTCGTAACCATCCAGTTGGGATTACAGGCACTCTTTATCGTCCCTTGTCAAAAAAGAATGAGATTGAAAAAAATGTTCATGAATTAGTTAAAAGAATAGAAGAAACTGATAATCATTTTCTTAAAGCTTTTATATTTTTGATAATGATTGCTTATATCCAACCCTTTGAAGATGGAAACAAAAGAACTTCTCGTATAATTGCTAATGCTATTTTGCATGCTAATAATAGTCCCATGCTTTCCTATAGAGATGTTAATGCTACGGAATATAAGAAAGCAATTCTTTTATTCTATGAACAAAATAATATTAGTTACATAAAAAAAATATTTATTGAACAAATTGAATTTTCGGTTAATAATTATTTTAAATAGAGTTTATATGAAACCACTATATGATTTAGATAAGATAAAATTTTCAATAGATGAGGGGACTTTTTTGAGGGCGGTAGATTTGTATGAAAGAGGTAGGGTAACAAAATTTAGAGAAGATTCAAGAGGATATTCCGCTATTGTTTTAGGAGGTCAACCCTATGAAGTTTTTGTGTCTTCTCGTTATTATGATAAAGGATACTGTGCTTGTTACTTAGGACAAAGTAATACAATCTGTAAACATATGATAGCCTTGGCAATCCAGGCTATTAAAAGAGGTGAAAAATTAAACGAAGAAGATCAAACGATAATAGAAGAATTAGTTTTTAGCAATGAACTAGGAGAGTTAAATAAGGAAAAATTAACAGAAGTTAAAAAATCTATTACTTCGGCAATGAGATATATAAAGGGATACGTAGGCCCTTCCAAACATTGGTTTGCTTATCAACGGTCATTATCTGAAGGATGCGCTCGTTTAAGGAAAGTAGTTTCGGAATTACCAGTTAGTAAACAAACAGCGCAATTATTAGTAGATATACTTCTGCGTTTGGATAAAAAATTATGTGAAGGATGTGTTGATGATTCAGATGGTGTAGTTGGTGGTTTAATAGAAGAATTAGTTGTCTTTTTACAAGAATATGTTGAATTAGATAGAGAATGCCTTCAAACCTTTAAAAAACTTTGTGGGGTATCTACTTGTTTTGGGTGGCAAGAACCGTTGGTGAGAATATTTGATGAACAGGATATTGACAAAGAGGTTTAATGTGTTAAAGTAAGAATGTAAGAAAGTATTATAAATTATATGACTACTATATTAAAAACTACAAGCAAGGGGCAAATTACAATACCGATGAAATGGAGAAAGAAATTTGATACCAATCAATTTGTAGCAACAATAAAAGAAAATAAATTGGAAATTACACCCTTGGTTATAGGAGAAGATAAGGAAGTAACGGAGTTTACAGTTTTTGATGCTATTCGTGATAATAAGGGGAGAGGAATAAAAGCAAAAGATTTGGTTAAAATTTTAAAAAAAGTAGTTTAATTCTATGAATAAAATAGAAAAGCTACTACTTAAAGTTTCTAAAAAAGATCAAGAGAGTCTTTTGGGTATTTTAACAGTTATTATTAATAACAGTAATACTTTAAAGGTAGTAAAAATAAAAAATTCTGATTTTTTTAGAGTGAGATTTAAGCAATTTAGAATTATTTTTCACAAAGACAAGCAGGAAATTATTATTGATAGTATTAAATTACGAAACGAAAATACCTATAAAAATTTATAATTTTTAATTTATATTGAATAAAATATTTTGGTTTTTTCACCACACTAGTTATTATAGAGCAAGTTTGACAAAAGAATATCCTTGTGGTATTATTTTTTTGTTAATCTTTAAATCAATTGTTGCACCTTAAAACAAAGAAAAATGGAATTGAAACAGTATTACTATAAACGTAATTTGAGAGATACTCATTGCGATTATGGCATCGTAGCCGATAGCCTTGAAGAATGCCCAGTTGGCATAGTTAAATTGATTTGATGTGCATGTCTATCTAAACCCTGTTGTAAGGGAAGCGCGCGTTTTATGTGTATAGCCTCAAATAAAGATAGTTGGATCAAATGCGAAGAAACAACTAAGTTGATGAACAAAGATCCTCTTATTGGTCACCAAGAAACCAGTGTGGTGGAAGTTATACCGTAATAAAAATATCTATGATAAAAATATCTTTTGGGTTGATTAATTTCAACCCTTTTTCTTTATCAAAAATAGTTCCAACTATCCCAAACCCCGAGCAAGCTAAAAATGTCTTATTTTGAGGGTGTTTTTGTGTATATTCTGGTTCGAATCCTTATTGGGGCATGAATAAATTTGTGGTATAATTTAAATATGAAAAATATTTTAATAACAGGAGCGCCGGGTTCGGGTAAGTCCTATGATAGTTATTAAATAATTGTGTTAGCCGTGTTTTACCCTCTAACAAATGGACAAAATAGCATTTTTTGTGATATTTTTGTTAGAGATGAATAATAAAATTTAAAATTATGAAAATTGGTATATTTGGAGGGGGATAAATAAAGAATAAAAAAATTATTTCTGAGTTAGAAGAGATTGGGAAAATGATGGCTGTTAAAAAACATATAATTGTAACTGGGGGGCACTAATGGATATCCTCATATTATTGCCTTAGCCGCACTTAAAGCCGGGGGCAAGGCTATCTCTTATGCGACTGGGTTAAAAATTTCTGATCATTTAAAATATCACAACATAGATTTATCTAATTATTCAAAAGTTATTTTTCAAAAAGCGTATTTTAATAAAAAATTGTCCGGAGTTGATAATTATTTAAGATTGCTGGTTATGTGTTTAGATGTTGATATAGCAATAATTGTTGGCGGAAGAGTTGGGACAATGTATGAGGCTACTATACTTAGTGGAATGAGTAAAGATATTTTGGTATTTAAAAATAGCGGCGGGATAACGGGTGGAACCATGAAAAACTTTATAAAAGAAGGGCACAAAGACAAGTCTCGAATTTTTTTCTTTAAAAATGCTAAAGATTTGAAAAAATTTCTATAATTATTATTTGGAGATATATTTTCTTATAAAACCGTTCCAATTTTATCCCAAACTCCTAGCATATTCAAAAACACCTGTAAATATAGGTGTTTTTGTTTATATTTTTGTTCGAATCCTTGTCGGGGTGATTTTGTTTGTGTTGCACTTGAATGTAGCCAATAACTGTTTGATAAAAACATAGATACATGGTAAGGTATTTCCAGAATCAATTTATATTTATAGACCTTTAAAATTTTGTGAAATGGAAAAAAACTAAAGTTATTCTGGAAAATATATGATGAATATATTAAAACGGGTGATACTTCTTTAAGGAAACAACTTTCCGACCTATTGAAACATGTTGAAAAAAAGAGTAGGCAAGATCAACTCTTGAGGCCTGAAAAAGGTTGGAATAAAATTTTAGCCTGGCAAATTCTTAGAAATCAATCATTTACTTTTAAGAATCATCCACTATGGGTTCACGAAGGTGAGATTGTTATTTGGTTTCCACATTGGGATCGTGATGTTTTTATAACTAGATTTCCCAAAGAAGAGTTTGTATCTGGATCTCTCTTGAAACCTGGTTTCCACTTATCTGCGGATGATAGGGGCGAGAGAAACAATAATGAATGGGATGAGGTTGTTATGCTATATGGGATAACAGATGAGAGAGGGCTTTATTTACCTTTGTATGATTCTGATATTATTTTAAAACTTTGCGATTATTATATTGCAGAAAGAAAAAATAAAATGATAGAGTATCTTATAAAAGAAACAAGTTGGATCTAGTGTCTGAACATTATAAATAAGCAGTTGGGGAACCACTGCTTTTTTTATTTCTCAAATCATCTTTAAATTCCCTCAATATTAGCACAATCTATGACAAAAATAAGAACACCACAAAGTAGTGTTCTTATTTTTTTAGCTCCGTGTCGTCAACCTTATCCGAACTGAAATATAAAAACTAAAAAACTTGAAAATATACAAAAATAGACAAAAGTAGAAGCCCAACAGTAGCAATTTCTTTTACATATTTTATTCGAGATAAATATTTAGCTAAATAAATTACCAACACTAACTGAATTATTGTACTTATGTATATTCCTATAATTGAATAGACCTGATTTTTA
>JAQICS010000050.1 GCA_027858435.1 Patescibacteria group bacterium | reverse complement strand
CTATATATCTATACTATTTAATTAAATATACTTTTTTTTCACATTATTGATACTATTTACGTAAAAGTATTAATTTTTAATTAAACAAAATAAATTTATAAAAATAAAAATGTTCCTTGAAGAACATTTTAGTAGAATAAATGCTTTATTTAATACAATTGTTCTTTGAAGAACATTTGTGGACCATAAGGGACTCGAACCCTTGACCTCTTCCATGCCATGGAAGCACTCTAGCCAACTGAGCTAATGGCCCATTGAACATATTATTACTTATTTGTCAATAGAATGATATGATGTGCTCCCGCCAGGAATTGAACCTGGATCTAAAACTTAGGAGGTTTTTGTTTTATCCAATTAAACTACGGGGGCAAATACGTTACATTTATTTTAATTGAAATATAATATTAAATCAACAGCAAAATACTTTGACATTATTGCCTATATAGCATAAAATAAAGACATAATATTAAATATATGTTTAACAAAGAAAACAAATTAGAAAAATTCAAAGATGCCGAAACAATTATTGGTCCTTCAATAAAAGTGAAAGGAAACTTTCAAGGTAAAGGAGACATTGTAATTGAGGGGATGATTGAAGGCTCTGTTAAGACTGCTGCTAGTCTTTATGTTGGCAATGAAGCAAAAGTTGTTGCAAACATCGAAGCAGGTGATGCCTCTATCCATGGGCAAATACATGGCAATATTAAAAGTGATGGCTATTTAGCGATTGGTGAAAATGCTAAAATTTTCGGTGATATTCAATACAAGGATATTTCAATTGAAAAAGGTGCAGTTATAAATGGTCAATTAGTTTTTAATGAAAATACTAAAACTTCAAACAAAAAAGAAAAACTAGAAAATGTTGAAGAAGAAAGAGAAGACTAGAATTTCATCTAGTAACTACTAGAATTTATGTATGTTTATATATACGACGACTATTTAACTAAAAGTCGCTATACAAAGGCGATTAATCGCATGGAAATTCGTTTAACTGATTTAAATTTAAACGGTAAAATACTACGTTTAAGTGGTATTAAAAATATTAAAAAAGCGATTGAAAATGAGATTAGATTAGGTGCTAAAACAATAGTCGCAGTAGGAAACAATCAAACAGTTAATAAAATTATTGGAGCTATAATTAGTGCTGACGTTTATGCTGAATTTCAAAGAAAAACATTACTAGGAATAATACCTATCGGTGATGATAACTCTATAGCTACGTCCTTTGGAATTAAGAACGAAGAAATGGCTTGTAATATAATACTAGCTAGACGTATTGAAAAGATTGATCTTGGAATTGTTAATAACTATTACTTTTTAAATCACGCTCAAATCCAAAGTCAAAAATCAATTGTAAAAATTAAAAACTATCATCTTGAACCTCAAAAAAAAGGAGAAATTAAAATTATAAATTTATTAAGTGATAAAGACGAAAAGAAAGATACTTTAAAATCTAGTCCTCATGATGGTTTGCTTGACGTAATAATAAAAGGAGGAAGAAAAGATATTACTTTTATTAACACAAAAAATTTAATAATAGAAAACAGTGATCATAAACTATTAATAGACAATGTTTTAGAGGTAGAAACACCAGTTGAAATAGGTGTTTTAAAGAATGCTATTAATGTAATTGTTGGTAAGGATAGAATTTTTAACTAAACAAAAAGACCTTCTTAAACGGGTAGGCAAGAAAATCTCTTCTAGGCATCTTCTAGCTGTAAGCCAGAAAAACCCTAGTAAGAAAATCCCCATGCTTGTCGTGCCTGACCCGTTTAAAAAGGCCTTTCTTTAATTCGCCTTATCAAGCGATTTATAACTATATCACATTAAATTATTAATGTCAATAGTAGTTATCCTCTAGTTATCCACAAGTTATTAATAAGATAAAAACCAGATTAAAAACTGGTTTTTATTTATTTTTTTACTTATTTCTATATTGTATTATACCTTTATGACAACTGGTAAAACCATTGGCCTTCTTTTTGTAGCTTTAAAAAGAAACTTACCAATTTCATTTCTTAATTTATTTTTAATGTAATCATCATCAGCTGGTGTCATCGGATTCTTATCTTTAACAATGGATTTAACTTTAGATCTAGTCTTTTCAATTAAGTCTCTATTTTCTTTCATGTGCACAAATCCACGTGAAATTATATCAGGATTTCCAATCAAAGAGCCTGTTTTAGCGTCTATTGTGGCTATTACCACAATCATACCATCACCAGACATCATAATTCTATCTCTTAAAACTATTTCTGAAACATCTCCAACTCCTAATCCGTCAACCATAACATAATCTGTATTTACTTTATCTTTTAAAACTTTAGGTTTCTGATTTTTCTTGAATTTAGCAACTTGTCCATTATCTAATACAAATATATTATCTTTATCAAAACCCTCTCTTATTGCTAATTTTTTTGCTTCAACTAACATGTAATGATTAGCGTAAACTGGTAAAAAGTAGTCGGGTTTTATTTGTTTTAATACTTTCTTAATATCTTCTGCATTGGCGTGGCCACCTGAGTGAATATCCATTATATCACTGTGGATAACATTATCACTTAAACGATATACTAAATCCTTTACTTTTTGAACTGATCTTTCGTTACCAGGAATAACTGATGATGAAAAAATAACTGTATCAGATTTTTTAATTTTTATGTATCTATGATTATTATTAACAACTCTTGAAAAAACTGCATTAGGCTCTCCTTGTGCTCCTGTACATAATACTACAATGTCTTGCTCGGGATAATCAGATATTTTCTCAATAGGTATCAAGGTGTTTTTATGATCAGGAATATAACCCAATTCTTGAGCAATTTTTGTATTGGTTTTCATACTATAACCATCAAGTGCAACTTTTTTACCTGATTTTTCACAAAATTCTAAAATTTTAGTAATTCTTTCTAACTGAGATGAAAAAGTACCGATAATAATTCTTCCTTTAGCTTCAGAAATTACTTTTTCTAAATTGTTCTGTGAAGTTTGTTGTGAAATTTTCTCTTTACTATATGAAACACCTAAACTCTCTAGCATCAATATTCTTGGTGATGGTAGATTTGATAAGTATTCATAGGTAACTGGCTCTCCGTCACCATCGTCTAGTGTCCAGTCACCAGGGTGAATAACTGTTCCATGAGGAGTTTTAACTATTACCCCAAAGGCGTCAATAATGGAGTGTTCAACCTTAAAAAAGCTAATTTCCATTTTACCTAGCTTCAAAGTCTGTTCTATATTTTTAACTTCAATTGTTTTAAGTCTTTTAGCTGTACCTTTTTTATAATCATCTTGTCTGTGTTTAATCATTGCTAGTGTTAATTTTCTACCTACAATTACTGGATTTCCAAGTTGTTCTAATAAAATTGGAGCTGCTCCGATATGATCAAGATGACCATGACTAAAAATTACACCTCTTATATTTTTTTCTTTACCATATAAAGAAGACACATTAGGAATAATGTAATCTATACCAGGCATATCTTCATCAGAAAACTGTAATCCCATATCTAAAATCACAATATCTTCACCATATTCAAAAACAGTGCAATTTCTACCTACTTCTTCTTGTCCTCCTAAAGGATAAATGCGTAAACTATCTTCTACTGGAAGAGCATTTTTTGCTTTTGATTTAAAATGATTGTTATTAATCTCCACCTTATAATTATTTTCATTCTTATTTTGATTTTTATTATTTTTCGGTGAATTATTATAATGTTTCTTACTATTTTTTTTGTAATTTTTATTATTACTATTGTTATTTGGTGTTGAAGGTTGTTTTTTGTCTTCAACATCTAAGCCTATTGAATCATAGTTTATATCAATATTGCTTTTTTCTTTTCCCGCAGAAAAAGTTTTCCGATTATTATATCGGTTGTTTTTAGGCTTTCCAAAAGAAGCCTCTTTTTTTTCATTCATATTTAGTTTAGTTATTAATTATCTCAATTAATTACGAGATAATTTTATTTTTGTTTTTAAGTACCAGTCGCTTACTGAATTAAAACGATTTTCTGGACTTATTAATATATTTCCAGAAAAGCCTTTTACGTCACGACTTTGTATATAAGTATATGTTGGTGAATAAAGAAAAATTGCTGGTACTTCAATATTAAATATTTCTTGAATTTCTCTATATTTTTCCATTCTTATTTCTTGATTTGTTTCTCTTCTTCCTTGTGTTAGTAGTTTATCAACCTGTGCATTATTGTATCCAGCAATATTTAAACCTTTACCGTTTCTTTGACTAGAATGCCAAAAAGAAAATATATCTGGATCTCCACCTACCTCTTGTCCATACAGAAGAATTTCAAAGTCTTTATCGGCAATAAGGTTAGCTGCTTGTTCGCCAGTAATTACTTTAATATTCAAATCAATTCCTACTTCATTAAAATATTTTTTAATTTTCTGTGCTACTTCATCATTTTTTTGTGTTCCAACTATAGTTAATTCTAATTGTAAGCCCTTTTCTTCATTGTTTTCTTCTTCTGTATCCTTATTTTCTTCCTCCTCTTCAGTATTAGATTTTTCTTCTAAGTAGTTTTCTATAACTGGTTTAAAATAATTTTTTGCCTCATTAGGATTATATCCATGATGATCAACTTCATTATTGTATGCAGGGTTTTCTTTTAAATAAACACCTGTTGCTGGTCTGTATGTATTATAGAAAACATCTTTAACTATTTCTTGTTTATTAATACTTTTCTCCAACCATAACCTATTTTCTTTATCAGCCAAAAATTCATTTTTTTCGCTATTAAAGAAAAGGGATACTGTTTGTGCCTGAATTAAATCATAAATATTTAAAGAATTTTGCGCTAATAATTCAGAACGCTTTTCAAATGGTAAATAATTAATTCCCATTATTTGCTTATTGTTTAATGAACTTATAGCTTCTTGTCTGTCTACAAAAAATTCAAACTTAATTTCTTCTAAATACGGTTTTTTGCCGTAATAATCCTCGTTAATCTCTAATTCATACTCTTTAATTTCACCATTTTTACTCTTATATAAAGTTTTAAATTTAAACGGACCACTTCCTACTGGTTTAAGATTTAAATCAGATAATATTATTGAATCTGGGTTATAACCTGACCAAAGGTCTTTAGGTATAATTCCAAATGTTAATAAACTTAAAAAAGGTGCGTAAGGTTCTGGTAAAGAAAATTTAACTGTTAAATCATCAACTTTTTGTATTGAAACATCAACAAATGCCTGACGAAGTGGTGATTTATATTCAGGATTTTTAATTAAATTAAAAGTAAAAACAATATCAGAGGCAGTGAGCTTTGTTTGATCATGCCAATATACATTGTCCTTAATTTTAAAAGTATAATTTCTTCCTTCTTTATCAATTCTAAAACTTTCTACCAAATCTCCAACTAATTCACCGTCATTGTTATATTTTAAAATACTTGAGTATATTAAAAAACTTAAATCTTTATCCACATCATTTCCAGATGCATATAAAGGATTTACATTTTTAGGATAACCAACTACTCCTTCAATATATGTGCCTCCATCTGTTGGTATAGATGTTAGCTTATTTTCAAAAACTGTAAAAAGATAGTAACTAACACTAGCTAGTAGTATTAAAAATAAAACTTTTAAAAATTTAATTTCTTTTTTAGTTAAAAACCTATTTAAATGTTTAAGTTGTTTTGAATTAGGAATTTTTCTTGGAGACAAAGAGTAA
>JAQICS010000056.1 GCA_027858435.1 Patescibacteria group bacterium | reverse complement strand
ATTCTAATCACTCTCTTTCCTTTATCATGCAAAGTTGTCAGCCTGGTGAAATTAAAGATGATAGGATTTGTTTAACTTTTAAATACAAATTTCATCAAGACAGGATGGCAGATGAGTCAATTAAAGAACTGGTTAGAAAAAACTTATCAGAAGTCTTTAATTCAAATATTGATTTTGTCTCAGAAATTAACGATAACATGGAAATTTCCATGGTTCCAAATAATACTAGTCAAGTTAACTCAGATGAAGAAGGAAATGAAGAAACACAAGATAATAGTACTGAAGAGCAAAAACAAGGAAGTGGAAATGGTAAGATGTTATCTAATTTGTTAAACACCTTTGGTGGCGAAGTAGTAAGTTAGATATTAGTAAAATAGTTTAATTGTGTAATATAAATAATAAAAATTAAGTATAAATTGTTATGTTAGATCTAAATATTATTAGAGAAAACCCTGAAAAGATAGCTCTTAACTGTAAAAACCGTTTAAGTAGTGTTGATATTTATGCTTTTTTAAATCTTGATAAGGAAATTAAAACTCTTAAAACCTTAATTGAAGAAAAAAGAGCTAAAAGAAATAGCTATTCTAAAGTTAAACCTGATCCAGAAACAATTGCTAGTTTAAAAAAGTTAGGTGAAGAAATTAAAGAAGAGGAAAAAGTTTTAGATGAAAAGAAAGAAGTTTTTAAAGAAATACATAACTCTATTCCTAATCTAACTCATAGTGATGTTCATGTAAGTGATAATGAAGATGATAATCCGGTATTAGAGGAAGTTGGAGAAAAGCCAAACTTTGATTTCGCTCCATTAGATCATGTAGAGTTAGCAGCTAAACATGATTTAATTGATTTTGATAGTGCTGCTAAGGTTAGTGGCTCAAAATTCTATTACCTAAAAAATGAATTAACTCTTCTTGAATTTGCCCTAATTCAATACGCTTTTAATACCATTATTAAAAAAGGTTACACCCCTTTTACCACTCCAGATTTAGCTAAAAGAGAAGTGCTTGAAGGACTAGGTTTTAATCCTCGGGGAGATTCAACTCAAGTATATAATATTTCTGATTCCGATCTTTGTTTAATTGGTACCGCTGAAATAACACTTGGTGGTCTTCATATGAATGAAGTATTAGATGGTGATAAGCTACCTTTAAAATATTGTGCAGTTTCTCATTGCTTTAGAACTGAGGCTGGTTCATATTCTAAATACTCCAAAGGAATATTTAGAGTTCATCAATTTAGTAAAATTGAAATGTTTCAATATGTAAAACCTGGTGATTCAGAAAAGTATCACGAGGAATTATTAAATATTGAAAAAGAAATATTCTCAGGTTTAAATATTCCATACCGCGTAGTTGATCACTGCACGGCTGATTTAGGTGCTCCTTCAATTAGAACATATGACCTTGAAGCTTGGCTTCCAGGAAAACCTAATCCTGAAGGAGGAAATGGTGACTGGGCGGAGATTACTTCAACCTCAAATTGTACTGACTATCAAGCTAGGGGTTTAAATATTAAATACAAAGACGAGAATGGACAAAAGAATTTTGTTTATACCCTAAATGGAACCGCTATTGCCATTACTCGCTGTATCATCGCCATACTTGAAATCAATCAACAAAAAGACGGTTCAATTAAAATACCAGAAATTCTTCATCAGTATATGCCTGAAAATATGAGAGTAATTGGTGAAACAAAATAAAGACATGAAAGATATTAAGCTTAAAAAAACTAAAAAACAAAATTTAGCTAAAAAAAGTTTTTTAGTTTTTTTCTCCTTTTTAATTTCTTTTATCTTTCTTTTTTCTAATTCTTCCAATTTATTTTCTTCTAACTCTTCTTCTGATATAGGTGTTAGGCAAGTATCGGCTGAGCTTAGTGTTAAAGATGTTTCCTACCCGCGTTTAGCCAACTACTTTCTACACTGGGAACTAAGTGACTATGAGGCTAAAGAATTAGCCAAATGGGATCTTTTAATTTTAGATATGGAAGTTTCTCAAAACAGTCCGGATAAGGTTAGACGTATTAGAGAACTTAACCCTGATATTATTATCCTAGCCTACATCACCTCTCAAGAAATAATGGATGATTTAATATATAATCATCTTGGTTTTTTAAGGTATGATTTAAAAAATGAAATTATTGATTCTTGGTATTTAAAAAGTAGTAGTGGTAGCAGGCTTAGTTATTGGCAAAATACTCATTTATTAAACCTATCTGATGGATCAGGTACTAATTCCAGTGGTTTAAAATTTAATGAATTTCTTCCTATTTTTGTAAAGAATGAAATACTTTCTACCAATTTATTTGATGGTGTTTTCTATGACAATGCCTGGGGTAATGTTTCTTGGTCTTGTGGTGATGATGTTGATATTAACAATGATGGGATAAAAGATGATGTTTCTTATGTAAACTCTAAATGGGAAGAAGGGTATGATAAGATGCTTGAGATATCCAAAAATTTATTTGGAAATGAATATATAATTATTGGAAACGCTAAAGTTCACCTGCCATATCAAAACAAATTAAATGGTATGATGTTTGAAGATTTTCCTTCCAGTTGGGAAGGAACTTGGTCTGATTCATTAAACACCTATTCAAGTTTAAAAGCTGTTAACAAAGAGCCAAAAATTACTATTATTAACAGTTACAATAAAAACAGAGAAAACTATTCTAAAATGCGCTTTTCTCTAACTAGCACACTACTTGAAAATGGTTTCTATAGTTTTGACTATGATACAAGTGATCACGGACAACTATGGTGGTATGATGAATATGATTTTAACCTTGGAAATGAAACAAGTGATTCAATTAATCTATTAAATAGAGAAATGAGTAATTCATATTCTCCAAGTTTGTGGCGACGTAATTTTGAAAATGGTAGTGTCTTTGTTAACTCTACAAATTTTAAACAAAACTTTATTTTCAGAGGTGAAAAATTTTCAAAACTCAAAGGAGAACAGGATAAAGAAGTAAACAGTGGAGAAGAGGTAAACTACATTAGCTTAGAGCCAAATACAGGTATAATTCTTAGAAGTAGCAAGTTTGAACTTAAAAACGCAATATTTAAAAATGGTTACTATTATAAATATTTAAATGGACAAGGAAGTGAGAAAAAATCAGCTGGTTTTGCTTTTAGCTCGTCATATCCTGGTCAAGCTGAACTTGCTTTTATACCCCAAAATAACTATTCAGAAGCCGTTTTAAGCACGTATAAGGGTGAAGTTGAGTTAAGAGAAGGGGGAAGCTTAAATCTTGATTTTAGACCCTTTGGACAGTTTTCTGGTGACTTAAGTATCGCCTATAGTTTAAACAATAATAATTTAGAAAAAATAGCAATTGGGGCTGGACTCGGTGGTGGTCCGCAAGTAATGCTATATGACAAATCTGGTCGTCATGAAAGAAACTTCTTTGCCTATGACAAGAACCTAAGAGGAGGAGTAAATGTTGCTATGTTTGATGTAAATAATGATAACTATCAAGAAATAATTACTGGACCAGGTAAAGGAGAAGAGCCATTAATTAAAGTTTTTGATGAAAGAGGGAAAATGATAAACAGTTTTCTAGCCTATAATAAAAATTTTAAAGGTGGAGTTAATGTTGTAGCTGGTGACTTAAACAATGATGGCAATGTTGAGATAATAACCATTCCGGCTGCAAATGGTGGACCACAAGTGAGAATATTTGATTATCAAGGAAATATTTTAGGTACTTTCTTTGCTTTTGATAAAGACATAAATGGTGAATTTGTGGTATCATTAAGTGACGTTGATAATGATGGTAGTGCTGATATTATTGTTGGTCAAAAAAATCCATATTAATATATAAATATATGTTTGAATTTTTAAAACACAAAAAAATACCCTGGTATAAAAGCTACAAAACTAGTAAATGGCCAGTTATTGTAGACATTACTCTTATTTTTATCGTCTTATCTCTTGCTATTATCTTCCTAAGCCTCTATCTCTTCTATCCTGAAAAACTAAATATTAAAGAACCAAGTGATATAGATAATAATCAAGAAGTGAAGTATGAGATAGATGTAAATAATCTTCCTCTTGTTGTAAACTACAAATTACAAGAAAATTTAATTGATAGAAATAATCCACAAACCAAACTTGAGCTTGAAATTAAAAATAATTCACCAGTTAAAATTAATGATATTAAAATTTACTTTGATAATCAAAGTATTAAAAGTGATAAGGTAATTGAAATTGAAAAACTTGGTCCTAGTGAAAAAATAAGTGAAAGTGTTGATTTAAGTTTTTCTCAACAAGATAATATTATTAAGCCAGATTTAAACATTGAATATAATATTTTAGATCAAACAATTAAAGATAAAACAAATCTTCCTGAAGTTAAGTTTAAGGCTAGTTTAGATCTAAGTTCAATGGCTCTTTATACTGCTAATAATGGTGAAACCCTAGGCCTTGGTCCACTACCACCAGTAGTTGGTCTTCCTACTAACTATTGGGTGTTTTTTGAAGTTGACTCTATTGGAGATACTAAAGATTTTATTCTAAGTGCTAAGCTTCCTAAAAATGTAGAATACTACGATGAGTATTCACTTCTAGCTGGTGACTTAAATTATAACGAAGATAATAGACAACTTATTTGGAAAATAGATAAGTTAAATGAAGAAAGTGGCATTTATCGTCTAGGAGTTGAACTACAATTTATACCAAGTGCTGACCAAATAGGTAGTCTTGCTCCTTTAGTTGAAGATATTGTATATTACAGCACTGATGTATTAAGTGGAGAAGAGATTTCTGGAGTAAAAAATAATATTGATACAAGTTTAAAAAGAGATAAATTTAATTCCGGTGAAGGAATTATACAAGAATAATAATATTAAAATGATAATAGATACACTTAAAAAACTATATAAACCAAATTATGAGCCTTTTAATGAAATAAGGGTGAATTCTTTGATACTTCAAAATAATTTAAAAAACTTACAAAACCTTCAACCGCAAGCAGAAATATTTCCAGTCTTAAAATCAAATGCCTATGGCCATGGTTTAAAAGAAGTAGCTAAAATATTAAATAACACTGATACTAAAATGATAGCGGTTGACTCATTTCCCGAAGCTCAAATTGCCTATAAATACTTTAAAGAAAAGGTCTTAATTATTGGCGAAATGCCACTTGATGCCTATAAATACACAAAATTTAAACGAACTGAATTTGTGGTGTATAGAGAAGAAACATTAAGATATTTAGCTAAAATAGATAAAAATATAAGTATTCATCTTTTCTTTAATTCTGGCATGAACAGGGAAGGCATAAAGGATATTGATACATTTATTAAAAGAAATGATAAGTATTTACAAAAACTAAATGTTGTTGGTTTTTGTTCTCACTTTGCTGCTGCTGATGAGTTAGAGAATAAAAAAGAATTTAGTAATTTTCAAATTAATAATTTTTTTAAAAGTCTTAGCAAATTAAATAAGGCTGGATACAAACCGAAATATATTCACATGTCTAATTCAGCTGCTATTTTAAGTATTAATGATAAAAGATTTACCGCCTATCGTCCTGGATTATCTTTCTATGGTTATAGCCCTTTCTCAAATATTGATTTTAAAAAAGCAATTGTTAAACCAGCCCTTGAAGTGTTTTCTAAAATAACACATGTCTATTCTATTAAAGAAGGTGAAACCGTTTCATATAATAATGAGTTTAAGGCAGAAAGTGATATATATATTGGCTTAATTCCTTTTGGTTATTTTGAAGGACTTGATAAGTCATTATCTAATAAGGTTAAGTTTGAAGTACAGGACAAAGATAATGAATTTATCGCCCCCATTGCTGGTCGGGTTTGTATGAATCTAACTTGTGTTAATTTAGGTGACATGGAAGTAGAAAATAATACTAGAATTAAGATTATATCTAAGACAATTTTTGATCCTAATTCAATACGTAATTTAAGCATACTAAGTGGTCTTAGCTCATATGAATTACTTGTAAGATTACAGTCAAACATCCGTCGGGTAATAATTGATTAAGTTATGGTAAGAAGAAGAAATAAAAGAAAAAAAATAAAAAAAGACTATCAAGATAAGAAATTGTCTAATCCTTTTTTTAGAAAAAAAAAGAAACCAGAAAAGTCTAAAAAAGGAATTAGGCTAAAAGTAATTATGTCTATTGTTTTTTTAATAGCTATTATTTACACCCTATTTTGCCTACCACTGTTAAACATTAAAACCATTAAAGTTGAAGGTTTAAGCAGGCTTCCTGAAGAAGAGATAATAAGTATTATTAAAGAAGATTTTGATGATAAAAAGTTGTTTGTCTTATCACAAAAAAACATATTATTATTTAACAAAGACAAACATATTGATAAAATATTAAATAAGCATAACTTTGCTAAGGTTAAAATAAACAAAAAACTATTTAATACTCTTGAAGTTGTAATCAGTGAAAAACCCTATGCCTTTGTCTATGGCGAAAACGATAACTTTTTCTATTCATCAAAAGACTATTTCTTAATTAATGAAATTAACTTTGAAACTGAAAGTGAAGAAGATATTAATAAAAGATTAAAGTATTTCACTATAATAAATCAAAGTGAGGATACATTTATTAAAAATAATGATAAACTAGATGTAGAGGAAGAATACATCCGCTTTATCACTAATTTAAACAGGGAAGTTGAGAACTATGGTGATGAGTTTGATATCAGTCACTATATTATCCCCGATGTCTATTTTAAAACCGCTATACTTAAAATTATTGATGGACCAGAAATCAAGTTTGATGTCAAGAGTGATTTAAGCAAACAGTTAGATCAATTAATCCTTGTCAAAAGAGAGAAAATGAAGGATAATTTTAATAACTTAGAATATATCGATCTTAGATATGGTAATAAGATATATTTTTATCCGGAAAACATTATAAATAATTAATTATAAATATATGGAAGGTTTATTTAAATTTCTACTTGGCTTAGCAGTACTTATTTTTTCTTTAACTTCAGTTGGTATCTTTATACTAATAGTTAAGTTAATTCTTCTAACAACTCCTGAGGTAAACTTCATGGGCTTAACTATGAGCTTTAATTTGTTATAAACAGGTAGTTTGATACCTAAGTGTACAAAAATTTATTGAAAAAGTATTAGAGTTAATATTAAAATTAAAAACAAAAACAATTAACATAACTTAATATAGTTAAATTAACACTATTTAATTATAAGTTAAAGAATAGATGAAAGACTGAGAATACATAGATATTTGACATCAGTCTTTTTATTTTGATATAATAGGTGTATTAATATACATTATGCGAAGTATTGTATACCAAAGTATATCCCTTAAAATCAGGGCTTTTATCTCCTCTGCTTCATAATGATAATATTATGCCAAAGATAAACTATATTAAAACTATAAGATAATTAATATGTTAGATAAACAAAAACCAATCAATAAATATTTAATAGACTTTTTAGACTATTGTGAGATAGAAAAAGGTCTTTCATCTAAGACACAAGAAAACTACAGTAGATTCCTCAAGAAGTTCTTTACCTGGCTTAAAGACATCAATCAAGACAAATTAACACCCTCTTCTATTAATAAAGACTATGTTTGGAAGTATAAAGTATATCTTTCACGTCACATTGATCCAAGAACTAAAAAAACTTTAAAGAAAAGTACTCAAAACTATTACTTAATCGCCCTTAGGTCACTACTAGATTTCTTTGCAGAAAAAGATATCTCTTCCCTTCCAAGTTCAAGTATAAAACTAGCTAAGGATAAGTCGGATAAAGATGTTAAATTTTTAAAGCTAGAAGAATTAGCTAGACTACTTAACTCACCAGATATAAGTACTATGATAGGTAGACGCGACAAGGCTATTCTGGAAACTCTCTTCTCTACCGGACTTCGTGTAGCCGAGTTAGCCGCCTTAAATAGAGATCAAATTAAGATAAAAGATATTGATGATGACATTGAAACCTCAGTTATTGGAAAAGGTGAGAAAATACGCACTATATACTTCTCTAAAAGAGCGGTTAGAGCCCTAAAAGGCTATTTAAGAGCTAGAAATGACATGGATGAGTCCTTGTTCATAAATTACAAAAGAGGGGCTGAAATGAGTGGTAATAGCCGCAGATTAACGGTCAAAAGTATAGAAGATATAGTAAAAAAGTATGTATTAATATCCGGATTACCAGTAATGGCTACTCCTCACACCCTAAGACATTCATTTGCCACTGATCTTCTAAATCAAGGAGTTGATCTGAGAACTGTTCAAGAATTTCTAGGACATAGCAATATCGCCACCACACAAATATACACCCATGTCACCAACAAAAAACTAAGAGACCTCCACAGAAAGGTACATGATAAGGAGAGGTTTTAAATAATTTTAAAAAGGACTTAGATAAAATCTGAGTCCTTTGTTCTATATCTTTAGTTTAAGTAATTTTCTGGGTTAACTGGTAGTCCGTTTAGACGTACTTCAAAGTGAAGATGAGGACCAGTGGAAAATGGGCCTGCTCCTATGGTTCCGGGCATACCTCCAGTTCTGCCAATTGCTTCACCACGAGATACATATTGATCTTCGGTAACGTAAACAGCAGAGATATGACCATAAACGGTGGAGATATTGTCACCATGAATTATCATGATATAGGCATAATCTCTGGTGCCATTAAATTTAACCTTAGCTACATAACCATCACCGGCAGCGGTAATAGTGGTTCCTTGAGCAGCTCTAATATCGATAGCTGAGTGATTACCCAAAACACTTTTATATGGATATAATGGATCGTGAAAACGAGCCGTTATCATATTTTTAGGTACTGGCCAAGAAAGAGTACTATTATCAAAAGCATCAAGAGCACTTCTGTCTTTCTCAGTCATCTTTTTTCTGATCAGTTGTTCTGCTTGAGTTATTTCAGCTTCAGCTTGAGCTTGTTGTTTTTTAGCTTCTTGAAGAAGATTTTGATATTGTTGTTCTGATGATTTAGTTTTAACTAAAATATATTCTTTATTTTCTTGTTCATAGGAAAGGTTTAATTTATGTTCCTCAAGTTCTTCTTTTAAATTATTTAACTCATCTGTTTTTTCTTCTAAAACTAATTTATTTCTATCAAGTTTTTCTTTGTCATCTTTTAAATCATCAACACTTTTACCAATCTCTTTATTAGTATCAGCAATATATTTTGTATCGTTTAAAAAATCAGCCAAAGAATCATTTAAGAGAAGCATTTCAATAGTTGAAGATTGATCTTGTTTGTATGCTAAGCGTAGAAGATTACCAATATGTTCTTTTTTTTCATCAATTTCTTCATCAAGATTTTCTCTTTCTCTTTCTATTTTTTTAATCTCTAAACCAGTTTTATCAATCTCTAAATTAGCGCTATCAATATCTAGCTCAGTTTTAGCCATTTTATTATCTAATATACTTAACTGATTGCTTAAACTTAATCTATCTTTAATTGTGGTTTCAATTTTAGCTTGATATTCTTTTTGTTTTTCTTTTATGTCATCAATTTTTTGTCTTTGATTTTGAATACTTAAATTCAAATCTCTTATCTCATTATCAACACTTGTGGTATTTGCTTGTATGGTGTATTTAACCGAGAATAGCAAAAAACCGGCTAATATTATTAGTCCACTGTATTTAAATATCTTTTTAATTATAATTTTATAATCTTTCATATTAATGATTATAGCACATTTTGTAATTTTTGTAAAAACGTTACTTTTCTTTTTCTATATAATTAAAATAATTATCTATGCACTTTTGTGTTGTTTTTTTTTGATAATCCATTACACTAAATTCAATCTTTTAAATATTTGGCATTTTCAGAATAACAATCTTTAGTAACATCATCAGAATACACTTTAATCATTTCTAAATATTTTCTGGCCTGTTCTTTGTCTTCACAATCAACATTATAATACTTTGTCTTTATTTTATTTTTATACACATTATCCATGTCATAAACAATATATCCACTTAATTCGCATCCATATTTCCAATCTTTGTCATGTGGCAAAAATTTAACTCTCCAATTAAAATTACCATTTTTTTTATGAAGTGAATTTTTAGTATTTTGAGTTCTACCACAATCTATTGATATACCTGCAAGTCTATTTAAAACATTTGTAACACGTATATGATGAGTAATTTCATAAAATTTAAAAGTTAAAGGGTCATAAACTCTAACCATTGAATCACGAAAACAACCTGATGCACAATCCTGTAACTCAGTTCCTATAAAATGAACTATTAATACTTTTCTATTTAATTGATTTGAAACTGACTGAATCTCTAACCCTGCCATTTTAAAACCTTGTATTGTTGGAGCAGTAAATATAACAACTATGTTTATAACAATTAATAAAACAATAGTTGTTAATAGAATTTTAAACTTTTTATGTTTTTGAAATATTTTTTTAATCATACATTTTATACATTACTAATGTATACTATTATCTATTTTTATACATTACCAATGTATACTATTTAAAATAAATTGTTAACAATATTTATATATGTTTTATTTTAAAAAAGTTTTATTAATCCTCTTTAAACTTTCATCTTTACCCAGTGCCCACATTATTTCAAAAGGACTAGGGCTGTTTTTCTTTCCGCTAAGTGAGACTCTAAGAGGCCAGAGGTAGTCACCATTCTTCCCTTCTCCATTTTCTTTAATATATGAAAATATTATTTCTTCCAAATTAGAAACTTCCTTAAACTTATCATCTTCAATACTTTCAATTACTTCTTTTAACTTCTTTAAATTTTCAATAGATTCTTCTAATGTTATCTTCTTCCATTTTAGCAGTTCTTTTTCATAGTCTGGTAAATGAAAAAGAAAAGAAATTGTTTCTGGTAAGTCTGAAAGTTTTTTTAATCTTTCTTTTCCTAAGTGAATAAATTTCTCTACTTGTTCTCTGTTTTCAATATTTAGTGATTCTTCTTCTAAGAATTTTTTAGATAGTTCATATAATTCACTGTCTGTTTTATGTTTAATATAATATGAATTATAGTAGTCTAATTTTTCTAAATCAAAAATAGCCGGAGATGAACCTAGGCCGTTAATGATAAAGTCTTTTTCTAACTCTTCTAGGCTAAATATTTCTTTATCCCCTTTTGGATGCCAACCTAAAAGAGCACAAAAGTTGATAATGGCTTCAGGAAGATATCCTTTAGCAATATAGTCTTCAACATAAACATCTCCTTGACGCTTGCTAAGCTTCCCTCCTCCTTTGTTTAGAAGTAGTGGTAGGTGAATAAATTTAGGTGTTTCCCAGTTAAAAGCTTGATAGAGGAGAATATTTTTAGGAAATGAAGTTAACCATTCATCACCACGAGTAACATGACTTATTTTCATTAAGTGGTCGTCAATTACATTAGCAAATTGATAAGTAGGAATTCCGTTTGATTTAATTAAAACTTGATCATCTAAATCACTAGCTTTAAATTTAATTTCTCCTCTTATTTCATCAAAAACTACTACCTCACCTTCAAGGGGCATTTTTTGGCGAATTACAAACTTTTCACCAGCCTCTGCTTTTTTATTTGATTCTTCCTTTGAAAGATTACGACAAGTTCTGTCATATCGTGGCGCTTGTTTTAATTCAGTTTGTTTTTCTCTCATTTCTTCTAATCTTTCAGCGCTACAAAAACAACGATAAGCTTTTCCTTCTTCAAGTAATTTGTTTATATATTCGTTATAAATATCTAATCTTTCGGTTTGGATATATGGACCATAATCACCTTTCTTGTGTGGCCCTTCATCAAATTCTAAGCCTATCCAGTTAAAAATATTTATAAGAGATTTAAGAGCACCTTCCACTTCTCTTTTTTGATCAGTATCCTCGAGTCTAAGGATAAACTTCCCTCCTTTGCTTTTAGCAATTAAATAACCAAATAAAGCGGTTCTTAAATTACCAATGTGTAAGAAACCGGTTGGTGAAGGAGCAAACCTTAATCTAACTTCTTTATTATTTTCCATATAAATTATTTATATTATTTTGTACTTTCTAAATACTTATTTAATTTTTCTAAATATATTTTGCCTGATTTTTGTCTAACTTTATGAACTGAATTAATAAATTCATTTTTATTAACCCATTTATAACTTCGATGTTCCCAGAAATTAACTTTAATCTCAGTACCATCACCATAATATTTTACTAAAGCTAATCCTTGTTTTTGTCCTTTATACTCATAATATTTATTAAAACCATCCATTTTAATTCTTTCTCTGTCCATGTTAACTGAAGGAAAAAGATATTTATGTAAGTTTTTATATGTTTTAACTACTTTAAATTGATTGGTATTTACTTCTTCTTCAAGTTCTCTTCTGGCGGCTTTTTCTAGACTCTCTCCATCAGTACCTCCTTGAGGTATTTGCCAATGACCTTCTTCATCTTCTCTTTCAACAATCAGTATCTCTATATCTTGATTGTTGTTTGAGTTATCATTACTACCTTCTTTTTCCCGAAAAAGTAGACAAGCAACATTCTTTCTATATTGAAAATGATTGAACCTGGCTTTAATTGTTTTGCTTAAAAAAACAAAAGTGGCTCTATATATTCTTTTAATTCTTTTAGGTTGTTTTATTAATCTGAATAACCACTCTAAACCAATTTTTTGCAGTATTTTTGGTGCTCTTCTTATTTTTTTAGTTAAAAAATCAAAAGAACCACCAATGGCAAGTGACAGTCTGAGGTTTTTTATTTTATCTTTATTAAAGAAAATAAACTTTTCCTGATAAGGTGAACCAAAGGTACAAAACATTATTTGAGGAGAAAATTTATTAATAATTTCTAAATTATCTTTATTTAAATTACTCTCCCTATCAACATCAAGTACCAAATGTTTTAGCTTTGGATGATTATAATTTAAATAGTTTTCTATGTCTAATTTATCCGATAATCCTTTATCGTTATTTACTACTAGTATTTTCCAGTTACTTTTCTCTGCCCTATCAAGTATTAAAGGAGTTAAATTAGAACCAGTAATTCTTTTAACTCTATGTCCTTTTAAGCAAGAAGCGATGATAACACCGAAACCGTCAGCCAAAGATATATCAGCTTTGTTTAAAATATAGAATAATTCTTCGTCCTTATTAGCGCTTAATATAATTTCAGGGTTAGGAGTGACTATATAGGCATTTTTAGAAGAATGTACAAAGATATCTATTTGTTTTAATAGATTTTTTAAATTAATTTTATTTATTTTTATTCCCAAAACACTTGTCATATGTTATAGTTAATATAAATTAATTCTAGCGTATAAATAACTTAAGGTCAAAATAAATATGTCTAATTATAAACGTATTTCCGAAAGAATAGAAGAGTTAAAAATTGATAATCCACGAAACGATAGCTCAGCTCTTCGTTGGATAAATATCACCAATGCAAGTAAAACAGAGATTAACTATTTACGCCAAAACTATAACTTTAATCTTTCCCATTTAAAATCAACCGCTGCTTCTGTTTTGTCGCAAAGACCGTTAATTTTTAAAGGTCCTAACTACATATTTCTAATTCTTCACTTCCCAGCTTTTAAGAATGGAAGAGTTTTTTCTGGAGAAATTGACTTCTTTGTTGGTCATGGTTTTTTAGTCAGTGTTCACAATAATAACCTACCTGCTCTTAGAAAGTTCTATGACACTTCTAAAAAAGATCCTAATTCTCTTGTTTCTTTTTCCAGTGAATCATCAGCTGTTCTTTTATATGAAATATTGGGAAGGTTAATTCATGACTGCTACAGACTACTTGATGATAATAGTTTAGAGATTAAACATGTTGAGGAAATGATTTTTGCTGGAAAACAAAAATTAGTAGCTGAAAATATATTAATGCTTAGGAGTAATATTATTAATATTAGAAAGATTATGCAAAATCATAAGAATATTTTGCTTGAGCTTTCTAAAATGGAAAGTAGCTTAGTTGATAGAGCTGGTATTAAAAAATATTACAGCAGTTTAGTTAATGACTCAAAAAGACTTTGGGAAATGCTTGATAATCAAAAAGAAATGATTGGGGTAATTTACGAAACAAATGAAACTCTGCTTAATAATAAAATGAATTCAATTATGAAAACTCTAACCGTGTTTTCCGTAATTGTTCTACCCCTTAATCTAATGGCCGGAATCTTTGGTATGAATGTAAAAAATATGCCTCTTGTTGGAATGATTAATTCTTTTTGGCTTATTCTTTGTATTATGACTTTAAGTATGTTAGCCATGCTTGTAATATTCTATAAAAAACGTTGGCTTTAATCTAATATAAACAAGATTAAAATTTAGATAGAAAAAAACCACCAACTTAATTGTTAGTGGTTATTTTTTTTGTTTGTTTTGTTTTTTATTCAATTTTTAATAATGATAATCTTAAACAATTAAAATACTCGCTGTAAAACAATGATTTGTTCATGTTTTTAGAGTAGTTTTCATCGTCGTCGTAATCTTGACCATATCTTAGATCAAATATTTTTCCTCTTACAGAAGCTATGTTAAAACTATAACTTCCCCAAGCGGAAAATGAAGACACTTCTTCAAGTTTTCTGTAACTCGTATAAGTTCCATCATCTTTTTGGTACTTACAAAATGACTTATTTGTATACCCATCTTTTAAAAGAAAATAAACTGTTAAGTTTTCATCATCAATTTTAAAACGCATATACATATCACCGCTTTCACCAGGTAAAGATTCTTCGCTGTAATCACCTTGAGGAATTACTTCACCAGCTTCAGAATCGAAGTAGAAAATTGCTTTTGTTTTATTGTCATTTTTAACAAAGTTTGAGCCTGATAAATCTACCCAATCTCCATTGTCGAGGACAATGGCAATTTCATGTTCGTCACTGTAATTTTCTAGTTCAAAATTAACACCAAGGTATTTCCCTACATCATCAACTCTTTCTGGTTCACCATCAGAGTTAATAATATAGTTTTCATCATTGCTATTAATTTCTTCTTCATCCCAATCAGTCATAGTACCGATGTAGTTATAGTAGCTACCATTAGATTCTGACATTCTTTCTTTAGAAAACAGAAATAACAATTGCCATTTATCATTGTCATTACCAAGCACAAAGCTTTTAATCGGGTCCTTTTCAGACAGGTCAACAATACAATTAACAACAAAGGTTTTGTTAACAACCTCGCCATTACTCATCGTTGCTTCAACTTCAATATCATAACTAATAGTTGAATTAAAGGTATAAACAATCTGTTTTCCTTCAACTTTTTCATCATTAATTTCCCAAGTAGCTGACATAATGTCATAATTTCGTCCTTCTAGGTATAAAACAGTCGCAACTCCGCGTTGGACATAAAATTCTCCTAATTCAGAACTATAGCCATTAGCTGACTTTAAAATTAATTCTTCAGACATACTTTCAGTGTCAAAGTCTGGGTAATCAATACAGGAAACTGTATTAAACATAACCAAGATTACAAAAACAATCTTAAAAAAATTAAATTTTTCTTTCATTTTTTATC
>JAQICS010000049.1 GCA_027858435.1 Patescibacteria group bacterium | reverse complement strand
AATTCTTAATCTTAACTAAAAACTCTGGCCATTTCTGACAAACATCGTTATATGAAAGTGAAACTCCTTTCTTGTTGTTATTATTTGAACTACTTTCATTATTGTTTAAAGAATTATTGGAACTAATGTCTTGTTTTAAATTTGAGTTGTCTTCTTTAGCTAAACTATTACCTAAGTTACTATCTAAATCATTATTATTTACATCCTTATTAAAATTATTTGAGTTTATATTACCAGCTTTTAAATTACTGGTATTATTATTTAAACTAGAATTAGTATTTGATACTTTATTGCTTGGATTAGAATTATTTTTTAACGCCTTATCTTCATGGCAATATTCAATAATTGCAATTTCTAGTGGTAGTTGAGGAATTAAATAGCTACGATTATCATAACTTGCATTTAAAAATTTATCTAAAATGTTTGAAATATCATTTATTGATAATAGTTTAATGATTTCAAGTATTTCTTTTTCCATTTCCTCTTCTAAGTTAAGTCCTAAACTATCACTTAGACCAGGATTAATCTTATCAAGTAATATTTTACGGCTTAAGTTAATTAATTCATTGTTAAAGTTTTTTACATTAACTCCATTATCAATAATCTTATTTAACAGCTCAACTGCTTTAGCTGCATCTTTTTTAGAAACAAGAGATATGATATTAACTGCTTCACGATTATTATTTTTAGGAATAATTAACTCGGCTTGCTCGTTACTAATTTTTTTACCGCCTAATGAAAAAATTTGACCAAGAAGACTTTCCGCATCACGTAAATATCCTCCGCTTTGACGAGCTACTGATTTTAAGATGTCATCACTAATATCAACTCCTTCTTCGCTGGATATTTTTCTTAATTTTTTAACTATTTCTGTGGCACTAATTTTTTGAAAATCAAAACGTTCACAACGTGAGATGATAGTTGAAGGTATTTTATGAACTTCAGTAGTGCATAGTACAAAAACAACATAGGCTGGTGGTTCTTCCATTATCTTTAAAAGAGCGTTAAAGGCTGGAACTGAGAGCATGTGAACCTCATCGATGATAAACACCTTATACTTCCCTTTTGGTTGAAGACGTGAAAATGAGATTATACTTTCTCTAACATTATCAACTCCAGTATTAGAAGCAGCATCAATTTCAGAAATATCTAAATTCTTACCGGCTTTAATAGACTTACAGCTATCACATTTATCACAAGGTTCAAACTCCCCTTCTTTTCTATTTTCACAATTAATTGCTTTAGATAATATACGAGCAAGGGTAGTTTTTCCGACGGCTCTTGGGCCACAAAAAAGATAAGAGTGCCCGGGGTGACCACTGGCAATCTCATTTTGTAGGGTTAATTTTACATGATTTTGACCTAAAACTTCAGAAAAATTATTCGGTCGATAGTTTCGATACAGAGTTGACATAAAAATATAGATTTAATATCTAATCTTAATATTATTTTTAAAATTATACAAGGGCTTTAAGGCATTCTTCTTTTAATTTCTGCTTCAATTAATTTAACGTTTTGACCAAACTTTAGACGACTAAGTGATCTTATCTTATCAGCAATTCCTTCTCTTTTAGTTCCCAGCACTGGAAAAATTCCTCTAAGGGAAAATGGTTTTAAATTAGCGTTATCTACTAGTAGTTTGATACAAGCCATACCTTTATCTAAATTAACTAAATCAAATTCATTAAAAGTTGGGGTATAATCTTTAACTAAAAAGGCGGCATCTTCTGAACCAACTTTAAATGAAATCATAGTACCAACGTTACCAAAAATAGCATCTTTAATTTCTGTATTATTGTTTTTTGTTAACTGACCAATATATTGGTGGGCAACTATTAGGTTAAGGGCATATTTTCTGGCCTCAGAAAGAATTTGAGAAATTGAATCAGTGGTAAAGTTTTGAAACTCATCAATGTATAGGTAGAAATCTTTTCTATCCTCTGGCTTCATATCAGTTCTTGACAATGCGGCAATTAATATTTTTCCTACCATAATCATACCAAGAAGATAGGCATTCATTTCACCAATTGAACCCTTTGGTAAGTCTACTAGTATAATTTTTTGTTTATCCATTAAATCACGCATATTAAACGCGCTTTTTTGTTGACCAATAATTGGTCGCATCATATCGTTTGTAATAAAAGGGGTGAGCTTTGAAGTGATATAGGGTACCACGTTAGCTAAAGCGGCTTCTCCTCCAGCTTTTTCTGCTTCTTTAACCCAGAAATCAATAACTGATTGGTTTTTACAACGACTTAATTTTAATTTTCTAAATTCTTCATCAGCTAATACTTTTGGAACCTCCATTAAAGTTGCACCACTAGATGGATCATCCATTACAAGTAGTAAAGCATTTCTCATATACATTTCAAACATTGGTCCACCAGTTGCTTGAAGGTCATACAATTTATCAAAAATACCAATAATTTCATTGATTACAAAACCTTTTTGTTCAGGATAATTTTCATCATAATCAAGTAGATTTAAGCCTATAGGTCTTTCCGTGTCCGCTGGTGAGAAAACTATTACGTCTTCAGCTCGCTCAGGAGGAATACGATCTAAAATATCTTGAATCAAGTCACCGTTTGGATCCATCACACAAACTCCTTCACCATTTTCAATATCTTGGATTGCCATGTTGTTTAAAGTAACTGACTTACCAGTACCAGATTTACCTACAATATATGTATGTCTTCGTCTATCCTTTCTTTTAATTCTAATTTCTGTTTCTACATCACGAAAATAATTTGTTCCTAAAATTATTCCTTCATCTGGAACATCAGCTGGAGCTGGAGCAATTTTTGAATTCAACCAAAGAATGTTTGGAGTTTCTGTGGTTTTAAGAGGAAAATGAAAAATACTAGTCAACTCCTCAGTATTTAAAAGAAATCCGGCTTTTTCATCAAAACGGCGATAGATAAAGTCTTTAACTAAACGATTAACCACTTCTTTTTTACCACCATGAACAGCAAAAACATTTCCATAGGTAAAGTTATTATATTCAGAAAAAGCATTTGAAATATTATCTAAATAAATACTAGCTTTTTCACGACTTTTAGCACAACTAATAATTCTAATATTTACATCAAGCCCAGCTTTAGCGTTCTTATCCTCCATAGCCTTTACCATTTCCTCTTCAGCCGCTGTTAATCTCTTATCGTTCATTTGCGGTTGCTCATTTTTCTTAGAAGAAAACATGTCAAAGACTTTGTTTAACTTATCAAAAATACCAGGTGAATTAGAAGCTGACATTCCTTTACTAACCGAGGATTCTTTGTGAATATTTGAAACTACACTTTTTACTCTGCCGTGCCATTTACCGACTGCACTTCTAACTACATACTGAATAGCTAAACTCTCATCTTTATCAAGTTTAGACAAAACATTAATTAACTGATTCATCGGATCAGCTTCCATTTTTTGATAGGTTTTAATAGGGAAAATATAGTCCCTTTTTGTTTTAATGTAGGCAGCTGATATTTCACTATTAGGTTTGAAAATATTATAATCCTCTTTTTCTTCAATAACAGCCTCTGGATAAACAGCGTGTATCTGTTGTTCCATATACCTTACTTTATTCTCTGGAACAGCGATATAGAAAGCAATTTTACTTGATGAGGCAACAATTTCAAAAGAAAATTGATCATTTCTGCCAAGTAGCCAATGTTTAAAACCTTTTTGTGCCTTTAATCCTCCAATTGAAGAAAAAATCATTTCACCTATAGATATTTCTTCTCTAATTTGAGCAATTGGAGTTTCACCATTTCCTTCCTCTGGCTTATCTTTAGGAAGTCTAATTAAAAAAACTCGATGATCAAAGTATTGATTACGACGTTTTAAAAATCTTAATATGCTTAAAATAATGTAGGTTAAAAAAGCGACAACAACAAAACTAATAGTTAAATAAACTATTAATTGAATATTGGCATCGTTTAAAGAAAAAGAGTTCATAGATTTTTTTTGATATTCATTATCTTATCTGTTTTAAGTTTTGTTTCCTGCTCAATAAAAAACTTATTAACACCGGGTATAACTTTTAACCAGTTTTTAATTAAATTAATAATCTTCTTTACCTTCACTTTTGTTTCACCAAGCAAATCATTAATCTTTTTAGTAGTCTCCTCACCCTTAACCCTAAATTCTTTTCTATTAGTTGGAGACATTTTTAAGTATATATCGTTTAATCCCTCAGATAAAACATTGTCTATTTCCTTTTCTCTTTTTTTGTAAATACTAGCTGGAGAACTCTGAGCTGCTAAACCTGCTAACTTATTTGGATCAGGTGTCTCTATATTTGGTTTTTCAGGCTTCTTTTCAGCTACTTTTTCTGCTTCTTGTTCTTTCCCTTTTTCTTGTTCTTTTTCTTTGTCATTATCTTGTTTTTCAACCGAAGACTCCTGATTTACTTCAGGATTCTCATTTTTATTTAATTTTTCCAATGGATTTTCAGGCATAGTATTATTCTGCAGTTATTGCATTAACGGGGCAATTCTTTGCTGCTTCTTTAGCCTCATCATTTGCCTCATTTTTTAAAGCTTCCGCCTTACCATCTGCATTCATAGCAAAATTATCAGGTGAAGTGCTTGCACAAAGGCCACAGCCAATGCAATTATCTTGGTCTACTTTTAACATAAAATTTGATATTCTTAAATAAAAATAATTATCTTTAAATAAGAAAAAGTTAATAATTATTACATGCCTATTATAGCATAATTTAAATATGCTTTAAAGTTATTGACAATAAATATTAGATTTGTTATATTTAAGTTAATAAATTTAATTAAAACTTTTATATATTAGCTTTAATAAGCTAATATTTTAACGAGAAAATACATATGGCACATAAGAAAGCAGCCGGATCAACCGGATTAGGCCGTGACTCAGCCGGTAGAAGATTAGGGGTTAAACTTAGTGATGGTCAATATGCAAAAACAGGCATGACTATTGTAAAACAAAGAGGATCAAAATATCGTCCTGGTATTGCTGTTAGAAAAGCTAAAGACGACAGTCTTTTTGCTGCAAAAAATGGTTTTGTAAAGTTTACCACTAGGAAATTTACAAAATTCACTGGAATTTTAAAAGATGAGAAAGTAGTAAACATTGTTCCTGATTTTGAAGGAAGAGTTGAACCTAGTAAATCAACAAAGGTAAAAACTCCTTTAAAAAAAGGTAACACTGCTAAAACAACAATCAAAAAAACAAAGAAGAGATTTAATGAAGCAAGAGATTCTAGAAAAGCAGCTAGAAAAGGAAAAAAGAAGACAACCAATAAGAAGACTGATAGTAAAAGAGTTGCCTCTAAAAAAACAGAAGCTGCATCAAAGACAACAAAGAAATAAATCAGAAAGAGAAAAATACTATAAAAAAAGACGAGCAATATTTGTTCGTCTTTTTTTTGTTAAGTAATACTTTCTATTTCTTTTTATTATCAAAGCAAGCTTTTACAAATTCGGCAAATAGTGGGTGCGGATCAAGAGGTCTAGAAATGTATTCTGGGTGAAATTGAACACCAATAAAGAAGGGGTGACTTGTTATTTCAATTGCCTCAACAATCTTATCATCTGGAGAAGTTCCAGCAATGGTAAGGCCTAGTTTTTCAAATTGCTCTCTAAATTCATTATTAAACTCATAGCGATGACGATGTCTTTCATTAACTATTTTTTTCTTGTTATGTTTTAAATAGGCTTTTTGTAATCTAGTTCCATCCTTTAACTTACAAGGCCAAGCCCCAAGTCTAATAGTTCCGCCATAGCCTTTTTCTTTTATCAACTCTTCTTGATTAGGCATGATATGGATAACTGGGTGTTTAGTTTTCTTATCAACCTCTTGAGAGTTAGCGTCTTTTAAATTAGCTACATTTCTAGCAAATTCAATTACTGCCATTTGCATACCATAGCAAAGACCAAAGTATGGGATATTGTTTTCCCGGCAATATTTAATAGCTATCATCTTCCCTTCAGATCCTCTACTTCCCCAACCTTGAGGAATAATTATACCATCTAAATCTTTTAGGGCTTTATTTCCTTCTTCTTCAATTTCCTCAGCACTTAACCAAATAATCTCTGGTTTAATATTATTAATATTTGATCCATGTTTAATTGCTTCAATTACAGAAATATATGAATCACCAAAGGCAAAATCACCACTTTTAAAGTATTTACCAACAATACCAATCTTTACCTCCTTAGTTGCTTTCTTAGCTCTTTCAACCATTTTACGCCAATCATTATTTTTAGTTTCTTTAATTGGTAGTTCTAATTTTTCAAGTATCCTATCTCCAATATTATCTTTTTCAAAGTTAAGTGGTATATCATATATAGACGAAGCATCTGGAGCTGAGATTACATCTTCATTTAGTAGATTACAGTTAATAGACAGTTTATCCCTTCTTGCTTTATCAATTGGCTTTTCACTTCTAGCTACTAAAAAGTTTGGTTGAATTCCAGCCGCTTGCAGGCTTCTAACTGCGTGTTGAGTTGGTTTAGTTTTCATCTCCCCTATCATCTTTGGCATTGGAATATATGAAACCATGACAAATAGTACATCTTTAGGATTGTAATGCTTCATTACTCTAGCTGCTTCCAAGAATAATAGGTTTTCATATTCACCAACAGTTCCACCAATTTCAATAATCATTATATCTGAATCTGTCTTTAAACTAGCTCTGTGTATCCTATCTTGTATTTCTTGAGGAATATGTGGAACAACTTGAACACATTTTCCTTTGTATTCTAAATTTCTTTCTTTTTCAATTACAGACTTATATACACGACCAGTTGTCATGTAGTTTGTTTTATATATATCTTTGTTTAAAAATCTTTCATAATTTCCAATGTCTTGATCTGTTTCATCGCCATCATCTGTTACAAAAACTTCTCCGTGCTCTATTGGATTCATAGTACCAGCATCAAGATTAATATATGGATCCATTTTCATAGCTGAGACTTTGTAGCCTCTGGCTTGAAGTATTTGACCAATTGAAGCTGTAGTTACACCTTTACCAACACCTGACATCACCCCACCAACAACGAAGATAAATTTAGTTGATTTCTTTTCTGACTCTGTTTTCTCTTTAGGTTTTGTTTTTTTGTTTGGCATAGAAATATATTAATTTAATATTAATCTTCAAGTATTAATTCAACTGCTTTATCCATTTGCGGATCATGATCATTGTTTACATCCTCCATAGTTAACTCGACTTCAATATTTGGTTCAATTCCTTTTTCATCAATATAGTCACCAGCCGGGGTTAACCATTTAGCTACAGTTATTTTAAGATATGATCCATCACTTAACTCACGAAGAGCCTGAACAGATCCTTTGCCATAGGTTGTAGTTCCAACAATTTCTGCCTTTTTATAATCTCTTAGAGCACCAGCTAAAATTTCAGAAGCAGAAGCACTACCACCATTAACTAAAACTACAGTTTCATATTCTTTTAATTGAGCTAGGCCTCTGGCCGTATACTCTTCCCTCTTATTATCATTTAATTGCTCCGCTACAATTACTCCATCTTCAATCCATTTACTAGCTAGGTTAATAGCGGTATCTAAATATCCACCAGGATTATTTCTTAAATCAAGAATTATTCCTTTAGGATTTTTTTCAATTATTTCATTTACTGCTTCATAGAAAAGAAATTCAGTATCATCGTTAAAATTACTAATTCTAATAACAAATATTCCATCCTCTCTTAGTTCATATTTTACACTATCAACTACAATTACACCTCTTGTAATAGTTAAATCAAAAGGTTTTTCTTCACCTCTAATGATAGTTAGCTTAACCTCCGTTCCTTTAGGACCTCTAATTTTTGAAACTGCATCATCTAAACTCATGCCAATTGTTGATTCACCATCAATGGCATATATCTTATCACTTGGCATTACCCCTGCTTTTTTAGCTGGAGTATCATCAAGTGGTGAGATAATAGTAATTACCTCATTTCTAATTCCAACTTCCATTCCCACTCCTTCAAACTTACCAGACAAATCTTCATCAAATTCTTTTGACTCTTGTGGGTCAAGAAAGGTTGTGTACGGATCACCAGTTGACTCTGCTAATCCTTTTAAAGAGCCATAGAAAAGATCCTTATCAGATATTTTAATCTTTTCAACATAATATTCTTTAATATTATCCCAAACCTCAAAGTATAGGTTAAAGTCTAGTTCCTCTTCTTCACTAACTTCTTCTTTATTTTCATTATATGCTAGTGGTTTAAAGTTATTTTTTGCCTGCTCTTTTCCAAATAAATAGCCACCAAAAAAGACAAACAGAATAGCAATTGAAACTATTAGAACTTTTTTAGATTTTGGTGTTTTGGATTTACAATTTCTAATTATATTTTTAAACATATTTATTTATTCTCTTATTATCTTAGTGTATAAAACATCTCTTAAGTCAACTAATCTAGATGACTTATTTGAGTAATTTATACCACTATTAATTAAAAAATCTGGCTTATCATTTCTAAAATATCCATATTTAATCTCATCTAAATTATTTACAACCTTTTTACCAGATATATTTAAACTAGTTGAAATTAATGGAATATTTAACTTTTCTATAATTTTAATCAAAAATGAACTTTTAGGCAAACGAAGTGCCAAAGTTCCATTTTTATTAACCGTTGTTAAATTAGTATTTTCTTTTGCATTTAATATGATAGTTACAGGGCGACTGCTGTTTAACACCTTGTCTTTAAAGTATTTTTCTTGATCTTTATTTAAATAACAATACTTCTTAATCATATCTAAATTTGATACCAGAAGAATAAAAGGCTTTTCTTCTCTTTCTTTTAAATTAGATATTCTTTTGTTAACAAACATCTTATCTGCTCTTCCACTTAAACCATATATAGTATCAGTTGGGGTCGCAAAAACTTCACCTTTTAAAATTCTTTTAACAATTTCATCTCTTTCATTATTATTTAATTTTCCTTCATTTAATTTAAATTCTTTCATTTATAACCGTGTTAACTGTTTTAAAGGCATCAGGTAGTAGTGGAACGTAGACATTAGCAATTTCAAGCAGACTTGGGGCAATATATGAGTTCATTATTAAACTTGACATTGCTCCTCCTACATCAAGATATGAGGAAAGTATGAAGACGGCTAAACTAGTAATTAAAAGACCTAAGATTAGACCAAAGGCACCTCCTAGAAGATTGTTAATTAACTTAGTTCCAGGAATAAAGGCAATTATGTTAAATAGTTTTTCAATTAACCTAAACAAAAGAATACACAATTTAGAAGCGATAAAGAAAAGAAGAATAAAAGAAACAATTTTTAAGAAACTTTCATTTCCTGATATATGATTACTAAACCAGTTATAGAAAGGAATATGAAAATGACCAGCTACAAATACTGCGACAAAAAAACTAGCAATAGATCCCAACATTTTAATTAGTCCTTTAAATAGGCCGTTTATAATAAAGCCAATTAAAATGAGAAATAAACTGAGATCAAAAATTGTCATATAATTAATTATTTTCTTCCTCTTCTTTTATCCTTGGATAAAGTGGAGGCATTTTTTTAATTTGATTTTGTGAATATGCTTCAAATATTTTATTAGCAGACTCAGGGATAATTGGAATTAAAAGGTGAGAAATATTTAAAATATCTTGAGCAAGTGGTATTAGTACTTTACTAATCTCTTCCTTATCCTCTAATTTCCAAGGTTTCTTTTCACTAAGTATTTCATCACATACTCTAAGTTGCTTCCAAATAAGAGCTATAGCTTCATTGAATTTAAAATTTTCAAATAAATTATCAAAATTATCTTTTAACTCACTTAAATTATTATCTTCAAAATTTAACTCTAAATTTGTTTCTATTTCGTTTTTTTCCAAAAGATTTGAAACTCTAGCTGCTAAATTGCCTAAGCCATTAGCTAAATCAGCGTTATAGCGGAATTTAAACTTATCTTTAGAATAATCACCATCTTCAAAAGGAGGAATTTCGGCTAAAAGAAAATACCTTAGAGAATCGGCTCCATATTTATCAACCAGTTCAATTGGACTTACCGTATTTCCTGTGCTTTTACTAATTTTCTTGCCATTAACAGTTAAAAAACCAAAGACTAAAACTTGGCTAGAGTTTTCAACTCCAGCTGACATTAACATTGCTTGCCACATGGCACTTTGTTGTCTTAAATTATCTTTCCCACACACTTGAAGAGCTGGCCAAAAGTTTTCAAACTCACTACTATCTGGCCATGAAAGAGTGGAAATATAATTAACTAAAGCATCAAACCAAACATACATAACCTGACTATCATCATTTGGAACGGGAACGCCGTGAGGCATTTTTTCTTTAAGTCTTGAGATACTAAAATCTTGTAGTCCATTTTCAACAAAAGTTCTAATCTCCTTTTGCCTAACACTTGGCAAGACAAAATTTTCCCTTTCATTATATAATTTAAGTAGTTTGTCTTGATATTTTGAAAAACGGAAAAAATAGTTCTCCTCATCAATTAATTCTAATTCTTTATTATCATGATATGGACACCTTCCCTTATCATCAAGTTCTGAATCAGTTTTCTCCATTTCACAACCAACACAGTATTTAACTCTATATTTCTTTTTATAAATATCACCATTATCATAACACCTCTTCCAAAACTCTTGTACAGCTTCCATGTGCCCTTTGTCAGTGGTTCTAATGAACTTATCGTAACTTAAATTAAGTTTTTCCTTTAAGTTTTTAAACTTATGTGAATTAAGGTCACAGAAATCTTGAACATCCATATTATTTTCCTTGGCTTTTTCATAGATCTTTAATCCATGCTCATCAGTACCGGTGTTAAAGATTACATTCTTCCCCTTTTGTCTATTAAAACGAGCAATGGCATCAGCTTTAATAATCTCAGCCGCAAAACCAATATGAGGATCAGAATTAGTATATGGCAAAGTGGTTGTGATATAAAAGTTATTACTTTTCATAGTTATATTCTTTTAACTTAACTTTATTATTTAAAAACGTTATTCTTTTTACTCCTTTATATTCTTTTTCTTATCTTTTTTTATTAAAACAACAAACTCACCTTTAGTATTTTGTTTGTCATTTTCAAGTTTTGAAATTAATTCTTCAACTGTTCCATTGTAGAAACTCTCGTGCATTTTAGTTAATTCTCTTGCCAGTGACACATTTAACTTAAGTCTATAATTATTTTGCAGTTCTTTCAACTCAGAAAGTAATTTTAAAATTCGGTGCTTAGATTCATATAAAACAACTGAATAGTTTGTTTCAAAAATTTCCTTTATTTTAGTTTGTCTTCCTTTTTTATGTGGTAAAAAACCAAGAAAAAGGAAATGATCAAAGCCAGTTCCAGCAATTGAAATAGCAGTAGTAATAGCTGATACTCCTGGTACACTTTCAATTAACACATCTTTAATTTCACCACTTTTTTGTTTCTCCCTTATTATTTCCACTAATTTACTCCCCGGATCAGATATACCTGGTGTTCCAGCATCGGTAATTAAAGAAAGATTATTATCACTATTTAAAAGTTCAATTATTTTATCAACTTTTGTGTCTTTGCTGTGTTGATGAAAAGATATTGTTTTGGTTTTAATTTCATAATTATTAAGTAGTTTTGAGCTAGTTCTAGTGTCTTCACATAGAATAAAATCAGATTCCTTTAAAACCCTTAAAGCTCTTAAGGTTATATCTTCTAAATTTCCAATTGGTGTAGCAACGATTCTTAGTATACTCATAATTATTCAATATTTTCTCCTTTTTCTTTAACATATTTTGTCCAATCCTCAAAAATATCAACTAGTATTTTAAAGGGTGCCTCGATGATAAAGTCAAAGACAAAGACAAAGACATTAACTTTGGACATATTACTTGAAAGCCATCTACCAACTAAAATAATTGGCATGTAGAAAAGGTCAACTAAAAAGCCAAGCAAACTTTCTTTTTTCTCAACAATTAGAAGTTCTTTTACCCCCTTAGTGGTGATAACCGAGAAGAAACTAACAAAGGCAAGGAAGAAAAGGAATATTATCATACTAACCCAAGTAAAGCCGATAAATGACAGCACCCTTATTATCGCATACATGGATAGTAGAAAAGCTGAAACATAGACAAGGTTGAATATAAAAGAAGCTACAAGATTTCTCTTCATTGGTTTTTTAAGTAGTACTATCCTATTCTCACCCTTCTCTTCTGGAATAATAATTTCCGAAATTCCTGAGATAATTTTGTTAGTATTATCTTCTTTTGGTTTTCTAGTGGTTAATACTATGAAAAATAATAGGACAGCTGGAAAAGCGATATTAATCCCCAGTGTTAGCCAACTTAAATCTTCGTTAAACCACTTTATCGCCGGTATTTCAATTAAGAGTACGAAAATTGATTTAGTTAAAAATATATAAATTATACTTCTAAGAGCTGAACGCCATAGCTTGGACTTAGCTTTATCATACTTTTGTTTACAAGTTTTTTTAATCTCAGAAAAAAAACTTTTTTCTCCTTTTTTAATAGTGGCAAATATTTTTAAAGGATCTTTAGAAATAGTATCTATTAATACAGTATAATATAGTGAATACATCCTAGATATTTTATCAAGTTGCTTCTTTAAAGGATGATTTAACTGCTTATCAATTAAGGAATATAGTTTTTCAATATTCTTAGCTAGCTTATCAATTTCCTTCTCTTCATTTTGAGATAATGAACCATCTTTATTATACTCTATCCAATCAGGGTTATAGTATTTAAATAGAACAAAGGATAACAAATCATCATCAAACTTTTCATATTTTCTGGCAATACTTAAATATATTTGAACTGAAAGATCATCTTGATATTTTTTTAAATCAATTGGTAGTTCAATATTCTTATCCAAGGTATCAAACATGTTTTCAACTACCAGTTTCTTAACCTTATTAGGTGACAAATTTTCTTCAATCTCACAAGCAGCTAATATAATCAGCCAAGAAATCATCTTATTCTTTTCGCCTATTGAATGCTTAACATCATTAATGTCTTTGTTTAAATTAAAAGAATAGTTAATTTCAGATGAAATTATATTTTTTAATCTAATGTATTTTTCTAAAACAAGAGCCACATCATCAATTTTTTTCTCCGGTACTTCGTTGTTTGCTAAATAACCTCCTCTAATTAACTCGGTTAGAAGATGTTCAGAAATATTTCGACTCTCAGTTTGTCTAATAAAGCCCTCTATTATAATCTGTCTTTTAAGTATACGAGAAATGGCATTTTTACGAAGCAAATGATCTTCTTCGTAATCAATTGCATTTCTAGCTTTTTCATAGAAAAAAGACAACTTAGATACAAGTGATGAAACCTTTATCTTTGAACTATCGTCACTATTTTTAGAATCATCTCCATGTTCACGTTTATAGATAACTTGAAACAATTTCTTGGTATTCTTGTTTATCTCCAAGCTACTACTACTACTTGATTCATTTTTTCTCATTGTTGGACTAACCATAAAATTAAAAGGCTTTTTAAATTTTAAAAGCTTAATTATATTTTATCTAAAAAAACAATAAAAAGCAATATAAAAATATTCAAATCTTTCAAGTTTAAAATATAATTAATTTAAAATAATATTTAAAACAAAAATTAAAATTTACTTTTAACACAAATAAATATCATTCGGTCTTAATTTACACACTTCAATTAATTATTTATTAACTAACTATACATTAACTTAAAATGAAGTTAACTAATTCATTTCATAATCCGTAAATAGTTTTGTTATTAGTCTAACGCTACTATTATACCGCTCTTTTCTGTTTTTGGCCTTAACTTAATTTGTCCAAAATGTGCGTAAACTTACCACAGATTGACATTTTATGTAAAATATGATAATTTTTCTACTGTAATATAGTATTTTAACAAGTATAGTTAAGTTTAATTAATTTTAAACCCATCTACAATAAAACAACAGTTTTAAATAATGAATTATAAAATTATTAACTCTTAAAATTATAGAAAATGAAAAAATTAATTTTATTTTATTTATTTTTGTTAATTTCAACTTTAGTTTTTTCACAAGAAAAACAAAGTGAATTTGAGTCATATGATCTTACTGTCGGTCAATTGAACGACGTGGTAAAAAACATTATGGACCAAACTGGGATTGAAGATCCGAAAGAAGCCGTACGCATGATAAATGCTGGCGAGTTAAGTATTTCTAAGTCTAGATGGCGCGAAGAAAACGGAGTAATATATTTCTCAGTCACTTCAGATGGTATCACCGGCGAAGAATGGATTACCCGATTAGAAAACAAAGGCTTTCGCATCAGTAGTTATGCTAAAAGAGTTTTACGTTCAATAGAATTTGAGCTAGTAGAACCAACGACTTACAAAATGGCTGTCCTTAAGAGGGAAATTTTTAGCGACAATGATAAAATAATTAAAAACGTCCGCAAAGAAGCTAGAAGCCGTAAACTTTCTACACCAAATATCGAAGTTGCCTGTCTTATTAGGGAAAAATTCTCTGACGAAGATCTTAAAGCTATGGACTTATATTGGATCATTGCTATGCACGAGCCAATTAAAAACTCTAGTGGCGATCCTGAGCTGCTCAGCGCTGGTCGCGGTGGCAATGGTTCCTGGTTGGACGCGTACTATGGCGGTACTGGTGGCTGGTGGGGTCATAGCCTTGGGTTTGCGTTCGTCGTACGCCAAGTTAGACCTTAGTCTTTTAACCTTTAAGGTTTTAGGCTTTAGCCTCGGATTGTATAAACAATTTGAGGCTTTTTTTTATAAATTTATCTCATTAAAATATGATTAGTTAAAGTTAATATGTACAAAGAATGGACACGTAGAAAAGTTTAATAGAACTATACAGGAGAAGTTTATTGATTGGCATGAAATACTACTTGAGGATACAAAAGTCTTTAATGATAAACTAGTTGAATGCTTACTGCGATATAACACAAATAAATATCATTTGGTCTTAATTTAAACACTCCAATTAATTATTTATTAACTAACTATACATCAATCCAAAATGAGCTGAACTCATACAATTCCTTGACAAGCTATAATTAATTTTGTAATATTAAAACAGATTAAATGAGCCCAGTGGGCTTTTTTTAAATCTGTTTTTATTCTATAATACAAATAGAAATTTGCTAAAATAACAACAATATGAGCAAACTTACAAATTATCTTAAAGAGTCTTACGCTGAGATGAGAAAAGTTACTTGGCCAAGCAAAAAGGAAACATATCGTTTAACCCTTTTAGTTCTTGGTATTAGTTTAGCCACAGCGGCTTTCTTGGGTGCATTAGATGAATTCTTTTCACTCGGAATCAAAGTAATCTTAATGCAATAAAGATAACTTTTAATTAATAATTAAATCTTTATAATAAATCTATGGCTAAGCAAATATTAAACCAAGGCCGTCGTTGGTATGTAATCCATACTTACTCCGGTTACGAAGAAAACGTTGCGGAAAATCTTAAACAAAGAGTTGACTCTTTGGATATGGAAGATAAAATCTTTAATGTTTTAATCCCAACTGAGAAAAAAATTAAAATTAAAAATGGAAAAAGAAAAGTTAGTGAAGAAAAAATCTTTCCTGGATATATTCTAGTAGAAATGATTGTAACTGATGAATCTTGGTATATCGTTAGAAATACTCCAAATGTAACTGGCTTTATCGGAACAGGCACCATCCCTACCCCAATTGGCGAAGAAGAGGTTAAATCACTACAGAAAAGAATGGGTGTTGAAGATCCTAAATTTCAAATTGACGTTGAGCTTGGTAACCCAGTTACTATTAACGAAGGACCATTTAAAAACATGGAAGGAAAAGTTACTGCTATTGATGAAGCTAAGGGAAAAGTTAAAGTTTCAGTATCTATGTTTGGACGTGAAACTCCAGTGGAACTAGACTTCCTACAAATTAAAAAAGCATAATTAGAAATAATATAGAAATTAATGATCGGGGGTTAGGCTTCTTATGCTCCTGTAACAAAATTATATGGCAAAAAAAATAAAGACAAAAATAAAATTAGAAATTACTGCTGGTCAAGCAAACCCAGCTCCTCCAGTTGGTCCAGCCTTGGGTCAACATGGTTTAAATATAGCTGGTTTTTGTAAAGAATTTAATGATAGAACCAAAGATCAAATGGGTAGCACTCTTCCGGTAGAAATTACTGTTTATGAAGACAGAAGCTACGACTTTATCGTTAAAACTCCACCAGCATCTGAATTAATCAAAAAAGCAGCCGGAATTAAAAAAGGATCTTCAGAAGCTTTAACTAAAAAAGTTGGCTCAATTACTGACAAACAACTAGAAGAAATTGCTGAAGCAAAAATGACTGATCTATCAGCTAAAGATATGGACTCTGCTAAAAAGATTATAGCTGGAACTGCTAGACAAATGGGAATTGAAATTAAATAAATAATAATTAATTGTGGGAGTCTAAATAATATTTAAATATTTTTAGTCGCCTTACCACGAAAACTATGAAAAAGAAAAAACAAGATTTCTCAGAAATCTATGACAAAACTAAAGCATATTCATTTAATGATGCTCTAGAAATTATCAAAAAGATCAATAAAACAAAGTTTGATCCTTCAATTGAACTTCACATCAGATTAGGAATTAATGTTAAAAAGAGTGACCAACAAGTAAGAGGTGCTGTTTCCCTTCCTCACGGAACTGGTAAAACAATTAAAGTAGCCGCTTTTGTTAGTCCCGAAAACGTAAAAGCCGCTAAAGATGCTGGCGCTGATTTAGTTGGTGGTGAAGAATTAATTGAAGAAATTAAAAAAACTGAAAAAACTGACTTTCAAGTAGCTGTTGCTGAAGTTTCTATGATGAGAAACCTAGCTAAAATTGCTAAGATTTTAGGAACACGTGGTTTAATGCCATCACCTAAAAATGAAACTGTAACGCCTAATCCTGCTAAAGCAATTGAGGAATTAAAGAAAGGTAAGATTAGTTACAAAAATGATGACACTGGTAACCTACACGCTATTATCGGAAAACTAAGCTTTGATGATAAGAAGCTTGAAGAAAACTTTCAAACCTTAATTGATAACATTAGAAAAGCTAAGCCAAGTAGCACCAAAGGAATATACTTCAAAAACGTTACTATTGCCTCTTCAATGAGCCCTAGTGTTAAAGTTTCAGTTTAAAAAAGATAATTAAAGAAACAAAGATCAAGAATACAAAGCTTGAAATAGATATAAAAACGGAGTTATTAAATGCTCCGTTTTTTTATTGACTTTTTTAATAAAGTAGTGTATACTAATTATTAGGTAAGCAATTTAAACAAGAAATTGGTTTCTCCAGTTTCTTTTTTTAAAAAGGTCGTCTTACATTAAAAATTTAGTGAACAAAAAACAAAATGAAATAGTTATTTATTGGCGGAATCAATTTTAAAACTACTGAAGATGTTTTAAAAGAAGAATTCGCAAAGGCTGGAGAAGTTCTTTCTGCTGTAATTATTATGGACAGAATGACTAATCGGTCTAAAGGTTTTGGCTTCGTAGAGATGGCTAATGATGATGAAGCAGAAAAAGCTATCGAGATGTTTAACGGTCAAGAACTTGACGGAAGAAAAGTTATCGTTAACGAAGCTCGTCCTTTAGAAAAGAGATTTTAATATATCCTTTTTAAAGATAAGCAGAAAAGACATTGGTTTAATAACCAATGTCTTTTTGTTTATACAAACACATTTATACTGTTAAGGTTATTTATTAAAATAATTACTCCTCAATCATGATATATGGAACATCTTCTTGTTCTTCCTCTATTATACTTCCCTCCTCCATCTCTTCAGTTAAAGAGCTTTGTGAAACTGAATACATATTACCACCGTTTAATTGCCAAATGCTAAAATTTAAAGCCATAGCAAATGATACCCAAAGAATATAGGGGATTAATAAGTAGGCGGCCCACTTTTTAAACTGATAGAAGGCAATAATTGTAGCAAGTATGGCAAACCAAAGTGATATAATTTCTGTAAAGGCAATTCCTGGGTTCTTTAAGAAAAAGAAAAGATATGACCAGAATAGGTTAAGTGCTAATTGAAAAATATAGATAAGGACTAAAAATCTTGTTTCCTTCTTTTTTAAATCTTTTTTCCAAATTAAAAAAACAGCTACCCCCATCATTATATAAAGAGTAATCCAAACTGGTGCAAACACCCAAGTGGGTGGATTAAAGAATGGTTTTTCAAGTAATGGATACCAACTACTCACTGAACTTTGGGTAAAAACTGATCCCAATATTGCAAATAATTGTGGTATAACAAGGGCAATTATTAGCTTAATTGAATTGTTAATTTTCATAAAAGAAAACTTAAGTATTAATATATTTTAATTATAGCAAAATATTTATATCTTTACCATAATTAAAAAGCTACTTATTTAAAAGTAGCTTTTTAATATAGATTTTATATTCTCATTTATCTAGTTGCCCCAGAATATGTTATAGCTTGTAATATATTCCAATCTTCAGTATCTTCTGGAATTCTGTTATAGATATTTTTAAAAGTATTAATACCAGCAGATTCACTTTGTAGGTTTCTATTTTCTGCTCTTTGTCTTAAACCATATGCCATAATGGTAACAGCTGCATTATCATTAGCATTATTCATATTAGACTCTCTTTTATAAATGTTTTCAAATTCATCCTTTGCTTCATTTTCCGCACTAGTATTAGTAATACTTGGCCATCTTCCATTAGCAATTTTAATCACATCATTTAATTCATCTTCATTACCAGGCAACTTATCAAAGGCAGCTTCATATGAATTTATAACCGCTGCTCTTTCACCAGCTCCTAATTTTTGAGTATTATCATCTACTCCATAGGTGATAAAAGTATTAATAGCTGATTTCATCTTTTCTCCTATCTTAGATAATTCAGATGTTAAACCTTTTAAATATTTTATTTCAGTTTCTTGTTCTTTAACCCTGTTTCTTAATTGATTAATTTCAGCTAATAAATTATCAACTTGACCACTAGCTAAATCTTTTGAACTTTTCCTATATTCAGCTAACTCATTATCTGAATCCTCTTCTTCAATTCTTTCTCTTTCTTGTTCTTCAATTCTTTCTTTCTCTTCTTGAATTCTTTCTTTTCCTTCTTCAATTCTTTCTTTCTCTTCTTCAATTCTTTCTCTTTCGTGTTCTAGTTTTTCCTCCTCCTCTTCCAATACTTCTTCTGCCTCTTCATTTTTTTCTTCTGCTTCATCAAGTTCTTCTTCATTATCTTCTTCATCATCAATTCTTCCATTTGAGTTACCTTCTTCAGTATCAACTTCTTCTTCAATTCCTATATCAAAATAATTACCTCTAACGTCACCTGTGATATTATTAATGATATCGTTATTTGAATCAATAACAGCATGAACATGGTTAGGAATTAAATACATTCTAAATGAATCAATTTCAGATGGTAAATCTTCTTTGACATCAGCTAAAAGATTTAATATTCTTTGACCATCTGGATCAATATTAATATCTAATCCTCTAAATTCAGCAATATTATAATCAAAAGACATACTTTCACTTAAATTTTCATTATTAAAATTACTAATTCTTACATTTTCTAAATAATTAGAAAAATCCACACTTGATCCTTCACTAAAAAATGACAACATATCTATTCTAATCTTTTCGTCATTTTCTCCTTTGACCACAAACTTTAATAATTGAACATTTTTTTCTCCTGCTTCTAAATCTCTTCCAGAATAACTAGATTCTGATTTGGAAAAAGATAGAGAATTTTCGGCTTTAGCGTAATTAATTCCTATAAATAAAAAGGAAGTAATAATTACTAAAAATAGAAGTTTTTTTAACATACTTTTTTTAAATTAATTAATTTATTAGTTATTATTTATATATTATAACATAATATCAAAATTACGACAAAATATTTTTAATATTAGTAAATAATTTAAATATAAACATTTTTTGTTACCTTTTCATTATTTATGCGTTTAATTAAGTGACAGCTGTTAAAACGAGCGAGTTTTTAAAACTTCTGCTATAATATTAGTAGTTATATACAATAGCCCTCACCAGCACATAACGAGTTGTATTTAGCTACGCTAGTAAGTTGTTTTCTTTAAATTTAAATATCTAATAGAGCTTAATTTTAAATTTTTAGGATAAAAAAAAGGCCGTCAACTTTACAAGTTAACGACCATCGAATTGATTGAAGCATAGGTAATAATTACAGTTTCATTTTTTTTACCTTAAGTTCGTTGATTTTGTTGTAAAGGTACTCTGCGCGTTTTGTCATCGCCTCGACCTGGTGCGTCGACCAGCTTTCAGTAAAACTCTCTTCTGCCCATTCCAATAACTGAACTCGCTCTTCTTCGAGAATCTGGATGGCTTCCTTAAGTAACTTTTTCATAGTATCCTCCTTTAACTTTGTTTGTGTAATTACCTATAATTGAATTTATATTATAGCATTAAATTGTGAACATGTCAAGGTCAAAATTAAAAAAAGCTCTAAAATTAAGGAAAATTAAAGAAAATAACCTACTGGCTCCGCCCAAAATTTGTAAAAAACTATTAGATTTTTAAAGGAATTTTTGCTAAACTTCAGATACACACGAATGTTAATTATAGTATAAAAATATGAATGAAAAAGATCGCGATATAATTGAAAGGTTTCAAAAAGGAGACACTGATTCCTTTGTGATTCTATATGACAAATATATTGATAAGATATATAAGTTTATATACTTCAAAACTTCACATAAAGAGACGGCTGAGGATTTATGTACTCAAACATTTTTAAAAGCTTTAAATAAATTACCAAGTTTTAAAATTGCCGGTAAAGACTACTTCTCTCCTTGGCTATACTCTATTGCTAGAAATTTAGTAATTGATCATTATCGAAAAAAAGCTAGTAGTAAAAATAATATTAATATAGATGACGTCTGGGACTTAAGTGATAATACTGATATAGAAAGAGATATTGATTTTAAAGAAAAGACTAAATTAATAGCAAATCACTTAAAAAAATTAAATGTTGAACAAAGAGAGATAATAATGCTTAAAATATTTGAAGATTTAAGCTACAAAGAGATTGCTAAAATAATAGATAAAAGTGAAGATGCCTGTAAAATGTCATTTTCAAGAGCTATAAAAACATTAAAGAAAGAGATTCCTGTTTCTGCCCTTATTTCTCTTTTCTTTATCAAACTATAATAATATGAATAATCAAAAAATAGAAAAAATAATAACAGAGATAATAAGCATAGATGATGAAATGAAAAAATTTGAAAAGGAGATAAGAAGTATTGCCCACACCTTTTCTAAGTCTCAACCAAATTTAGAAATAAATGATAATTTTAAAAATAATTTAAAACATAATATTATGAATGAAATAAACAAAATTAAGAAAGATAAAAAAGGTGAAGAAAAGAAAGCTTTTAATTGGATGATATTTTCTAAAAAATTAGCTTTTTCACTTGGTGCGATTGCCCTTCTAATTGCCATTATTATCCCTCTTAAAAACAATTTAGAAAAAAACGATGGTAAATTAGTTCTAAATAACAAGGATAAGCAAGAACAAACTGAAAAATTTGTTAGAGTTGAAGACAGCGCTTTTGGAAAAATTGCTTTATCTACTAACAACTCAGAAGGAGAAACTAAAACCCCAGCTACTGTTAGTGCTGACAACACTTTAACTTCAAATGAAGAAGCCAATAGAGAAAGCTCAGTTTCAGTTCTAGGTCTAGGAGCTGGTACTGGCGGTGAAATAGTGGCCAGTAATGACTCTAGAATACTTCCCTATCCCTATGAACCGATTAACTATGAATTTGATTACGTTGGTGATGATTTTGAATTAAATGGAGAAAAGGTTGATGTTTACAAAAAAATAGTTAAATCTTTAAAT
>JAQICS010000036.1 GCA_027858435.1 Patescibacteria group bacterium | reverse complement strand
ACAAATGGCATCTTTGAGGATTAAGTTCACTTTCAGCTTTGTTTTGCATAATATCGACAGACTTATTAATTAATTCTTTAAATCTGTTTATATTATCATTTTTTTGGGGTATTTTCAGTTCTATATCTAATTCCCACATTCTTCTTTTATAATTCTTCATATTTGTACTTCGTAGTGTCAACTATAACATGGACGAGTGCAAAGTGTTGACTTAAATATGATTTTCTTATAAAATATTGTTAGTTGCGGGTGTAGTATAATGGCTTATTATGTCAGCCTTCCAAGCTGAAGATAGGGGTTCGATTCCCCTTACCCGCTCATTTATGAAATTTCTTTTTTTTATCCAAGGTGAAGGCCGAGGACACATGTCTCAGGCAATTACACTACAAGAAAAGCTTAGAAATAGCGGTCATACAGTGACTGCTGTTTTTGTAGGCGCAAAAAACATTGATCAGGTACCAGTTTTTTTTAAGGATAATTTTAATTGCCAAATTCATACGCTTATAAGTCCTAAATTTACCACTGATAAAAAGGATAAAGGTATATTACTTTATAGAAGTGCATTTATATCGCTTTTGAAAATACCTAATTATTTTAAATCAATAAAAAGTATAAATAAATCTATTAAGAAATATAATCCAGACGCTTTGATAAGTTTTTATGAACCAATGCTTGGTAATTATTTAAGATTTTTCAAATGTAGGACTCCAAGTTTTTTTATAGGTCATCAATACTTCTTAAATCATTCTAAATTTAATTTATTATTTAAAAATTATTTAGAAAAATTAATATTTAGAACTTATAATAAATTTACTTCAACTAAAAAATCAACTAAAATTGCTCTTTCTTTTACCAAGGAAAATGATGAAGAGAAGAACAAACTATATATTTGTCCGCCACTTATAAGAAAAGAAATTAAAAATGCAGATATATTAGATAAAGACTTTATATTAAGTTACATTTTAAATCCAGGTTATAGTAAAGACTTAATAAAACAAGCAGAACATAATCCGGATTTAAATATTGAAACATTTAGCAAGAAGGAGATAAATTACAAAACTCCAATAAATATCAATTTTTATCCAATTAGTAATGAACTATTTATAAAAAAATTGAGTACTTGTTCTTATTATATCTCAACCGCTGGTTTTGATTCTATTTCTGAAGCTATATATTTACAAAAACAAGTAAGATTGATTCCGACAAAAGGTCATATAGAACAAAAATACAATGCAATAGACGCACAAAGAGCAGGCTTAGCTTTTAAAACTAATAGTTTTGATCTTAGTTTTTTCTTCAAAGAAAAAACAGATAAATCAAAATTATCTGCTTTTAAAAATTGGGTTGATTTAAATGACAACAAGATTGTAAAAATTATTGAAAGTAAAATATAAAACTAAAACAACTCTTTTGCAATTTCCCAATATTCTGGATTACCATAAAGTTTTTCAAAATACCACCATTCAACACCCCAAGTATATACTCTATTTAAATCTAAATTAATAGAATACTGCAAATTTGCTCTAAACTGCTCAATACTTAATGATTTATTAATCTGTTCTTGATTTAACTGAGTAATATTACCATCAACTACCCAGGGCTCAGTTTGAAGCTCAAGTATCATCATGTCTTTAAGATCAATGCCAGCCATTTTTGCTTTTAGTTTATAAAATGATCCAGGAAATGGATATTTTATGAAACCAAACCAAGAATTATATACAATTTTATATACTGTAGAGCCAAAGATATCCCCTATTTCAGCTTCATCACCCCAAAATGTTAATTCCCCTGATGAAGTTATAATTTTTTCTCTGTCATCTAGATTTTCAACTAATTTAAATTCTTTTTTAAGTAAATCTTCATTTAAAGGCGGGCAAACCCCAAAACTACTAAGAAAAGGTTCATTTTCTATTTGCCAATATTCAACACTTTCTCTATCTTTGTAGTGTTTAACAACTTTTTCAATCATTTCTAAAGTTTCTAACTCTACTTCTTTTTCATTTTTATTAATAAGCCAATGAGGCGAATGACATTCAGGCCATCTTGGAACTCTTCTTCCAATACTTACAACATAATCTACATCATATTTTTCACCTTCATTAATTAAATAATCATACTTTTCAAAGTTATAATTATTATTATTTTTTTCAATTTCATCCCAATATATTGGTATTCTAATTTTTTTTACCTTAAGATCAGTTAATATCTCATTGTATACTTCTTTATAGTCAAGGCCTAAGTCTTCGCTATATTTAGTAGAAAAAGTAACTCCAAAATAATCTTTATCATGTTCTAAATTAATATTACTTGGATAATAGTTTAACCATTTAAAAAATACGAAAAATAAAAGTATTAATAAAAATAAAATACATTTTAAAACTATTATAGTTTTAATATTTTTATGCTTAAGTATTTTATATTTTCGATAAAAATCTTTTATTTTGTTTGACATATTAAATAGTTAAAAAGTATAATCCTACGGCAATTAAAACTACAGCTAAAACTTTTTGAGAAAGAATTCTTATAGAAAAAGTTTCCTTTAGAAGTTTTGGTCTCATTAAAGCTAAAACTGTGCTAATTATTAAAATAAAGGCGTACTGTGTTCCTTGTAGAGCATTAACTAAAACAACAGAGCCTAAAAAAATTGCATAATTTTGTAATAAAAATCCACTAGATCCAATCATTTGATTAAAGACAACTAAAAATTTATTTTTATTTGGTTCTTTTTTATTTAATATTTTTTTAATTGCTAATCTATCCTTTATATTAAATAAAAATATTAAAACAAATATAGCTGCTCCTAATCTGGTCCATATAAAAGCGCTAATAAATTCTTGATTTGTGTAAGCAGTTTTTGTTCCAATAAAATATAGGGAATAAAAAAATGCAGATAAGACTGCTATATATAAACCACCTTTATTTTCTTTTAATTTAAATGGCACATTTTTTAAAACTCTGGATAACCATGACCTTTTTTTAGGTAAAAATGCAATTAAAAATACTCCTGTTAAAATTACTGTTAATCCAGTCCATTGATTTGAACTAAATTTATCTCCAAAAAATAATATAGAAAATAGTAAAGAAAAAATTGGTGTTAATCCACCAACTAAAACTAATATTCTTGAAGCCTCACCTCTTACGAGCGCTTCATATAATGACCAAAGAGCAACAGCAAAAACAAAACCATTTATAATATTAAAGGCGAATATTCCAATTCCAGGCCATTTTAAAAACCAAGGAGCAACTAAAAATACAACTAAACCCATTATGCATGCCACAAAAGCATAAGCTTTACTGCTTTTTAAAACGTTATCAACTAAAAATTTGTCTATTATATTAGCTACTGCTAATAAAAGATAGGATGATAGGGCAACAATTATCCACAACATATTTTATTTTTCAAAATGTAGTACTTCTTCTATATTATAAACTCCCTTGTTTTCAGCATTCAAAAATGCATCAACCGCGGCTCTAGCTAATCTACCGCTACTTATTAAATCTGGTAACCATTCTTCAACATGAGAAACATCTAAACTATCAACACCTCCACCCATTGAAATAATCCATTTACGATTAAAGTCTTCCTGTGAACCAATTGGCTCAGTTATCACTATTGGTAGTCCAAGTGCACAATAAAACGACAATTCAGATGGTTTAGTCCATAATATATCAGTTTCTTTTAATAATTTATCAAATTCATTAAAGTAATCTTCTTTTTTATCTTTATATAAAATATCAACTTTATCATTTTTATCAGTTAAATCGTGTTCTTTAACACACTCTACAAAATAGTCTCTGACCTCGGATCTAACTCCAGCTACTAAGTTTAACTTAATTTCACCATTTTTAATAGGTAGAATTAACTCATTTAATAATACTTTTCCAATTTCTTTTTGTGCTCCAGCTCCACCAACAGCAAATGTTATAGTTACTGGTTTTAAAGACTCGTCATCTTTTTTTAAATCAGGTACAACAGATTTTAATAAAGATTTATATTCATTCCGATATTTTTTCTCAGGATCTAAATTAATAATTCTTCTTTTGAGTTCAGCAAGAATTTTTTCTTTATCGTCTCCTACAAGGTCTTTAGGTAGTGGATAACCTGTTACAAAAAGGTTTTCTTCCTTTACTCCATACATTAAAAATCTTTCTTTTACCTTTTCGCTTGGTAAAAAGTATTTAATTCTACTACTTCTTGGTTTTACCGGAGCCCAAGCTCTTGAAGCATCTGTATCACAAACAACACAATAAATATCACCGGAAAAATTATAATATTCAGCAATATATGCTGCTACAAAAAAAGTTGTCAAAAAAACAGTATTTGCTTTATCAAGTTTTTTAATTAAATCTGAGCCTAAACCCTTTTTAATAAAAGAGTAAAAATATCTTTGTTGAATAGTTGGTTTGGATAAATCTCTAAATGGATACAGAGGTTTAATTTTTTGAAAAGCATCCATTATCTTAAAAATACCAGCTCCAATTAAGGGTATTTTCTTTAATCTAGAAACTTTTTCATAAGATTCTAAACTTTTTTCCCAATACTCTTTTTCCCATTCCGGTATTCCTTCATAATTGTTTATATTATAAATCTTATCACTGCTTAAGTGTTTCAATACATGAGCTGGTCTTTGATGACCATAACCCATATCAGCAGTAATTATTTTAATGTCATTTTTATTCATATAATTTTTCTATTTATATTTTTATTATAACAGAAAATATAATTAATGAATAGATATTTAATTTAAGAAATTATTTTTCTTTAATATAGTTATAAGCATCAAGAGCAGCAATAGTAGCTTGTCCTGTTGCTACTGTAATTTGTTTAACTTCACATTGAGTCACATCTCCAGCAGCATATAAACCAGGGGTTTTAGTTTTTCCTTTTTCATCAATAACTATTTGATCCTTTTTATTTCTTACAACAAGCTCAGAAAATAAATCAGTACTAGCAATTCTTCCGATTTCTATAAATATACCATCAATATCGATTGATTTTTTGCTATTATTAGCTAAATTATGAATTTCAATTTTTTTTACATTATCAGAGCCTTTTATTTCACTAACCTCAGTATTAACCATTATTTCAATATTTTCTCTTTCCTTAATTTCTTTTTTTAAAGCTTCAAAAGCTTTAAATGTATCCTTATGATGAATTAGATAAACTTTTTTAGCGATCTTAGATAATACTTCGGCTGCATCTAAAGCTGAATTACCACCACCAATAACAGCTACTGTTTTATCTTTATAAAATGGTCCATCGCAGTTAGCACAATATGACACGCCTTTACTATTAAATTCTACTTCACCAGGTATTGCTAATCTTCTTGGAGAAAGACCAGTTGCTATAATAACTGCTTTTGCGTTATATGTTGTTTTATTTGATTGTAATTCAAAATTACCATCTTCTTTTTTATTTATAAGATTTATTTCATCACTTTTTATTTTTGCACCGGCATCTTCTGCCTGTTTTCTCATATTATTTACTAATTCAAAACTTTTTATCTCAGGAGCTCCTGGATAATTTTCAATAACATCTGCCCAGACTAATTGACCACCTAATTCTTTTCCAATAACTAAAACACTCATTTCTCTTCGTCCGGCATAAATTGCAGCAGTTAGTGCCGCCGGTCCTAGACCAATAATAATTAAATCATACATATATTTGATAAATTTAGAATTTATGTATAAATTATACCTTTTTTGAAAATTAAAATCAACAGACTTAAGTCCACAATATTGTAGACTAAAGTCTATGTTCTTCGAGGAACACTATTTTATGTAAAATATTTTTAAAATTTTTCTAAATATTAGTTAAATTTTACTTTGAGTTAATATTTAGATCAAAATGACTTAATCATTAAATATAATTTACAAAACTATTGCTTGTCAATAAAATGTTCTTTGAAGAACAATTATGCATTATCTACTATATATTATTCTATTTTTATAATATTTTATTTAATTTAGCACTAAAAATTGCAATTTCGTGCATGTTTTATGTTAAAACCTATAATTATAACTAATACTTTAAATAATACTTAATTAAGAGGTTGTTTGATGTTTAAATTAAAAAAATTCTATATTACTTTTAAAAATCAATAAATATTTGTTATTAAATGTTCCTTAAAGAACAATTATGCCGTTTATGTGCAATCTATAATTAAATATTGTTCCTTGAAGAACATTTTAAGATAATTAAATAATAATAGCTAATTAATACTATTAACATATGTAATAATGTTCTTTGTAGAACAGTTTAATCTATTAAAAAGGTTTCAATTTAAAATAATAGTGTAAATTTATATATTTATATTATTTTTTAAATTTATATCTAATAATTGCAGTTAATAGATCTTTTCTATCTATTAAAATAGTATTTATATC
>JAQICS010000038.1 GCA_027858435.1 Patescibacteria group bacterium | reverse complement strand
CCTTTAGTATAATGAGGTTATGTTAAATAGAGATAATAATTAATTTTATGGAAAATAATAAAGAAGAGATTATTGATAGTTTGTTAAACAGAGGAGTAATTGTTAATATTTTGCCCACTAAAGAAGAATTTGAAAAAAAACTCCGAAGTGGTGAAAAATTAAAGATATATATTGGAGTAGATCCAACTTCAGGGTCTTTGCATTTAAGTCATGCTAAAAACTATATGGTTTTAGAAGAGTTTAGAAAACTTGGACATGAAGTTTATGTTTTAATTGGTGACTTTACTGCTCGTATTGGTGATCCTACTGAAAAATCAACTGCTAGAAATCAACTTAGCCGCGAAGATGTTAATGCTAATGTTAAAAGTTGGTTAGAACAAATTAAGCCTTTAATGGATTTTGAAGCAAAAGAAAATCCCCCTAAAATTGTTTATAACCATGACTGGTTGTCTAAATTAACTATGGAAGAAGTAGTCAATCTTGCTTCAAATTTTACCGTCCAGCAAATGCTTGAGCGTGATATGTTTGAAAAAAGAATGGACGAGAATAAACCAATCTATCTTCATGAATTTCTATACCCTCTCATGCAAGGCTATGACAGTGTTGCTTTAGATGTTGATATTGAGTTATGTGGAACTGATCAAATATTTAACTCATTAGCTGGTAGAACTTTACTTAAGAAATTAAAGAATAAAGAAAAATTTGTAGTAGCGGTTAATCTTATGGAAAACCCAGAAACTGGAGAACTGATGTCTAAAAGCCGGGGAACTGGTATATTTCTTAATTTCTCAGCTGAAGATATGTATGGAGGAATAATGTCGCAACCGGATGCGATGATTAGGGTATTTTTAATCAACAATACTCGCTTAAGTATTGAAGAAATAGATAAAATAATTAAGGAAAATAATCCTCGTGATGCTAAGATGATTACTGCTAAGAAAATTACTGCAATTTTTCATGGAGAAAAAAAAGCTCAACAAGCCGAAGAAACTTTTATTTCTAAAATACAAAAAAAAGAAGCACCAGATGATTTAAAAGAATTAAGTTTAGGAGTTTCAGAGGATACTCTATTTTCTATATTAAAAAAATCTCTCCCTAATTTAAGTGGAAATGATATTAAGCGTTTAATATCTCAAAAAGCAGTTAGAATAAATGGTGAAATTAAGGAAGATGAAAAAGAAGTAATTAGTTTGAAAGAAGATGCTTTAACTTTAAATGTAGGCAAAAGAACATGGCTGAAAATTAAATCTTAACTATGGATGGAAGTTTTAAAAAAATAGAAGATCTTAGAGAAAAATATCTTAAATTACGAAAGATGCTTGATATTGATTCTCGGGTTAGTCGTTTAAATGAGGTTCAGATTAAAATGACTGAGCCTGGTTTTTGGGATGACCAAGAGAAGGCAGTTGAGTTAAGCAAAGAAGCGGAAGAATTATCTACAGAAAATGATATGTGGTTTAAGCTAGGCGAAGATATTCGTGACCTATCAGAAATAACCGCCTTAGCTGACAAAGAAGAAGATGAAGAGAATAAAAAAATGCCGTCTTTAAAAAAGGATATTGAAAAGAAATATAAAGAGTTAACTAAAAAAATTGCCAAGCTTGAATTTGAAATCATTTTTGATGGTAAACATGATAGGGAAAATGTTTTTCTATCAATTCATGCTGGCACTGGTGGTGTTGATGCTCAAGATTGGGCGGAGATGTTAATGAGAATGTATTTACGCTTTGCTGAGAAAAAGAATTTTAAAGCCGAAATATTAGATGTTACCTACGGCAATGAGGCGGGAATAAAAAGCATGGAAATGAAAATAAGCGGATTGCGTGCTTATGGCTATTTAAGAAGTGAAAATGGTGTTCATAGATTACTTAGAAATTCACCTTTTAATTCCGATGGTTTAAGACAAACCTCTTTTGCCTTAGTTGAGGTAATACCAGAGATTAAAGGAGAGAAAGAAATTAACATTAAGGATGAGGAGTTGAGGATTGATGTATATCGCTCTAGTGGCCCTGGTGGTCAAAGTGTTAACACAACTGACTCAGCGGTTAGAATTACTCATATACCAACTGGTATCGTAGCAGCTTGTCAAAACGAAAGGTCACAACATCAGAATAAAGAAAAAGCCTTTAAACTACTTGAGAATAAGTTGATTAGTAAGTTAAGTGAGGAAAGGGAAGAAAAAGAAGCAGAATTAAGAGGAGAAGTACAAAAAGCGGAATGGGGAAAGCAGATTAGATCATATTTTCTATATGGTAATAAATTAGTAAAAGATCATCGTACTAACCATGAAGAAACTGACGTTGATTCTGTTCTTGATGGTGATATTGAAGTATTTATTTCTGCGTATTTAAGAAAAGATAAGAGAAATAACTAAAGGTAAATTGTGTTTTAGATTAGAATTTTAATAGAAAATTTAAGTAAATTTTAAGATGTAACATATATAATTAACACTGACAATATCAGTGTTTTTATGTATAAAAAATTACCAAAAATATTTCTAATTATTAACCTTTTGATAATCTCTTTTATTTTTATAAAAGGTTTTTCTTCTAATTCTTTTAATAAAGAGTCAGTAAATCAAGAACTAGAAAAAAGAGTTGGTCAAGAAGTGTCATTTAAGGCAATGGTAGTAAAAGAAAGAGAAGAGAGGATTGATAAACAGAGATTAGTTGTTTTAGTTTTAAATAAAAAGATTTTAATTACTACCAATCTTTATCCTAAATATAGTTATGGAGATTATATAAAAATTGAAGGAAATTTACTTGAACCAGAAAACTTTTCTGGCTTTGATTATAAATCCTATTTACTTCGTTATGGAATTAGTTATGTAATGTATTACCCTAGAATAAGTAAATTAGATGAGCTTAATCTAAGTCTTGCAAATAAGTCTTATAAAAAACTAATTATTTTTAAACAAAAAATAAGAAATGTTATAAATATTGGACTTCCTGAGCCACATTCTGGTTTAGCAAATGCCATGCTTCTTGGTTATAAAAAATCTATTTCAGATTACACTCAAGAAATTTTTTCTAAAACCGGTCTTAGTCATTTAATAGCAATTTCTGGAACACATATTAGCATATTAACGGCTATTATTTTATCCTTCTTCTTAAGTATTGGTTTAAATAGAAAGATTTCTTATAAAATTATATTGTTATTTTTATTTATTTATCCCATATTTACTGGTCTATCGGCATCAACTATTAGAGCTTCTATTATGGGAAGCTTATCACTTTTAGCTTTAAGTAGTAATCGATTAAAAATTAGTTTTAATTTGTTAGTTTTTGTAGCTGCTTTAATGATTGTGGTAAACCCCCTTATCCTTCATCATGATATTGGTTTTCAATTATCATTTTTAGCAGTTTTAGGAATAATATATATTTATCCAATTTTAGAAAGATTTAAAGATAGAATAATAAGAAAGGCAGAAATAAAAACGTTTAGAAAATTAATTAGCTCCTTATTGTCATTTTTAAATATAAGTATATCAGCTCAGCTATTTTGTTCTCCAATTATTGCTTTAAATTTTAAAGAAATATCTTTAATTTCACCAATTTCAAATATTTTAGTTGTCTGGATATTCCCCTTATTTTTCATCTTTTTATTAATTGCTACTTTACTAACTTTTATATTTCCATCCTTAATTTATATTCTATATTTACCAAGTTATGTTTGTTTAGATTATATTTACAAAACCGCAGAAACTTTAGCTGGATTAAATTTAGTTCTTAAATTTGAAAACATATCACCTTTATTTATTTGTATTTATTATTTAATATTGATAACAATTATTTATTTAATTAATAAAAATAAAGCAAAAAAAATAAAAAAAGAAAAGAATAAAAAAAGAAAAAAATAAAGCAAAAGAATAAAAAAAGAAAAAGGTAAAAAATAAAAGATAAAAAACGTGACAAAAAAAGGAAGATAAGAGAATTAAGTGTTGTTACTAAAAAAAACAAGAATTAAATAATTCTTGTTTCTTTAGATTTTTTGATCTTTGTTTATGCTTCCACTGCTACTTCCTCTTTTTTCTTCTTAATTCTTTTTGGCTTATCAAGTGTGCGCAGGCAAGAGGTGCAAAGCTTTAGTTTCATTCCATCAATCGTCTTGCTTTGCAAGTTGATTCCTTGTCTTTTCAAGGTTTTGATCTTGGAATGGGAACGGCTAGCACCTTTGGTAGCAACTCTTTTGCATAAATCACATTTTTTTCCCATATTTTTATTTTCTTATTATATTCATTTTAAAATCGTTTTGATTTTATCAGTATTTTAAAAATAAATCAAGATGTGTTATACTTTTTTGGTAATTAAGGAATTATTTGTTATGTTTAAAAGCAAATAGTATAATTTTATAATTTTATGAATCCAATATTTTTAATAATAGTTTTAATATTATCAGCAGTATTTCATGAATACATGCATGGTTATGTAGCCTATAGGTTAGGTGATCCCACAGCCAAAAATGCTGGAAGATTGACTTTTAACCCAATTAAGCATTTAGATCCTTTTGGTTCTGTTATATTACCGTTAATAATGGTTATGTTCAATTCTTCTTTTTTGTTTGCTTGGGCAAAACCGGTTCCATATAATCCGTATAACTTAAGAGATAGAAAGTATGGCGATGCTAAAGTGGCAGCAGCTGGACCCTTAGCTAATTTAGCTCTAGCCATAGTGTTTGGTTTAATTATTAGACTTACCCCTTTTAGCAGTGTAGCTTTTACTAGCCTACTTAGTTTAGTGGTTTATATAAACCTATTTTTAATGGTCTTCAATCTAATTCCAATACCACCTCTTGATGGCTCAAAGATTGTTACCGTTTTTCTTTCTCCAGAGAATAAGCTTAAGTATTTGTCTTTGGAAAAATATGGTTTGTTAATGGTGATACCATTTGTAATTTTTTTTGGAGACTGGATAGTCATACCCGTTCATTTCCTTTTTGGTTTGATTGCTGGTTTCTAAAATATAATATTTCAAATAAAAAAAAGACCCGAGCTATTAAAAAACTCGGGTTTTGATTTGTTTTTGTTTTTGTTTTTCTTTTTAATTGAAATCAGAAAAACTTAACATAGCTGATGGTAGCCTTCCCTCAGTCCAATCTGATTTATAGGCTGAAGAAAATGAATACCAACCTTTTCCATACTCACCAACCAGAAATACTAATTTGTAAATATTTTTACTCATTGTTTGATAGTCTTCAGTAAAAAAACTGAAGGTAATATAGTCTGAATATTTACAACGCTTAACTTCAATTTCACTTTTTCCTTGAGCGTGAAACAAAATTGCTTTTATTTCATTTAAACCGCTTAGTTTAAATATTTCCTCTATTTCTCCGTCGCGTACCTGAAGGAATAAGTGATAGGCGATTTTAGTTCCCGATTCGGTATATGAAATATGTCCCTTTTTATCCAAACGGAAAGCAAAGGCATTTTCTTGTTTGTCGCCTATAAGACCTGGTAAGCCGCTGTGACGAAGATAAAATGTAAATTGGGCACCAGTCAATGGCTGATTAAATATTATTCTGTATAAGCCAAGTTCTTCCGGTTTTAGGCTGGCAATCGGTCCATTACTTATATCCATTAAGTATGATTTCAGATAATGGTTTTCAATTTTCAAATCTGAATCAACTTGTGATAAATTAAAGTAACCATCGGCTAAATTTCCGGCCTGATTGTAGGCAGTAAAGATGAAATTTAAATCACGGGAATTGTAAATATCAATCGTGTCCCCATAATTAATTTCTGGATCAAGCGTACCTGACTTTAATTCATTACCTGGGTTTGACATAGTGATAACGATGTCGTTATCAGTTTTTGGTTTTACATCTTCCATGGTGTTTTCACAAGAAGAGAAAATAAAAATTAAAGCAATTAATAAAAGACTAATGTTTTTCATGATTAATTAATTTTTAAGGTTCAATTATCAATTATTTGATAACTCATAATAATAACACAAATTTATTGTAATGTCAATAGTATTTCTTTATTATTTTGTTTATCTGTGGTAAATTAGTATATAGGTAATAATAAATATAAAGATATGTTTTCTAAATCATTTGAATTTTTTAATTTAAATTTTGAAAAACAAAAAAATGAACTTAGTTTAGAAGAAGAATTTTTTGGTTCTATTGATTCGGATATGTATAAAGAATTGGCTTATAAACATATTCATCAAGATGAATTAAATAGTATAAACGATCCTAGTGAAAAATTTAAAACTTCTATTGATATAAAAGATAAAGCTAGAGAAAGTTTTACAGATGATAACGATTATTTAGGTAATAATTTTATCTCTTATGAAAAGGCTATTGAATTGATTGAAAAATCTCAGATAGAAGAAAACAAGTCTCCTTTTGTTTCTAAGTTAATCAAAAATATAGAAGAAAATTCTAGTAGTGATTATGAGTTTAAATTTTTTAGCACAGTAGGGGGAAATCATTTACATAAAGTTTTTGGAGTAGATGGTTTAGTAAAGATGTATGACAAGGAAAGTGGACAAGAGATAACTTGTGTAAGTATTGATTTAAATGACGATGAAGAAAACTTGGAAACTAGAAAAGCGGATATATTGTTTGATATTGATAAAGAGATATTAGAAAAGATAAAAAAGGGAATTAAAGGTAATAAAGACAATAAAGAATATGCTGATTCGAAGTTGGAAGAGTACTCAAGATTAGTAACATTATCTTTTAAAGATAAAGATAGTGAAAGATTATCACACAGTGCTTAGTTCAAGTCTTGACTTATCCTTTTAGTTTTGTTAAATTAAATTAGTATAAAAAAAATATAAGAAAGACCTGAATAGTCAGGAATCTTTTTTGTATAAAATAAAGAATGAATTTATAAAATAAATTATTATGCCAACCGTTAATCAACTAGTGAGAAAAGGAAGAAAGAAAGTACAAGCAAGAAAAAAGAATCTTGCTCTTCATGTTACGCTTGACTCCTTACATCGCAAAAGAAAAGAAACTGCCAAAGGAGCTCCTTTTAAACAAGGTGTTTGCTTAAAGGTAACAACAACTACTCCTAAAAAACCGAACTCTGCGTTACGTAAAATTGCTCGTGTTCGTTTATCAAATGGAATGGAAGTAACTGCTTATATCCCAGGTATGGGACATAACTTACAGGAGCATTCAATTGTTTTAATTAAAGGTGGAAAAACAAAAGATCTTCCTGGTGTTCGTTATAAAGTTGTACGTGGTGTCTTTGATGCAGCTGGTGTTGAAGCAAGAAGAAAGAGCCGCAGTCTTTATGGCGCTAAAAAACCTAAAGAAGAAAAAGCTTAAAAATTTATATAATTTAAATAATGTATGAGAGGAAAACAAGCCCCAAGAAGAGAAATTGAAGGAGACTCCAAATATAGCGATATTAATATCGCTAAGTTTATCAACTATATCATGGAGGAAGGAAAAAAGAGCGTAGCTGAGAATATTGTCTACGATGCCTTCGAAATTTTAAAAGACAAATCAAAACAAGACCCACGTCACATTTTTAATAAAGCTATTAAAAAAGTGTCACCTTTAGTAGAGGTTCGTGGTAAGAGAGTTGGTGGTGCTAACTACCAAGTACCTTTTCAAGTACGTGGTGAAAGACGATACTTTTTAGCTTGTAAATGGTTAATTGATGCATCAAATAAAAGAAGAGGTAAATCAATGGCTGAAAAACTATCACTTGAAATTCTTGAAGCTTCAAATGGCGAAGGAACAGCTGTTAGAAAAAGAGAAACAATGCATAAAATGGCTGAAGCTAATAAAGCGTTTGCTCATTTCTCACGATAGAAATAATTTAATTATAATAACTAGTTTAAAGAAATATGCCAAGAGACTATTCATTAGACCATATCAGAAACATTGGAATTATGGCTCACATTGACGCTGGTAAAACAACTTTTACTGAGCGTGTTCTTTTTTATACCGGTAAAAAACATAAGATCGGTGAAACCCATGAAGGTCAATCAGACATGGATTGGATGGATCAAGAAAAAGAAAGAGGTATTACTATTACCTCAGCCGCTACTACTTGTTTCTGGAAAAATAATAAAATCAATATTATTGACACCCCTGGCCACGTTGACTTTACCGTTGAGGTAGAAAGATCACTACGTGTACTAGATGGTGCTGTTGCTGTTTTTGATGGACAAGCTGGCGTTGAACCACAATCTGAGACTGTATGGAGACAAGCTGATAAATATCATGTTCCTCGTCTTTGTTTTGTAAATAAAATGGATAAGACTGGAGCTGATTTCTATATGAGTTTAAACTCAATTAGAGAAAGATTAAATCCTAAAGCAGTGGCGATTCAATTACCAATTGGTTCAGAAAGTGAATTATCTGGTGTAATTGATCTTTTAACTAAAAAAGCCTATACCTTCTCCGGTAGTTTTGGTATGAATGTTGAAGAAGTTGAAGTTCCCGAAGATATGAAAGAAAAGGTAGAACAATACTACGCTGAATTAGTAGAAAGAGCGGTTGAATGTGATGAAGAAATAATGGAAAAATATCTAGCTGGTGAAGAAATTTCATTAGAAGATTTAAAGAAGACAATTAGAAAAGGTGTTATTAACAATGAAATATATCCAGTAATGTGTGGTACAGCTCTTCAAAACATTGGTGTACAACTAGTTCTTGATGCAGTTAATGATTATCTTCCTGCACCAATTGACGTTGCTAAACTAGAAGCTGAAAAACCTAATTCTGATGAAAAAGTAGTTATTAAAGCAGACGATAATCAACCCTTTGTTGGTCTAGCTTTTAAAATTGCTACTGACCCATTTGTAGGAAAACTTTGCTTTGTTCGTGTCTATCAAGGAGTCTTAAAATCAGGAACATATATTGTTAATGCGGTTACTGGAAAAAAAGAAAGAATTGGTCGTTTAGTTAGAATGCACGCTAATCACCGTGAAGAAGTAGATGAAATTTACGCTGGTGATATTGCAGCAATTATTGGTCTTAAAAATACTACTACTGGTGATACATTATGCACAGAAGGAAACGAAGTACTTCTTGAAGCTATAGTTTTCCCTGAACCAGTTATTAAAATTGCAGTTGAACCTAAAACAAAAGCTGATCAAGAAAAAATGGGTGTAGCCCTACAAAGACTAGCTGAAGAAGATCCAACTTTCAGAGTACAAACTGACGAAGAAACAAATCAAGTTTTAATCTCTGGTATGGGTGAACTTCACTTAGACATTATCGTTGATAGAATGAAAAGAGAATTTAATGTTGAAGCTAATGTTGGTAACCCTCAAGTTTCATATCGTGAAACTATTACTGGTACAGCTGAAGCAGAACACAAATATTCAAAACAATCTGGTGGACGTGGTCAGTATGGTCATTGCTACTTAAGAATTGAACCACTTGTAGATAGTGAAGAAAACTTTGAGTTTGCTGATGAGGTTAAAGGTGGTGCAATTCCAAAAGAATTTATCCCAGCTGTTGAAAAAGGTGTTAAAGAGGCGGTTGCTAACGGTCCTTTAGTTGGATTTCCAATGGTTAAAATTAAAGCTACTGTTTTTGATGGTTCATACCATGAAGTTGATTCTTCTGAAGTAGCCTTTAAAATGGCAGCAATCTTTGCTTTCCGTGATGCTTGTTCTAGAGCTGGAACAGTTCTTCTTGAACCAATGATGAAAGTAGAGGTTACTACCCCAGAAGAATACATGGGTTCAGTGATTGGTGATTTAAGTAGTAAGAGAGGACAAATTGATGAAATGACTGATAGATCAAATGTTAAATTAGTTAAAGCTAGGGTACCACTTGCAGAAATGTTTGGATACTCAACTGCTCTTAGATCTATGACCCAGGGAAGAGCTAACTATTCTATGGAATTTTCAAGCTACGCTGAAGTACCAAAAAATATATTAGAAGCAATTAGAGAAAAGAAGGGAAGAACTGATTAAAAATTTGCTTTAAAAATTAATATTTATGTTATCAAATGATTTGAAAAAATTATTTCAATTGACCAAAAAATCTGGCGATAAACTTGTTGTCTATGATTCAGTTGCGCCTGAGAATTCATTTGTCATGCTAGATATTAATTCTTACGAAAAGTTAGTTGATAGTAGTTTTGAACAAGGTGAAGAACCTAAAAATATAGATAAGCAAAAACAGTTAAATAGAAGCGAGGAAATAGAGGATAATATAGAAAAGAAAAAGAAAGAAAAAAAAGAAAATGAAAAAGTAGAAAAAAACCCTAAAAATGAGGATAATCAGGATTTGACAGAAGAAAATTTAACTGATAGAATTAATCGCGAGATTTCAATGTGGAAGAGTGGTAATGAAATGGACTTTTTAAGTGAAGAAGATAAGAATAAAAAGCCTTGGAATATACCCTCAAGTGTTAAGAAAAAGGCTAAAGAAATCGAGTAAATAAGTTTAATATTTTTTAAAAATATATATAATTAATAATTAATTAAGTTCGGCTGGTTTCCTGTAATAGGGAAAGAAACTTCGCATTAGCGAGGGCCTGACACAAAAAACATGGCAGAAAAATTTGAAAGAGGAAAACCCCATGTTAACGTTGGTACAATTGGCCACGTTGATCATGGAAAAACAACATTGACTGCAGCTATGTTAGCTGTTTTTCAAGCAAAGGGTATGACTGCTTCTTCAAAAGGAGTAGGCGAAATTGATGCTGCTCCTGAAGAAAAGGAAAGAGGTATCACTATTGCTACCGCTCACGTAGAGTATGAGTCAGAAAAAAGACACTATGCTCACGTTGATTGTCCAGGGCACGCTGATTATGTTAAGAACATGATTACAGGGGCTGCACAAATGGACGGAGCTATTTTAGTTGTATCTGCAACTGATGGTCCTATGCCTCAAACCAGAGAACATATCCTACTTGCAAGACAAGTTGGTGTTCCTTACATCGTTGTATTTTTAAACAAATGCGATATGGTGGAGGACAAAGAATTAATTGACCTTGTTGAAGAGGAAGTTCGTGATTTATTAAATAAATACGAATTCCCTGGAGACACTACTCCAATTATTCGTGGTTCAGCTCTAAAAGCTTTAGAGAATCCAAATGGAGAAGATGCAGAACCTATCATGGACTTAATGAATAAAATGGAAGAACACATTCCAGAGCCAAAACGTGATATTGATCAACCTTTCTTAATGCCAATTGAAGATATTTTCTCAATTGAAGGACGTGGTACTGTTGTTACTGGTCGTATTGAAAGAGGAGCTATTAATATTGGTGACGAAGTAGAAATGGTTGGTTTAAATGACACTGCTAAAACTACTGTTACTGGTATTGAGATGTTTAATAAACAACTTGATCAAGGACAAGCTGGTGATAATGCTGGATTACTTCTTCGTGGTACAAAGAAAGATGACGTTGAAAGAGGTCAAGTTCTATGTAAACCAGGAAGTGTAACTCCTCATACTGAGTTCACAGCCGAAGTTTATGTTTTATCAAAAGATGAAGGTGGAAGACACAAACCATTCTTTAATGGTTACAAACCACAATTCTTCTTTAAAACTACTGATGTTACTGGTGATATTGCATTACAACCAGGAACTGAAATGGTTATGCCTGGAGATACAACTAATTTAACTATTAAATTAATTTCTCCTATTGCTTTAGAAGATAAGCAAAAATTCACTATTCGTGAAGGTGGTAGAACTGTTGGTGCTGGTGTTGTTACTAAAATTATCAAATAATTTTAAGTATACGCTTAGTTCTGTTCTCCTCAAAAGGAGGACAGAACACTAGCGTTTATTTAATTCGCTTTTAAAAATCTTATTTTACAGTCAATTATTATGCCTGAAAACAAAAAAGAAGAAAAAGATTTCAAACAAAGAATCAGGATCAAAATTAAAGCTTTTGATCACAAGATTATTGACCAATCAACCAAGACAATCATTGAAACTATTGAAAGAAGTGATGCTCAGTTTTTTGGGCCAATTCCATTACCAACGGAAACAAGAAAATACACTGTTAACCGTTCAACTTTCGTTCACAAAGATGCACGTGATCAATATGAAATGCGCATCCATAAAAGAATGATTGATATCGTTGAGCCTAGTGCTAAAACTATTGAAGTTTTAAGTAATTTAAGCTTACCAGCTGGGGTTGACGTTGAAATTAAAATGTAGTAAGATAATTAGGAAATAAATTAGTTTAAAAATTAAACAGACTATTTGGAGCTAGGATAACTCTTTTACGAAAGTGTCCTTACAATACTTAGTCGATTATTTGGAGGTAAATCAGCAAAATTTTAAATATTTAGAAGACAAGATTGTATATCTAGTTTTTATTGATATTTTTTATAGCTGGTTTTAGACCAGTTTTTTGTTTAAAAAACATTTGAAAATTATATGAAATTTATTTTAGGAAAAAAGATGGGGATGACCCAAGTTTGGGTAGAAAATAAAGTAATAGGAGTTACTCCGGTTAAAGCTGGTCCTTGCACTATCACTCAAATTAAAAATACAGAAAAAGATGGCTACAATGCTGTACAATTAGCATTTGGAGAGCGCAAAGAAAAAAATATTAAAAAACCACAAATTGGTCACTTTAAAAAAGCAGCAGTTAAACCAACTCATGTTAAGGAATTTAGACTTAAAGAAGCAATGGACTTAAATATTGGTGATACTATTACTGCTAATACTTTTAAAGAAAAAGATACAGTTGCGGTAACCGGAACATCAAAAGGTAAAGGTTTTCAAGGTGTAATTAAAAGACATGGATTTCATGGTTTTAAAGCCACTCATGGTAATAAAGACCAAGAAAGAATGCCTGGTTCAATTGGTTCTACTGCCCCAGCTCACGTATTTAAAGGTATGAAAATGGGCGGAAGAATGGGTGATAGTCAAATAACTACATCAAATCTTGAAGTAGTATCAGTTGATGAGGAAAATGATGTTATCTTTGTAAAAGGAGCTCTTCCAGGAGCAATGAACTCTCTTGTTATGCTTAAAGGTGAAGGTGAACTTGAAGTTAACACTAAAAAAACTGAAGAAGTTAAAGAAGAACCAAAAAAAGAGAAAAACACTGAAAAAGAAGAAGATAAAAAATAAAAAGCTTTAAATAATTACAAGTATGTCGTTAAAAATAAAAATATACAATAAAAAAGCCGAAGAAGTTAAAGAAATGGAGCTTGATTCTGATATTTTTTCTCAAGAAGTAAATGAAGAACTTCTTCATCAAGTAGTAGTAGCTCAATCTGCAAACTCAAGACAAGTTATTGCTCATTCTAAAGGTAGAGCTGATGTAGCTGGTGGTGGTAAAAAACCGTGGCAACAAAAGGGAACTGGTAGAGCTAGAGCTGGTTCAAGTAGATCTCCAATTTGGAGAGGTGGTGGTGTTACTTTTGGTCCATCAAATGATAGAAATTTTAAAAAGAAAATTAATACCAAAATGAAAAGAAAAGCTATTTCAATGGTATTATCAGATAAGTTAGCAGGAGAAAAAATGGTAGTTTTAGAAAATCTAAAGTTTGATGAATTTAAAACTAAAGATTTTGTCGGAATGCTAGAAAGCATTGAAAAGAATGTTTTAAAAAATGATAGAAGAAATACATTAATAATTAATTCAGAAAAAGATAAGAAAACATATTTTTCTGGAAGAAATTTAACTGGTATAAAAATTATTAATGCAGAAAATATCAATATTTTAGATATTTTAAATCATAAAAATTTAATCGTAGACGAAGCTCTTATCACTTCTCTAAGCGAGAAATATAAGAAATAATATTGAAATATATGGCTTTATTTGGAAATAAAAAAAAGACAGGCGAAGAAAAAGATAGCAATAAGGAAGAGAAGAAGGATGTGAAAAAAGTAAGTAAAAAAACTACTGAAAAATCAGCTCCATCAATGCAAGATCTTTACGCGGAAAAAGAAACAAAGAAAACAACAAGTACTACAGATACAAAAAATACTAAGAGTAAGACAAGTAAGAAAAGTACTGGTAATGCCTATAAGGTTCTTGTTAAACCAGTTGTTACTGAAAAGGCAACAAATTTAGTAACTGATAATAAATATGCATTTGTAGTAGGAAATAGAGCAAATAAGATTGAAATTGCTAAATCAGTAAAAGCTATTTACGGTGTTGATGTACTTGATGTTAATATAATTAGAGTTAATGGAAAAAAAGTAACACGTGGTAGAATTAGAGGTAAGAGAAATGACTATAAGAAAGCGATTGTTACTATAAAAAAAGGTCAAAGTATTAGTCTCTATGAAGGAGTCTAGAAAATATATATAAAAATTTTTTGATATACATATGGGAATTAAAAAAGTTAAAGCAAATACACCAGGCAGAAGAGCAGCTACATTTGATGATTTTAAGGATTTAAGTAGAGTTGAGCCTGAAAAAAGATTGCTAATTACAAAAAAGAAAAGAGGTGGTAGAAATGCTAGTGGTCAAATAACTATCAGACACCGTGGTGGAGGCGCTAAAAGACAAGTTAGAATTGTTGATAATAAACGTGATAAATTTGATATACCAGCTACAGTTTCTTCTATTGAATATGATCCAAACAGAGGAGCAAGATTAGCCTTAGTTAAATATGCTGATGGTGAGAAAAGATATATAGTTTGCCCAGTTGATATAAAAGTTGGCAATACTGTGTTAAGCTCTAAAGAAGCAATTGAACTTAAGAATGGAAATGCAATGCCACTTAAACATATTCCAGCTGGAGTTGCTGTTAGTTGCGTAGAGATGCAAAAAGAACAAGGAGCTAAAATTGCTAGAGGTGCAGGTAACTTAGTGTATGTGATGGGTATTGAAGGAAAATATGCTCAAGTTAAGATGCCATCTGGTGAAATTAGATTAATTGATAAGGAATGTATGTGTACGGTTGGAAAAGTTAGTAATCCTGATAAAAGACACATTAGTTTAGGTAGCGCTGGTAGAAAAAGAAGATTAGGATTTAGACCAACAGTTAGAGGTACAGCTATGAACCCAGTTGATCATCCTCATGGTGGTGGTGAAGGAAAACAACCAATTGGTATGAAACACCCTAAAACTAAATGGGGTAAACCAGCACTTGGTGTTAAGACACGTCGAAAGAATTCTAGTGATCGTTTAATAATTAAAAGAAGAAGTAAGAAGAGAAAATAATTAAGCAATATTATGTCAAGAAGTTTAAAGAAAGGGCCATACGTAAATTTACGCCTGTTAAACAAAATCAAGAATCTAGGACCAAATGACAAAACTGTTATTAAAGTTTGGGATAGAGCTTGTACAATTACACCGGAGATGGTAGGTAAGACTATTGGAGTTCATAACGGAAAAACTCATCTTCCTGTATATATTGTTGAAAATATGGTTGGACATCGTTTAGGTGAATTTGCTCCAACTAAGAAATTTGTTAGTCATGGAGGTAAGATGGCTAAAACTCAAGGTAAATAATATTTAATGAAACGCCAATAATATGGAAATAAAAGCAAATTTAAAACATTTAAGGATGTCAGCGCAAAAGACAAGGTTGGTTGCCGATGTTGTTCGTAAAATGCCGGTAGAAAAAGCCCTTGATCAGCTAAAGTTTATTAATAAATTAGTGGCTAAACCAATAGCTACCCTTATTAATTCTGCTGTAGCTAACGCTGAAAATACCTATAGTTTAGAGAGAAATAATTTATATATTAAAGAAATTAAGGTTGATGAAGGTTTAACTCTAAAACGTTGGATGCCAAGAGCTCACGGAAGAGCTACTACGATTAGAAAGCGTGGATGCCACATTAATTTAGTATTAGCTGAAATTAAAGAAAGTGGAAAGGCTAAGAAGAAAGAAGTGAAAACTGAAGAACCAGTTAAACTAGAACAATTAGCTAAAGAAGGTGAAAAAGAGATTAAGAAAGGAAATGATAAGAGCAAAACACCTGATGCTAAAGCTGATAAAAAAGCTAAGTCAACAACCGCTAAAAAAGCGACAATGTTTCAAAGAAAAGCTGGATAGAAGCTTGATAATAAATTTCAATTAAGAATCGAAAAATAATAATATGGGTAAAAAAGTTAATCCAAAAATTCTCCGCATGGGCATAATAAGAACCTGGCCATCAGTCTGGTTTGAAAGAGGAGATAAATATGTAAAAAATCTACAACAAGACCTTGGTATCAGAAGATACATGTTAAAGGAGTTTAAGGAAGCTGGTATTGATAAAGTTGAGATTGAAAGAGGTCTAAATAAAGTAGACATCAATATTTATACTGCTAAACCAGGTTTAATTATCGGACGCGGTGGAAACGGAGTCGAAGAGCTAAAGAATAAGCTTCACGTCAAGTTTCTAAAGAATTTTAGAATGAGTGAAATTAGTTTAAATATTAAAGAAGTTGCTCGTCCTAATTTAAGTGCTCAAATCGTAGTTCAAGGTATGATACTTGATTTAGAGAAAAGAGTTCCTTTTAGGAAAGTAATGAAGCAAAATTTAGGAAGAATTGAAAGAGGTGGAGCACTTGGTGCAAAGATTGTAGTTGCCGGAAGATTAAATGGAGCTGAAATTGCTAGAAGTGAGAAATTAGTATGGGGTAAAGTCCCATTACAAACTTTAAGAGCAGACATTGATTATGCTCGTGGAGCCGCTCGTACTACTTATGGTGCGATTGGAATCAAGGTTTGGGTTTATAAAGGTGAGGTTTTTGAGAAAGATAACACCGAGAAAGGTGAAGTTGTTACTCAGTAATTATTAAAAAGTATTAAAAGTTTTTTCATATGTTAATGCCAAAAAAAACTAAATGGAGGAAAGATCATAAAAGACGAAGAGGCGGAAAAGCTACTCGTTATCTAGATATAAGTTTCGGAAGTTACGGACTTAAAGCTTTGACACCTTGTTGGGTTACTTCCCGTCAGATTGAATCTGCTCGTCGTGTTATGACAAAATATGTTAAGAAAGGTGGTCAAATTTGGATTAGAATTTTTCCTGACAAGCCAGTTACAAATCACGGTGGAGAACTACCGATGGGTAAAGGTAAAGGTGCTGTTGATCACTACGTAGCAATCGTTAAACCAGGAATGGTAATGTTTGAAATGGGAGGGGTAGATAAGGAAACAGCTAAAAAAGCAATGGAACTGGCAGCGTACAAGTTACCTGTTAAATGTCAGTTTATTTCAAAAGAATAAAATAGTAAAAACATATGGAATTTAAAGAATTAAATGAAAAAAAGGAAAGTGATTTACAAAAACTATTGCAAGAAAATAGGGAGAAAGTTCGTGAATTACGTTTCAAAGATTCAAATAAACAGTTAAAGAATGTAAGAGATATTAGAAATACAAAAAAAGATATTGCTCGCATTCAAACTGTGTTAAATAATAAAAAGAAATAAATATGACAGCGACAAAAGTTAACAATAAAATAAAAAAGGAAGACACTTCTGTTTCTGAAATTAAAGAGAGTAAAAATAACAGAAAATTTACTGGTGTTGTTGTAAGTGATAAGAGTGATAAAACAGTAGTGGTAGCGGTTAAGAATGTTCAAATTCACCCTTTATACAAAAAAAGATACGCAACTACAAAACATTATAAAGTACACGATGAGAAGAATGAATATAGAATTGATGATGAAATTATCTTTGTAGAATGTCGTCCTTTAAGTAAAGAAAAGCGCTGGCGCGCTATTAAAGCCTAGATAACTAGGTGATTTAAAAAATTATTAAATTTGGCAAATATGGTTCAAGTACAAACAAGACTAAAATCAGCTGACAACTCAGGAGCAAAAGAAGTGCAATGCATTAGAGTTCTAGGAGGATACCAACGTCGTTATGGAAGCATTGGGGATATTATTGTAGTTACAGTAAAATCTGCATCTCCTCACGCAGCCATTAAAAAAGGTGATGTTGTAAGAGCGGTTATAGTTAGAACAAAAAAAGAAATTAGAAGAGATGATGGTACATATCTTCGTTTTGATGATAATGCTTGCGTTATTATCAACGATAATAAGGAACCAAGAGGTACACGTATCTTTGGTCCAGTAGCAAGAGAAGTTAGAAGAGCTGGTTATGTAAAAATTGGTTCACTGGCTCCAGAAGTATTATAAATAATAGTGATATTTGTAAATAATATGAATATAAAAAAGAACGACAAAGTAAAGATTTTAACCGGAAAAGACAGTGGAAAAACTGGTAAAGTATTACAAGTTTCCCCTAAAGATCAAAAAGTTAGTATTGAAGGTTTAAATCTTTTAATAAAACACATGCGTCCCAACCGTGACGGAGAAAAAGGACAGAGAATTGAATTTCCCTCTTTTATCAATGCTTCTAATGTTATGCTTGTTTGTCCAAAATGTGGTAAAGAAACTAAAGTTGCTTATAAAATAGTTAAAGGAAAAGAAGGGAAGAAGGATAAAAAATTTAGAGCATGTAAAAAATGCAGCGAAATAATCGAATAGTATAATTGAATCAATATGAGATTAAAAGAAAAATATCAAAAAGAAATAGTGCCAGCTTTAAAAAAAGAACTAAGTGTTAAAAATAGCATGCTTGTTCCTCGTGTTACCAAAGTTACTCTAAATGTAGGATTTGGTAGACACTATAAAGAAAAAGACTATATTGCTGACGTAGAAAAAGGACTACATGAAATGACTGGTCAAAAACCGGTAATGAATAAAGCAAAAAAGTCAATTTCAGCATTTAAAATCAGAGAAGGACAAGTTATTGGTGCTAAAGTTACTTTAAGAGGTAATAGAATGTATGACTTTATTGAAAAATTAGTTAACATTACTTTCCCTCGTGTAAGAGACTTTAGAGGAATTACTACAACTGGTATTGATGAAAACGGAAATATGACAGTTGGTTTTAAAGAACACGTTAGTTTCCCTGAGATAAAGGTTGAAGAGATTAATAATATTTTTGGATTAGAGGTTAGTTTAACTACTAATACAAAAAACAGAGAGTCTGGATTAATGTTGTTTCAAAAGTTAGGCTTTCCATTTAAGAAAGAAGATAAATAAAGTAATAATATATTAATATGGCAAGAACTGCATTAATAGTCAAAGCGAAGAAAAAACCAAAATTTTCAACAAGAAAAATAAATCGTTGTTGGCGTTGTGGCCGTAATCACGGTTACATGAATGACTTTAAATTATGCCGAGTTTGTTTTCGCGAACTGGCTGATAACGGTGATTTACCAGGTATTACCAAATCTAGTTGGTAAGCCTAAAATATAGAAATAGTAAAAAATATTAAGATTAAATAAAAATATGATGGATCCCATCGCAGACATGTTTACAAGAATTAGGAATGCTTCAATGGTAAAAAAAAGTAAGGTCGTTTTGCCTACAAGCAAACTTAAACATAGAATCGCTGAGATTTTAGCTAAAGAAGGTTGGATTAAGGATGTTAAGCTAATCCCAGGTGGACTTGAAGGTGCTAGTAATCGTTTTGACGAACTAGAACTGTCTTTGAAATACAAAAAAAATGGTAAGTCTCAGATTACTGCTATTAAAAGAGTTTCAAAACCTGGTTTAAAGATCTATGTTTCAAAAGAAGAAATCCCAACTGTGTTAAATAGATACGGTATGGCAATTATTTCCACTTCTTCTGGCTTAATGACTGACAAAGAAGCACGACAGAATAAAGTTGGCGGAGAAGTGCTGGGTGAAATATATTAATAAAGAATTTAAGTACTATAATTTATGTCTCGTTTAGGAAAATTACCAATTAAAATTCTACCCGGCGTTACTGTTTCAATTTCTGATAAAGAAATGAGCTTTAAAGGGCCAAAGGGAGAACTAAAACTACCTCATAATAAAATTATTGGGGTTAAAGTTGAAGATGATCAAGTTATCGTTAAACCATATGATATGGATGCTAAAAATGCGTCTGCTATGTGGGGTTTAATGTGGAGTTTGATTAGAAACTGTGTTATCGGTGTCGGTGAAGGTTTTGTTAAAAAATTAGAAGTAAATGGAGTTGGATATAGAGCAGCACTTTCTGGATCTAAGTTAACTTTAAATCTAGGATATTCTAATCCAGTTATTTTTGAACTGCCAGAAGGAATTAAAGCTAGTGTTGAAGGAAATATTATTGCAATTGAAGGAGCGGATAAGGCAATGGTTGGAGAAACATCAGCTAGAATTAGAAAACTAAGAAAACCTGAACCATACAAAGGAAAAGGTATTAAATATACTGATGAGATTATCATGAGAAAATCTGGTAAGTCAGCAGCTAAATAATCTTAGTTGCTTAAACTAAATTTTAAATAATATGGATATAAATAAAGAAAAACAAAAAAGAAATAAACGTCGACATAATAAGGTGAGAACTAGAGTTTCAGGTACACCTGAAAAACCACGTTTTAATGTCTATCGTTCAAATAAGGGAATGTATGTTCAATTAATTGACGATTTAAGTGGTAAGACTTTAGTTAGCGCTGATAGTAAAGAGATTAAAGGCGATATGTCTGGCAAAGTAGCTGTTTCTTTTGAAATGGGAAAAATGCTAGCTGAAAAAGCTAAGAAAAAAGATATTACAAAAGTTGTCTTTGATCGCGGTTCATATAATTATCACGGACGTGTTAAAGCGGTTGCTGAAGGAGCTCGTGAAGGTGGACTAGATTTTTAAAAGCCAAGTAAAATAATTTTTAATTAAAGAATATGTCAGAAGATAAAAAAACAAAAGCAGAAAGTTCAAACAAGCCAAACAATAGTGACAGTAATGCTGCAAAAGCAGTGGCTGCTAGTGTTTATGGTGACAAAAAAAAGGAAAAAGGAGCTTTTAAAAAAGGTCGTTTTAAAAAGAATGCTAGAAAAGAAAGACAAAAAGACGAGTTTGAACAACGCATTTTAGATATTGCTCGTGTAACTCGTGTGATGGCTGGTGGTAAAAGAATGAACTTTAGAGCTACTGTTGGTATCGGTGACAGAAAAGGTGGAGTTGGTGTTGGTGTTGGAAAAGGATCTGATGTTACCATTGCTGTTAACAAAGCAGTTAATAGAGCAAAGAAAGAAATTGTTAAAGTACCACTTGTAAATGAAACAATTCCTCACGCTATCACTCACAAATTAGGAGCAGCCAAGATTATGTTAAAACCAGGATCTAAAGGTAGAGGTGTTATTTCTGGTGGCGTAGTTAGAACTATCATGGACTTAGCTGGTATTCCAAATATTACCACTAAAACACTAGGAACTAACAACAAATTAAACAACGCTCGTTGTGCAGTTGATGCCCTAGATCATTTAAAGAAAGTTGATGTAAAGGAAAAGAAGGAAGATAATAAAAAGAATGAGGAGAAAAATGAAGTAAAAAGTCAGGATAAAGATAAAAATCAGGACAAGTCTAAAAATACAGAAGATAATAAATCTTCTAAATAAAGCAAGCTAAATAAAGAAAGAAAAATATGCTATCACTTAATTCTATAAAAAAAGGAAAAGGAAGTACTAAATCTTCCAAAAGAGTTGGACGCGGCAATGCTTCTGGTCACGGTACTTATAGTACTCGGGGTATTAAAGGACAAAATGCTCGTTCTGGTGTTTCAAACCTTAAAAGACTAGGAATGAAACAACAATTACTACAAACTCCAAAACATCGTGGTTTTAAATCTCTTAAAGCAAACAATCAAGTTGTTAGTATAGAAGATATTAATAAAAACTTTAAAGACGGTGAAAAAGTTTCTCCGGTAACTCTAGCTGAAAAGGATTTAATTGCAACTGCAAAAAAACCAGTTAAAATACTAGGTAAAGAAAAACTTAGTGTAAAAGTTAGTTTTGAAAATGTTAAAATGAGTGCCTCATTATCTGAGCAAGTTGGAGGTAAAAAGGAAGAAACAAAAGAAACAAAAGAAACAAAAGAAACAAAAGAAACAAAAAAAACAAAGAAAAAAGAAGAAAAAAAGGAAGATAAATAATACTATTAAAAGTCATAAATATGTTTGATAAAATCTCCCAAATTTGGAAAGCACGTGATCTTAGAAACAATATTATTTTTGTTCTATTAATGCTTGTTATTTTTCGTTTGGCTGCACATGTTCCAATTCCCGGTGTTGATACAGTTGCTCTAAAAAACCTATTTAACAGTAATGAAATACTAGGAATGATGAACTTATTCTCCGGTGGAGGAATGGAAAATTTCTCAATTGTTATGATGGGTGTTGCTCCATACATTACTTCATCTATTATCTTCCAATTACTGGGCATGGTTGTGCCAAAAGTTGAAGAGATGAATAAAGATGAAGCGGGAAGACAAAAGATTAATAATTGGACCAGACTTTTAACTATCCCACTTGGTGCTCTTCAATCTTATGGTATGATTACTCTTTTAAGACAAAGCTCATCGGCTATTTTAGGTAATATTTCTGCTATTGAATTAGCTGTTATGATAACTATTATTACTGCTGGTTCAGTCTTTCTAATGTGGATTGGTGAACTTATCACTGAGAAGAAAATTGGAAATGGTATTTCACTTCTAATCTTTGCTGGTATTATTGCCTCACTTCCATCTACTATTAAGCAATTTATAGCTACTTATGATCCTAGTCAGTTTCCAATTGTGGTTGGCTTTATCGTAATTGCTGTTATCACAATCGTTGGTGTCGTTATTATAAATGAAGGTCAAAGAAATATACCTATTCAGTATGCACGGCAACTTCGAGGCTCAAGAGCTATGGGTGGAACAAATACTCATTTACCAATGAGAGTTAATATGGCTGGTGTTATCCCGATCATCTTCGCAATTTCAGTAGTTCTATTTCCAACTATGATTGCTCAATTCTTTATTAACGCGGAAACTGCTTGGATTGCTTCAGCTGCCCAAAAGACAATTGAATTATTTAATAATCAATTATTCTACGGTATTATATACTTCTTATTAGTATTTGCCTTCACTTATTTCTACACTGAAGTTGTTTTTAACCCTAAAAAGATTTCTGAAAATTTACAAAAACAAGGTGGATTTATCCCTGGTATTAGACCAGGAAAACATACTAGTGATTATCTACAAAAAACTAGTACAAGAATTGTTTTCACTGGTGCGCTTTTTCTAGGTTTAATTGCTATCCTACCCCTTATCATGAGATACTTCACTGGCATGCAATCTCTAGCAATTGGTGGTACTGGTCTTCTAATCGTTGTTTCAGTTGTTATTGAAACTGTTAAACAAGTTGAATCACAATTAACAATGCGTGAATACGATGGACTATAACTAGAAAACATCTGAAATATTTCAAAGACAGCTTCATAGCTGTCTTTTTTTATGATATAATATGTTTAGGTAAATTATAAATAATTTAAATATATGAAATCATTAAGTGATTTAAATAGCAAAAAACTACTTAAAGAAACAAACAGAAAAACTGCTAAAAGATTGGGGAGTTTAATTGCTACTAGTTCGAAGTATAATAATTTAAGTAAAAGTGATAGAAAAGTAGTAATGGATATACTTGATAAATATGAAAGAAGAATTGAAAAAGGCTATAATATTACTAGTACTATGATTAAAAGAGATAGGTATAAACTATATCATAAAAGATTAGACCTTGGACTATCATCAACTGATTTAAAGCAAATATATAAACTACTTGAAAGCTTTAAATAATATAACATAAGAAATATGAGTATAGATGGCAAATTACTTAATGTAAACAACAGTAATTCAAAGAATAATGATAATTTAAATTCAAACAATTCAAGTTTGAGTAGGATTGAAAAACTTAGAACTAGTAAATTTTCATCAGTTAAAGAAAAAAAAGCTTTTTTAAATTATGAAAAAATGAGATCCTTAGGTTCTTCAGGAAGAGAATTACAAAAGATGGCATATACAAGATATAAAAAAATTAAAAAATAAAAATAATAATTATTAATAATAAAATATAAAAATAATTAGTGTAGTAATATGATATATATTAAATCAGAAGAAGAAATAAAGGTAATAAGAGAAGGAGGAAAAATTTTAAATGGAATTTTAGAAAAGGTTTCTTCGCTGGCAAAACCAGGAGTATCAGCCATTGAACTTGAAAAAGTTGCTGTTTCTGAAATTAAAAAAGCCGGGGGCAGACCTGCTTTTAAAAACTATCCTTTAGGTGATGGAATATTTTTTCCAACCGCACTATGTGTGTCTTTAAATGAGGAAATTATTCATGGATCAGCTGACAAAGACAAGGTCTTTAAATCTGGTGATATTGTAGATATTGATGTTGGTATGGAATGGCCAATTAATGAAAGTATAAGAGAAGATAATAATTTTCCAACTAACAAACATTCAGAACTTGGTGGTTTCTATACTGATATGTGTAAAACTGTTGGTGTTGGAGTTATTTCCAAAGAGAATAAAAAGTTACTAAATATTACTAGAGATTGTTTATACAAAGGAATAAGTAAGGTTAAGGACGGTGCTAGGTTAAATGATATAGCTCAAGTCATTGAAGACTTAGCTGAAAGTCATGACTTTGGTGTAGTACGTGATTTTGTTGGCCACGGAGTGGGCTACAAAGCGCATGAAGCTCCTGATATTTTTCATTATACAATTAAAGATAACTCACCTGAGAATATTGAACTCAAGGAGGGGATGATAATTTGCATTGAACCAATGATAAATCTGGGAACTTGGCAAATAGATTTCTTAGATAATGAATATACAGTTGTTACTAAAGACGGACTACCAAGTGCTCATTTTGAACATACAATTTTAGTTACAAAAGATGGATATAAAATATTAACTGATAAATAAATATGAAAAAGATTTTTAACCTTTTAGGAATTGACTGGGGAGAAAAAAGAATAGGTATAGCAACAGGTGATAGTGATACTTGTTTAGCCCTACCTTTTAAAACAGTAGCTACGTTATCAGAGTTAAAAGGGGTAATAAAAGAAGAAGAAACAGAAATTATTGTACTAGGCTCACCTGATAAAATGAGTGGTGTTAAAGCGAATAATCCTAAATGGTTAAATTTTTTAAATAAACTTAGATCAGAAACAGATTGTGTTGTAGAGGTTTTTGATGAGAGGTTGAGTTCTCTTGCTGGTGATGCGCTTGAGGGAACAAAGAATCAAAAGGCTGGTCGTGATGAAATAGCTGCCGCTATTATACTTCAAGACTATTTAGAAAAAAATTGTAGTAAATATGGCCGATAGTTTTACTACCTCAGCCATTATTCTAAACTCCAAACCATATAAAGAAGCTGATGCTATAATCTCAGTTTATACTGAAGATATTGGCAGATTAGAATTAGTAGCCAGGGGAATACAAAAACAAGGCTCTAAATTAGCTGGTCATTTAGAAATACTTGTTAGATCAAAAATCATGATAATTAAAGGAAAAGGCTTTGATTATTTAAGTGCGGCGGTAATTGAAAATAGTTTTCTAAAACTCAGAGAGGATTATGATAAAGTGATTTGTGTCCAGGAGGTTGTAAGATTATTTCTGTCTTTAACTAAAGAAAATGTAGAAGACAAACGATTATTTTCACTACTTGATACTTATCTTAGAACAATAAATGATGAAGTAGATTTTAGTGAAGAAAAATCTTTACTATATAAACTCCGTTTTAGTTTAAGTTTGCTAAAGGAAACAGGCTATTTACCGGAACTATATAATTGTGTCAGTTGTAAGAAAAAAATTATAGAGGGCAATAATTATTTCAATCTCTTAAGTGGAGGTGTATTGTGTCAAAATTGTTACCAAAATAAAAAGAGAAATGAATGGGAAAATTTAAATAACTTATTGACTATATCAAATAATTGTATTATAGTACTAAGATATTTTTTAGATAATAAAATAACTAAAAAAATCGTACTTTCAAAAAAAGTAATTAAAGAGGCCTACAAGACAATAAATAATTTTATTATATACATCAAATAACTTTTAAAAGAACCGATTATGTACGTACTAAGAGCAAATGGCCTAAGTCTTCCAGTTAAAGGCAGTCTGGGAGAACATCAAGTAATTAACCGTGCGTTAAATCTTTTATCCGATTTTAGTGATATAAAGATTTACAAGGAGCAAGAAAACGGGAGGCTTGAAATTTTACACTCTTTTTTAGGGATTAAAGAAGAAAGAAGGTTTTCAAATTTTTCTCTAGCTTCTGTTAGGTATAAAAAAGAATATGCCGGTTAAACAAGATGAAGGACTTAGACAAAATCTGAGTCCTTTTTTAATATCATTAAACCCTTATTCCCCTAGCACCAACAATCTGCTATAATAACTATATAAAATATAAATAATAAACAAAGAGTTATTGTATACATTGACTCAATTTAATTTAATATCATGAACAAGCTATCCTCCAAAAAACTGGCTATATACCTAGTATCTATTCTATTCATACTATCTCTTGGAATATTATCTAATAAGGTAATAGTTAAGGCTCAAGCAAGTGATAACCTCTCAACTAGATTATCTGGCCGTATTCTTCTTCAAGTAGAAAATAATGGTGAAGCCTGGTATTTAAACCCACTTGATAATCTAAGAAGTTTTCTTGGTCGTCCCCATGATGCTTTCGCTATCATGAGAGAAGAGGGAATAGGAATAACTAATGACAATTTAAATAAAATACCACTATCACTAAATAATCTAAGTGGTACAGATACAGACAGTGATGGACTACCAGATGATTTTGAAATAGCTATTGGTACTGAACCAAACAACCCTGACACAGACAGTGATGGATACAGTGATTACACTGAAGTAGAAAACAACTATAGTCCAACCGGAGTAGATAGACAGCCACTTGATAAGACATTTGCTAAGTCTCAAGCGGGTAAGATATTTATCCAAGTAGAGGGAAATGGAGAGGCTTGGTACATAGACACAGACAATAACAACAGACATTACTTAGGTAGACCAAGTGATGCATTCTCTATCATGAGACAACTAGGATTAGGTATAACTAATACTAATCTAGAACAAATTACAGTTAGAGAAGGAAAAGGAATTCAAGAATATGACTATGAAGAAGTAGTATATGATAATAATCAAGAAGAAGAAGAATACAATAACCAAATAACTGTTACTACTCATAAACCAGAGTTAATGAGAGAATTCACTAGTATTATCGATGTTTCAGCTACTATTAACGATAGTTCAGGCTATGACTTCAAAGAGAAAGGCTTTCTCTTTGACTACACTATGAACAAAGATGAAGAGCTAAAGCCAACTCTAGCTAATCATAAAAGAAAACTGGTTGATACAAACAGCGGATTAAGTATTAATGCTGAGATAAAAGATCTTCTTCCTAAATCATATCCCTACATCAGGGCTTATGTAATAACCGCTGAAGATATAGTCTATTATGGCAATACTGAAGTTCTAATTCTTGGTGACACAGAATCAGTTGATTCAATTGGTGCCCCAGGAACTCCACCAGTCTTTGGAGGAGGCGGCGGAGGTTCAACACCTGAGCCTGAACTAGATGACGAAATTGAGTATGTAACTTTAACATATATGGCTGGAGATGGTGGTTTTTTATCATCAGAAGAATCAGAGACCACAACAACAGAAATAGCAGATTGGGAAATCGAACAAACATTGCCAATTAATTTAGCTCAATCATCGTCTGCGGTTGTTGACGATAGTATTTATTTACTAGGAGGAACAGATGAATTAAATGCAACTAGTTCAGTTTTTAAATTTAACACTGTAAATGAAGAATGGCAAAAAATGTCCGATATGATTTATCCTAAGAAAAATTCTTTTTCTGCAGTTGTAGATAATAAAATATATTCAATTGGATATGATGATTATTACTACTATTTAAATTCTCCTAGTACTGAAATCTACGATATTGAGCTTGATGATTGGTCTGAGTTTGGATTTAGTAGAGAGTTAGGTAGTGATTTTTATTTTTTTGAAAATATAAAAGGAGGAGTCTATAATGATAAAATTTATTTAATTGGTTCAACATTTACAGACGCGGAGAGTTATACGGTATTTGATTATGAAGTTTTAATATATGACACAATAGATGAATCATGGTCATGGGGAACATCATCACCTTTTACTACTTTTTATGGAGTCGAAAAAGTTATTTTTAACAATGGTTTATTTTATATTTTTGATAGTAATAATAAATTATATACTTATAATCCAGTAACAGAAGCATGGAATAGTGATTTAAGCGAAAAACCAACGGAAACTGAGTATTCAAGTTATGTTTTATATAATAATTTATATTTAACAATTGGTGGTATTAAATATTCTGAAGAAGAATTAGGACCAAAAAATGTGTCTTTAGATATAGGACCCGGTAGTTATTTAACTGATGAGATATACTTATATAATATTCCAGAAGATAAATGGATTAAGGTTTTTAATATGTCCAGAGAAAATGCCTTATTTTCACCTTCAATTGTAAATAATCAATTATATTTAATGGGTGGTATAAGTAATCTTGATTCTACTACTCCAATCAATTCAAATTATAAAATAGATCTTTCTTTTTTAACTGAAGAGTATATTAATTATCTTATTTCCAAAGATTGGCAAAATAAAGTAAGTATTCCATTCTCCTTAGCTGGAGCAGGAAGTTCAGTTATTGATAATACAATATATTTAGTTGGAGGATATAGTGATGATGAAGATAATATTTCACCAATGATTATTTCCTATGATAGTCAAGTAGATGAATGGAGTGAAGAAGCTATGATGTCTTCTGATCCTGGAGATATGTTAGCCAAGCCATTTGGTAGAGTTAATCCAATGGTGGCAAATATTGACGATAATTTGTATATATTTGGAGGGAGAACCGAAGAAGGTCCAGCTTCAAGTACTCTTAAATATAATATTAACACTCAAGAATTTACCCAGTTAGAGGATATGAGTTTTTCTATTACTAACCCATTTGGTGGAGTATATAACAATGAAATATATGTTTTTGGAGGAGGAATAGAAGATGGTCCAATAAGATTATCAGGATTTACTTCATTTAAAGATAAAGAAGAATCAGAAAAAGACTTTGATTTACAAGCAACCAATTTCTTTTTTGAAATATATAATCCAGATACTGACACTTGGCGTGAAGGAGATGTAATGCCTACCAACTATGCTCTAGGCACAGAAGCCATTAAAGTTAATGATATCTTTTATATCATTGGTGGACATGATGATGATTGGAATCTTTCCAACCAGACTTTAAGCTATGATCCAGCTACCGATACCTGGGAAACCCTAAGTTCTATGCCGGAAGCTTTGGCTGGTGGTTCGCTGGTAGAGAAGAACGGAAATATATATTATATTGGAGGTTTTGTTGACTTTTATAATGTTTCAACTATATATGAATATAATATTGAAAATGATTCTTGGTCAGAATATTCTACATCTTTACCAGAAGACTTATCTAAATCAACTACTCAGTTTATTAACGATAATTTATATGTTATTGGTGGTTGGGACTGGGATGGGTATTCTACTGATGTAAATTATAGTATTGATTTTAACGCTATCGATGTCTCTTATGAGTATGAAATAGAACAAAGAATTCCAAAGGGTGAAGATGGTCAACCGGTTTATGTTTTACCTGACAGCAATAATCAGTTTGTTTATTGGTCTGATGGTTCAACTGACTCATCAAGAACAGACTACAATATTGAAAATGACACAGTTGTTATTGCATATTTTACTCGCCCGTTTATAATGACTTTTGATATGAATGAAAATGAAGATTTAGTTATTCCTACATATCCAGAAAAAGAATATTTTGCAGAAATTGATTGGGGTGATGACAGCGAGATATCAGTAATAACATCATGGGATGATCCAGATTTATCTCATAATTATTTAGAGAGTGGTCAATACGATGTTAGCATAACAGGTTATTTTCCACATATTTATTTTAACAATGAAGGAAATAAGGATAACTTGTTAGAAATTGTTAGTTGGGGAAATATAAATTTTGATTCATTTGAAAATTCTTTTTATGGTTGTGAAAATTTAGAAATTATTCCAAATTTTTCAATAACTGGAGCAGAAAATGTGAATAGTTTTAGAAATGCTTTTAATAGTACTTCTATATATATTATTCCTAATGGATTGTTTGATAATGTGTCAGAGGTTGAAGACTTTAGCTATGCTTTTTATGGATCTAATATAGATTATCTACCATCTGGACTTTTTGACAATACGAGTAAGGTTAAAGATTTTAGTTATATGTTTTATAGCACCTATATTTACTCAGGTGGACCTATTGAAGTTTTTGGCTTACTAGATAATACCACTCATAGGAATGCTATTACGGCTATTCCAGATGGTTTATTTAATAACACTACTAAAGTAGAGGACTTTAGTTATATGTTTTATGGAAATGAAGTTTCGGAAATTCCGGATGGTTTGTTTGACTATACTAGCGAAGTTAAAAATTTTAGTTACATGTTCTACAATTCATATAATCCAATACAGATGGATTCAGAGGAGGGTGTGGATATATTAGAAGAAGACCATGAGTTGTTTAATGACATCTATTCATTACCAAGCGGTTTATTTGATTACACAACTAAAGTTGAAGATTTTAGCTATATGTTTTATAAAAATCCATTAAGACAAATACCGAGTGGTTTATTTGATAATACCTACGAGGTTACAACATTTGAAGGTATGTTTGAAGATTGTCAATTAAATGAAATACCTGAAGGATTATTTGATTTCACAACCAAAGTTGAAGATTTTAGTCGCATGTTTTTTAATAATGGTATTACCAATTTACCTGATGGTTTATTCAATAGTAATACAGAGGTTATTAATTTTAGTGAAATGTTTTATGATAATCCAATGAGCGGATTACCAGATAATTTATTTGATAATACAATTAATGTAGAAGATTTTAGTTGGATGTTTCATGATCATAATATTGCAACGATAACTCCAGGACTACTTGATAATAACACTAAAGTAAAGAATTTAAGTGGAATGTTTTCAGCTGATACTTGGTCTGGAAGAATTAGGGAAATTCCTGCTAATCTGTTTAAGCATAATACTGAAGTAGAGGATTTAAGCTCCATGTTTGCTGGTAATCAAATACAATCAATACCAGCCGGCTTATTTGACAATAATACAAAAGTAAAAAGTTTTAATTCAATATTTTATGACTGGGAAAGTTGTGATATTAATGAAATCCCAGATGGCTTATTTGATTACAACACGGAAGCAGAAGATTTTTCAAACATGTTTTCTTATTGTCGTATAACCGAAATACCAGAAGGTTTATTTGACAATAACACTAAAGCTAAATATTTTAATAACACATTTAAGAAAACTTTAATACAAGATATTCCTGATGATTTATTTAAATATAATACTGAAGTAGAATCTTTTGCTTATACATTTGCCGATAACGACATATCTTCTATACCAATTGGATTATTTGCTAGCACTACAAAAGTTACTAGTTTTCATGGAGCTTTTATGGATTGCAATATAAACACAGTTGCAGAAAATCTATTTGCTAATAATCCAGATGTTATTGATTTTGCTATGGCTTTTTATAGAAACAATATAGCAGAAATCCCAGAAAATCTATTTGTTAACAATTCTAAGGTTGAGGATTTTCAAAATATCTTTGCTTATAACAACATAAGCGAAATTCCTGAAAATTTATTTGCCAATACTCCAAATGTAACTAATTTCGGGGGTGTTTTTGATAATAATAATATAAGCATAATCCCAGAAAATTTATTTGCCACAACAACAAAGGTAACTAATTTTTCTAGTGCTTTTGCTGATAATAATATAAGTGAAATTCCTGAAAATCTATTTGCTAACACGACAGATGTTCTTAATTTCGGTTGGATTTTTGATAGAAATGAAATAAATTTAATTCCAGATAATTTATTTGTCACAACAACAAAAGTAACTAGTTTTAGTCGTGCATTTAGTATTAATAATATAAGTGAAATCCCTGAAAATCTATTTGTTAATACTCCAAATGTCACTAATTTTGAATCTACATTTTCATGGAATGATATTACATCTATTCCAGAAAGCCTATTTGCCAACACCCCAGAAGTAAGCTCTTTTCATTGGACTTTTAATTCAAATAACATAAGTGAAATTCCAGAAAACTTATTTGCCACTACTACAAAAGTAATTTATTTTGATTTAACATTTAACAATAATTCTTTAATTTCAATTCCACAAAACCTATTTAACAACACTACTCAAGTAACCAATTTTAATGGAACATTTAGTGGCAATTCAACATTAACAGGTTTAGCGCCAGAATTATGGAGCACTCACAGCTCTGCTGATGGTGGAAATTGCTTTGAAGATGCTGTCAATCTTTCTAATTATTCCAGTATTCCAACATATTGGAAATAGTTTTATTAAAAAGAATAACTATAAAGCCTTATGTATATCATGGGCTTTTAGCTAATTGCGGACTTTGTTATCCTTGATAAAAATCAATATTTAAGCTATATTAATGAAGTATTAGTAATTATTTTAATAATAAACTTAAATATTATATTTATGTCAAGAATACTTATCAAAGAAGCCAAAAAACAAGAAAATGGGGAAGTTACCATAGCTGGCTTTGTTCGAAATTTACGATTACATAAAGGTTTAGCTTTCATTGATTTAGTTGATATTTCTGATTCCATGCAAGTTGTAATTATGGAAAAAGAAGCAAGTGAAGCTTTTTCTTTAGCAGAAAAACTTCATCTTGAAAGTGTAATTGAAGTAACAGGAAGTCTTCAAGAAAAACCAGCTAAGAAAAATGTAGAAAACCCGGTTAAAGATTTTGAGCTTTTAGCTAAAAATGGAAAATTAATTTCATTGGCTGATGAAAACCTACCAATTCCTGTATTAAACAAGATTGATAACGAAGCTAATATTGAAAATCGTTTTGACTGGAGATGGCTGGATTTAAGACAAAAAGAACATCAATTAATCTTTAAAACTTGGACTAAATTAGAACAAGGTTTTAGAAGATATTGGGAGGATAATGATTTTATTCAACTTTACACCCCAAGTTTAATGAATACAGCTAGTGAGTCTGGATCAGAAGTGTTTGAGGTAAAGTATTTTGAAAGAAAGGCCTATCTTTCTCAATCCCCACAATTTTTTAAACAAGCTGCTATGGCCTCAGGACTTGAAAAGATTTTTATCTGTGGTCCAGTATTTAGAGCCGAGCCATCATATACTACTCGTCATGTAACAGAGTTTACCGGCTGGGATATGGAAATATCATATATTGACTATAATCAAATAATGGAAGTTGAGGAAGATGCTTTAATCGCTGGTTTTAAGAAGGTAAAAGAAGATCTTAATCTTGATATTGAAGTGCCAACTAAACCATTTCCAAAAATTACCCTAAAAGAAGCTAAAGAAAAATTAGCAGCTAAAGGAGTAAAGAGTGAAAAGGACTTTGATTTTTCAACTGAAGAAGAAAGAATATTGGGTGAAATTATTAAAGAAGAAAATGGTCATGATTTTGTTTTTGTCTATGATTATCCAATTGAAGCTAGACCATTCTATCACATGAGACACGAAGATAATCCTGAGTTAACTAAAAGTTTTGATTTAATATATCGAGGTCTTGAAATTACCACTGGAGCCGAAAGAGAACACCGAGTTGATTATCTTGAAAGACAAGCTAAGGAAAAAGAAATGGATATTGAAGAACTTCAAGATTATATTAATTTCTTTAGATACGGTTGCCCCGGTCATAGCGGAGTTGGAATAGGGCCAGCTCGTATTATTATGAAAATGTTAGGATTATCAAATATTAAAGAAGCCTGTTTTCTTCCTCGTGATGTAAAAAGATTAAGACCTTAAGAAAAATAATTGTTTGTTTATGAAAAAAATATTAATTAAAGAAATAAATAGAAGTGGAGATAAATATTTAAATGAAGAAATATCAGTTTCTGCTTGGATAAGAACTAGTCGCTTTTCTAAAGACTTAGGTTTTATCGAAGTAAATGATGGAAGTTTTTTTAAAGGATTACAAATTGTAATTGATAAAGAGCTTGAAAATTTTTCTGATTTAGAGACTGTCGGTATCGGCTCCTCTCTTGAAGTAATTGGAACTTTAGTTGAATCACCAGCTAATGGTCAAAAATTTGAACTTAAAGCCAAATCAGTAAAAGTAATTGGCTTAGCTGATTCAGATTATCCTTTACAGAAAAAAAGACATAGTTTTGAATTTTTACGAACCATTGCTCATTTACGTGGACGAAGTAATACTTTTTCGGCTGTTTTTAGATTAAGATCAGTTTTAAGTTATGCAATTCATAAATTCTTTCATGAAGAAGGATTTTCCTATGTTCACACACCAATTATTTCAACCAGTGATTGTGAAGGGGCTGGCGAAATGTTTCAGGCTACCACTCTTGATTTAAACAATATCCCTAAAAAAGAAGATGGAGGGATTGATTTTAAGCAAGATTTCTTTGGACAATCAGCCGGGCTAACTGTGTCTGGTCAATTAAATGCTGAAGCTTTAGTTATGGGACTTAACAAGGTTTATACCTTTGGTCCAACTTTTAGAGCGGAGAACTCTAATACTACTCGTCATGCTTCAGAGTTCTGGATGATGGAACCAGAAATGGCTTTTGTTGATTTAAATGATGATATGGACTTAGCTGAGGAAATGATTAAGTATTTAATCAATTATGTTTTAGAAGAATTGCCAGAAGAGATGGAATTTTTTAATAAATTCATTGACGCTGGTATTAAAGACAGACTAGAAAATATAGTTAGCAATGAATTTGCTAGAATTAGTTACACTAAAGCGGTTGAAATACTTATTGAATCAGGCAAGAAGTTTGATTATCCAGTTAAATGGGGAATTGATTTACAAACTGAGCACGAAAGATATTTAACTGATGAGGTTTATAAAAAGCCAGTCTTTGTTATTGATTATCCTAAAGATATTAAGGCTTTCTACATGAAGCTTAATGAAGATGATAAAACAGTGGCGGCTATGGATCTACTAGTTCCCGGTATTGGTGAGATAATTGGTGGTAGTCAAAGAGAAGATGATATTGAAGTATTAAAGAAAAGAATGAAAGAAATGGATTTAAAAGAAGAAGATTATTCTTGGTATTTAGACCTTAGAAAATATGGCTCAGTGCCACATGCTGGATTTGGTCTAGGTTTTGAAAGACTAATTATGTATATCTCTGGTATGACAAACATTAGAGATGTGATTCCATTTCCTCGTACCCCTAAAAATGCCAAGTTTTAAATAATAATATAAAAATATGAATAATAAATATGGAGCTAAGTATGCTTTTTTATACCTCCTCTCATTAATTTCTTTAATTTTTTTAGGAATATCAGTTGGTATTATAGTTTTTGGTATTATTGATCTTTCAGTCTTTGACCCACTATCTCGTTCATATTATCGAAACACTGATAGTTTTAAGTTTGCGATTTCAGCAATTTTAATTTCTGCTCCAGTGTATTTTTTAAGCCTCAGACAAATACTAAAAGGTTTAAAGAAGAAAGAACTTGATTATGATTCACAAATTAGACGTTGGCTTACTTATTTAATTATTTTAATTTCCGCGGTAATAATCTTGGGAGTGTTTGTAGCAATAATCAATTCTTTTTTATCAGGTGGTTTAAGTACTAAGTTTATTCTTAAATCAATTACTGTATTTATTATCTCTGCATTAGTTTTCTCTTATTATTTTTATGACATAAAACAAGATGAGGAAAAGAAGGGAAAAGGAAAAAACAAGACAAGAACTTTCTTTTTACTAATTTCCTTAATTGTTATATTATCTGCTTTTATCTCCTCTTGGTTCTATATCGAATCACCACGTGAGACCCGTATGCGAAACCTTGATAATTCGATCGTTAACAATATCACTTCTCTTGAATCTTTAGTTAACAATTATTACCAAGAAAATGGAGAATTACCTAAAGAGTTAACTGATATAAAGGATTTAAATTATTACGATGAAGATATATTTATTAATCCTGAAACTAGAGAAGAAATTGAATTCAATATTCTATCTGAAAATGAATTTGAGTTCTGTACAGAATTCATGTTAGCTAGTGATAAGGATATAAAGGGAAGACCAATTGAAATAAGAAATAATTACAACAATCGTGTTGTTCATGAATCTGGTTATGATTGTATTGAGGGAGAATTGTGGCTTAATGATAACAATATAAAAGCTAGAATATAGTTATGACAGAGATAAAAATAGAACAATTTTCTGGTCCTTTAGGACTACTTCTTAGCTTAATTCAAAGCGAGGAGTTAGATATAACTGAAGTGTCACTGGCAAAAATTGCTGATGACTATGTTAACTATGTCAAAAACAGTGATGAAATTGAACCAGAGGAAACAGCTGACTTCTTGCTAATAGCGGCTAAATTGCTCTATATCAAATCTAAAGCTCTTCTTCCGTATCTATATCATGATGATGAAGAAGATGACGCTAAAGACCTTGAGAAGCAACTTAAGATGTATAAGGAGTTTGTAACAGCTAGTTTGAAAATAAAAGAACTACTTTTAAAAGATAGTAGATCTTTTATCCCTCCTCTTTCAAAAAATAATCGGGCTAACAAAACAATAGCTGCCTTTAGGCCACCAAAAAAATTAAAAGCTGATGATTTAAAGGATTGCTATAAATCTCTTCTTGAAGTGCTTGATAGTGAACTAGAAAAAAGAAGGGAAGTTGAGCTCTCAAGTGAAACTTTGGAGCCCAAAGTTAGTATTGATGAGAAAATAGATAGCATTAGAAAACTGCTTGGTAAAAAAATTAAGCTGAGTTTTTCTAAATTTTTAAATGAATCAAAATCTAAAACTGAAGTAATTGTTGGATTTCTAGCCGTACTAGAGTTGGCTAAGCAAAAAGAGTTATATTTTGAACAAGATGAACTCTTTAGCGATATATTAATAAATAGTTTTAACAAAGAAGAATAAATATATGGAACTTAAATCACAAATTGAATCACTTTTATTTGTCTCAATTAAAGCCCTATCTCTAAGGGAATTGGGCAGTACATTGAATAAAAAAGACAATGAAATAAAAGAGGTGATTGAAGAATTAAACAATGAGTACAAGGAAAGAAAAGCAGGTTTAACTATAGTTGAAAATAATAAGAAGTATCAATTAAGTAGTAATCCGGAAAATGCCCAAATTGTAAAAGAATTCTTAAAGGATGAGTCAAGCGGAGAACTATCTCAGCCAAGCTTAGAAGCTTTAACCATCATCGCCTATAGAGGACCAATTTCTAAATTAGAAATTGAAAGAATTAGAGGAGTTAACTGTAGTTTAATTCTAAGAAATCTTTTAATTAGAGGTTTAATTGAAGAAAGTTTTGATAAGAAAAAACAAGAAAACTATTATTCTGTTTCACATGACTTTGTTCGATTCCTAGGTCTTGATTCAATTGAGAAACTACCTGATTATCTTGAGTTAAATAAATCAGATTTAGTTAGTGAGTTTTTAAATACTGTAAATAAAGAAGAAGGTAATAGCTAAATAAATGGGAGTATTAAGTATAATTTTTAAAATCATAATTTCTGTGAGCTTGTTTTTAAGTCAAGCTCCTTTTTCTGAAAATATTAATATTAATTATTCAAATATTAACTCACTACCAGTTTATACTAAAATTGAAAGCAGCACTGCTTTAAATATAAGTGCGAAAAAGATAATGGTAGAAAGTGATAGGGGAATTAACTATTTTTCCAGATCAGAAAATGAAGTACAGCCAATTGCCAGTATCACTAAGCTAATGACTGCTCTTGTTTTTTTAGATAAAGATCTTGATTTAAATCAGACATATACCATAAAAGAAGATGATACAATTGATGGAGGAAAAAGACATTTCTTTATCGGTGAAGAAATTAAATTAAAAGACGTATTAAATACTGCACTGGTTGGGTCTGATAATGAGGCAGCGGCTATATTAGCTAAAGCAGGTGGATATGAGGTATCCGAGTTTGTTAAGTTAATGAATAGAAAAGCTAGAGACTTAGGGATGATAAATACTAATTTCATTGACCCCACTGGACTTAATAAGGGGAATGTTTCAACTGCTAATGAAGTAGTTATTCTATTTAACAAGGCCTGGCAAATAGAGGAGATAAGAGAGGCAATATCAAGGTCTGAATATAGCTTTGAGACTTTACAAGGACGTGAAAAAAAGATAACATCAACTGATTACTCTTTGTTTGAAACCAGTCCCAACTACTTAGGTGGTAAAACGGGATATATTGAAGAAGCTGGTTACTCTTTTGTGGGAAATTTTAAAGTAGCTGATGATGAAGTAGTAGTTGTTGTTTTAAACAGTGAGACTAAAAATAGTCGCTTTAGTGAAAGTCTAGAGCTATCAAAAATTGTAAGAGATAAATATTTTAAATAATTTATGAAAGTTATTGCAAGATTAGAAAGATTAGGAGATAATCCCGAAACTTGGCTTAGAAGAGTCGGTTACGCCATGCTACCAGCTAATCAAGAAGGCGTTGTTAGTTTTTCTAGGCGTTTTAGTCGTGATTTCTATCCCCGTTTTCATATATATTTTAAAATAAAGCAGGATAAGGAGGGAAATAAATATATAGTATTTAATCTCCACCTTGATCAAAAGAAACCAGGGTATAAGGGGGTAAATAGACATAACGCCGAATATGATGGTGAAGTGGTTGAAAGAGAGGTTTTAAGACTTAAATCACTCCTCTTACCAGAGCTCTTTGCTTAAAAAAAAGAAGTGGTAACAATTTAAATTTTTTGCTATTTTTAGCAATTAAATATATAATATAAAGGAAATGTCTCAAATAGATGATATAAAAAATAAGCTGGATGTGGTTGAGGTAATTCGTGAATATGTCCCCCTTAAAGCAGTGGGAGCTAATTTTCAGGCGCCTTGTCCTTTTCATAATGAAAAGACGCCTTCTTTTGTCGTATCTCCAGATAAGCAAATCTGGCATTGTTTTGGTTGCGGAAAAGGTGGTGACATCTTTTCTTTCATTATGGAAAGAGACGGCATGAGTTTTCCTGAAGCTAAAAGATATTTAGCAGATAAGGCGGGAATTGTGCTCGAATATGAAAACAAAGAGACATATAACAAAAGAAATCGACTACTTGATATACTAGAGCTTTCTACTAAATACTTTGAGCATTGTCTAAAGAGTAATATTGGTGAAAAGGCAAGAAATTATTTACATAAAAGAGGATTAAGTGATGATGAAATTAAGTATTGGCGCTTGGGATATAGCCCTGATTCTTGGAACTCTTTACATAACTTTTTAAAAGCAAGACCACTTCAAGGTCAAAAATACACTGATGAGGAAATATTTGCTGCTGGACTTCTTTCTAAAAAAGAAGGTTCATCAAGTAGGTATTATGACAGATTTAGAGACAGGATAATGTTTCCCATTAACAATACAAATGGAAAGGTAGTGGCCTTTACCGCTAGAATTAGTCCAGAAAAAGAAGCGGACAGCAAAATGGGAAAATATATTAATAGTCCCCAAACTGAGCTGTATGATAAGAGTCGCTTGTTGTTTGCACTTGATAAGGCTAAAGGAGATATAAAAGATTTAGACAGTGCTATTGTGGTTGAAGGACAAATGGATGCTATTTCTTGTCATAACCATGACATTAGAAATGTAGTTGCTTCATCAGGCACTTCTTTAACTAAAGATCAAGTTAATATTCTTAAAAGATATAGCAATAGAGTAGCTTTAGTATTTGACATGGATGATGCTGGGCAACTTGCAGCTGACAGAGGTATTAAAGAATGTTTGTCATCTGGTATGGAAGTTAAAATTATCACTCTTCCATCTGGAAAAGACCCAGATGAATCACTTAAAAACAATCCTGATGAACTAAACAGAGGAGTTGAAATGGCGATTTCTAAAAATGAAGATGATTTTGAGGAACACTATAGCAAATCAATTGAAAACGCTAAATCAGTATTAGAATATAATTTTGAAAAATTATCTCAAGGACTTGATTTAGATATACTTGAAAACAAAAAGAAAGTTAGAGATGGAATGTTTGAAATGATTTCATACATCTCTGATAAAACGGAACAAGGTTTCTGGCTTAGAAAAATATCAGAAGACTTAGATTTTGCTGAAGTTGATGTTAGGGAGGAATTTCTTCGCCGATATCCAGGTGGTAATAAGGTAGAAAAAAACTATAACAATACAAAAAGTGGATATAATAAGTCGTCATTTAACAGTGAAGAGGGAAATGCAATAAACAATGAAAAAGTTAGAAAAGTTAAAACAAGAGAAGAAAAGTTAACTGAATTATTCTTATCTATTCTTTTAAAACAATCTAGTTTAATTGAATATTCAAATAAAAATATTGAAGCAAATGTTTTAATTGGTAGTGAATATAAAAAGTTTTACAATATCCTAATTATTCATTATAATAAATCGGGTTCATTTCAGTATGAAGATTTAAAAGTTGAATTAGAAAAAGAAGGTTTTTCACAAGACATATTACGCGAACTATCTCTTCTAGCTGAAAAAGAATACTATGACCTTGATCCAAATGATCTAAAGAAACAGTTAATGGATATTATAATCGAACTTAAAAAATTTAATCGTCAACATCAGACTAAAAAAATATATAAAGAAATTGAAGAAGCGGAAAAAAACTGAGATAAAGATAGAGAAAACGGTCTAATGTCTGAGTTAAAAAAAATAATGGATCAAAAATAATATGCCAAAGAAAACAAAAACAACAAAAACTAGCCCTAAAAAGCCAGTTACAAACAAGGCAAAAAAAACAGTTAATAAAACTGAAAAAGGCACCAAAAAGGCAGCCACTAAATTAAGTGCTGCAAAAAATAAAACTAGTGCCAAATCTACAAAAGTGACAAAGTCAACTAAGGCCACAAAGCCAACTAAAAAACCAGTAAAGAAAAAAGAAGAAAAGAAAGTAGAAAAAAAGAAAACAGAGAAGAAAAAGACAGAGAAAAAGGTAGAGAAAAAGGTAGAGAAAAAGAACAGCACTAAGAGTGCTTTGAAAAATAAAACAAAAGATGTTAAGAAGAAGGGCGTGAAAGATACTAAGAAGAAAAGTGTAAAAGATACTAAAAAGAAAACTGCAAAAGAAACTAAAAAAACTAATACTAAAAAAGTGCAAAAGAAAGAACCAAAGGTTGTTAAAAAAACGACTAAAATTAAAAGCGAAATTGTTAAACCCACTGATGAGAAACTTAAGCGTATCATTGAAAAAGGCAGACTACGTGGCTTTATAACCGAAACAGAACTATTATATATATTTCCTGAAGTTGAAGAATATGTAGAAGACTATGAAGAGTTTTTGGGAGATTTAATGAAAAATGGTGTAAACATAGTTGAAGATTCAGGAAAAATACTGGGAAATGATAAACCGAAAGAAGAGGATAAGGTTAAAGTCTCACCTTTAAGTGTTGATTTATCAAAATTAAGTGCAGACTCAGTTCAGATGTATTTAAAAGAAATTGGTAAAGTACCACTTCTTTCAGGACCTGAGGAAATTGAGCTTGCTAAGCGTAAAGAAAAGGGAGATAAGGACGCAGAGAGAAAAATTATTGAAGCTAATTTAAGACTGGTTGTGTCAATTGCTAAGAAATTTGCTGGTGCTAAAGGAATGACTCTTCTTGATTTAATTCAAGAAGGAAATATTGGACTATTTAGAGCAGTAGAGAAATTTGAATATAGAAAAGGCTTTAAGTTTTCAACCTACGCTACTTGGTGGATTAGACAAGCTATTACTAGAGCTCTAGCTGATCAATCTAGAACTATTCGTATTCCTGTTCACATGGTTGAGACTATTAATAAATTTCAACAAATTCAAAGAACTTTAATTCAAGAACTGGGAAGAGAACCAATGGCTGAGGAGATTGCCTCAGAAATGGGAGAAGAAGTAAAGAAGGTTAGATATATCATGAAAATATCTCAAGATACAATTTCACTTGAAACAACTATTGGTGATGACGGTGAAGACTCAACCCTTGAAGACTTCATTGAAGATATTAAAAATGTTACACCGGATAGAACAGCTGCTCTTCAACTTTTAAAAGATTATGTAAAAAATATTGTTTCACAATTATCTCCACGTGAACAAAAAATTCTGGAAATGCGTTTTGGTTTAACTGATGGAGTGGCTCATACTCTAGAAGAAGTAGGAAGAGAATTCGAGGTAACAAGAGAAAGAATTAGACAAATTGAATCAAAAGCCTTAGAAAAAATCAGAAAACTAAAGGGCTTAGATAAGTTAAGGGATTTTAATGGATAATTATTATAATAGAAATAATTAATACTTATTCACAGACATTTTATAGCCGCGACCACTAAAGGTATGAATTAGTTCGCGGCTTTTGTTTTTAGCTAATCTTCTTGGTTTTAATTTTTTTCTCAGACTAGCAATATGAGTTTCAATGGAATTAGAAAAAGGATCAGCATTATAGTCCCAGACGTTTTCAAGTATTTGACTACGAGAAACAATCCTATCTCTATTTAAGAAAAAGAATTCTAAAAGTGAAAATTCTTTTTTAGTTAAATATAATTCCTTGTTCTCACGTTTAACTGTTCCAGAGACGCAATCAAGGATAAGGTTATCTATTTTTAATACATTTTCTTTTATCTTTTTAGGACGATTAAGCAAAGCTTTTACTCTAAAGATTAGCTCATCTAAAAGAAAAGGTTTGGGAAGATAATCATCAGCCCCCATTTCAAAACATTCTTTTTTAAAATTTAACTCTTTCTTAATTGTTAGAAAAAGTACGGGGGTGTGATTATTATCCTCTCTAATTTCTTTTAAAACTAGATTCCCATTTAGCTTTGGTAAGACGTAGTCAAGAATGATTAAATCATAACTACTGGTTCTAGCTTTAAAAGAACCTTCTTCACCATCTTTTTCAATCTCCACTAAATACATTTCTTTCTCTAGACCTTTTTTAACAAATGAAGCAATCTCTTGCTCATCTTCAATTAATAGAATTTTCATATTTTTATATTTTAATAATAATATAAAAATATTGTAATATATTAGTCTTTAATTTTGTTTAAAAATAATATAAATTGAATATTGAAATTATATATAAATTATTTTATTTTCTTGATAGTTATTTAAGATAATGATAATATATAAAGGTATTGGCAATGGTTTTGCCTATTTAATGTATAAATATGAAGAAATTATCTAATCAAGAAATTAAAGGTAGCGCCGATTGGTTGCCGGATGAATATGCTAAGCGTAAGTATATTTTTGACACTTGGCGCAAAGTTTGCCTTAAATATGGTTTTGAGGAATATTTAACCCCACTTTTTGAACAAGCTGATGTTTATCGAGCAAAATCCGGTGAAGACGTAGGCGGAAAAGAGCTTTTAATTTTTAAGGATTTAGGAAATAGAGAGTTAGCGGTTAGACCGGAGATGACTCCCTCAGTAGCGAGATTGGTTTCCAAGATATATAGAACAACTCCTAAGCCTATTAAATTTTTTTCAATTGCTAATTTTTTTAGAAATGAAAAACCACAACGCGGAAGAAACCGTGAATTTTGGCAATTAAATTGTGATATTTTTGGAACAGATAATATATTATCTGATATTGAAATGATTGAGATGGCTATAGATATCATGCTTGAGTTTGGCTCTCCTAAAGAATCTTTTGTTTTAAAATTAAGTGATAGAAGACTACTTGAAGCTTTTTTTAATGCTTTAAATGTCAAAGAAGAAAAGAAAACTCAAACAATGAGACTTCTTGATAAGAAGGATAAATTAAAAAAGCCAGATTTTGATAAAGCTTTATTAGATCTAGGTTTTAAGCAAGATGATATTAAAAAAATAAACTCATTTATTGGTGGTGATAAAGAGAAGGGTTTTTTAGATATAGTTGAGAGCAGTGAAGAGTTAAAGGATGTTTATAAACAATTAAAAGAAGTTATTAAAAAAATTGAAAATGATGGGTATAAAGACTATATAGTTTTTGATCCTTCAATTATTAGGGGTTTTGATTATTATAACGGCCTTGTCTTTGAAGTATTTGATCTACATAAAGAAAACAGAAGGACAATTTTTGGAGGAGGAAGATATAATGGACTGGGAAGTATTTTCGGAGAGGAGAATTTTTCGGCTTTAGGTTTTGCCCCTGGTGATGAAACTACTAAATTGTTTTTAGAAAGCTGGAACTTATTTGATAAAATGGCTAATGATAAAGACAATCTATATTATTTACCAATTATTGATGAGAATTTAATTAAAGAGACAAGAAATTTAGCTAAAAAAATGAGAGCTAATTCAAAGAATATACTGCTTGGCTATGAGGAACAAAAAATATCTAAAGCTTTTAAGTTCGCCGAAAATAAAAAGATAAACAAGGTTGTTATTTTTGGAAATGAAGAAAAGCAAAAAGGAGAATATAAAGTGAAAGACTTAATAGGTGGCAAGGAAGAAAGTTATAAAATTTAAAGATATTTAAATAATTTATATTTTTAAATATTTAAATACAAAAAAAACTTATTATTATAAGTTTATTTTTAGTCGCCGAGAATTTGTTTCCGTAATAATTTCTCAAATAAGATTATTGAGCAGTAAAAGATTATTTAGAAAGATAGGTGTAATTGATAAGAGGGATTTTGTGGAAATTAAGAAAAAAATAAGCCAATACTTTGAATAAAAAACGGACCCCAAAAGGGGTCCTCGGGGACCTAGCTTGAAAGTTTATTCTGCAGGAATAAACCACTAGGTCAATTGTAATGTTATTATAGCATATTTTTAGGAAAAATCAAGGAGGGTGTTCTCATTTATTTTATCTTTTCTTGAGGAGGCATTTGCTATAGTAATAAAAACAGCATCTTTATTTTAAATTATTATCATTGACTTTATGCTATAATAACGGAAAAGGCTTAAAAATAAAAAATATGAAAAAAACAAATAAGCAGATTGTTTCAAATAATGGTTTTACGGAATTTCTTCTATATACTACGCCAAATGGCAAAGTTAAAGTAGAGATTTTTTTGCGCGATGAAACTGTGTGGCTGACCCAAAAAAGAATGGCCGAACTTTTTGATGTGGAAATTAATACAATAAATTATCATCTAAAAGAGATCTTTAAAAGTGCAGAATTAAGCGAAAATTCAGTTATTCGAAAAATTCGAATAACTGCTAATGATGGCAAAAAATATGAAACTAATTTTTATAACCTTGATGCGATTATCTCGGTTGGTTATCGCGTAAATTCATCCCAAGCAACACAATTTCGCATCTGGGCAACGGAACGCTTAAAAGAATATATTATTAAGGGTTTTACAATGGATGATGAGCGATTAAAAAATCCCAACAATATTTTTGGCAAGGATTATTTTGAGGAGCAATTGGCAAGAATTAGAGATATTCGTTCAAGCGAAAGAAGAATGTATCAGAAAATTACCGATATATACTCTCAATGTAGCGCCGATTATAGTTCAGACGGGGAAATAACTAAGAAATTTTTTGCAACCGTGCAAAACAAACTCCATTTTGCCATTACCGGTAAAACGGCCGCGGAAATAATAAACGAGAGAGTAGATAGCACAAAAGAAAATATGGGACTGACGGTTTGGAAAAATTCTCCCAAAGGTAAGATTCGAGAAACAGATGTTGCAATTGCTAAAAATTATTTGAATGAAAGTGAAATGGACGAATTAAACAGAATAGTCGAAATGTATTTGGTGTTTGCGGAAAGTCAGGCACGCAGAGGTAGAATAATGAATATGAAAGACTGGGTGAAAAAGTTAGACAGTTTTTTGCGATTTAGCGAGAATACAATTTTGCAAGATTTGGGGAAAGTGAGCCATGAAGTGGCTGAAGAATTAGCGCTTAAGGAATATGAAAAATTTAAAATTGTCCAAGACAAAGATTATATTTCTGACTTTGATCGCGAAGTTAAAAAAGTATTAGGACCACAGAAAAAGAAAAAGAATTCTTGACGAGATTATGAATAAAAAAACGGAACTCTTTTTTCAAAGAGTCCCTTAATAAAAATTAAAAGTTAATTTATGAATAATACTGAGCTCAATGAATTAAAAAAAGAATATAAAAATGTCCCTGAAAAGTTGGGTGAAAATGTGGGTGAAAAGGTGGGTGAAAATGTCCCTGAAAATCGGGCTGCTTTAGTTTATCAATTAATGAAAACTATTTGATAATATATTCTTTGAGTTTCTGGGTTGCCCAGATCCGGAATTGAGTGCCACGAAGAGAATTTACACGATCTTCCTTACTCCCTTCTTTTTGAACTACCGAGAAATCCTCGGCAGTTTGATTTTCAGCTAGTTCTCCTTCAAAATCACATTTTTTAAATGCAAACCGATATTATCGGTACTACAGCCGAACAGCTCCGCCATCTGTTTCTGGCTAAGCCTCCTTATAAATTCTACAATAAAAAAAGCTGTTGATATCCTCAACAACTTTTAAGAAAAGGTATGGTTACAAGATATGCCATAAGGCATACTTCCTATTTCAACTTCGTTTAGAAGAATTATAATTATAGCATAATTTATTTAATTATCAAAAAATTTGTGGCTTGTTTTTTATCTTTTTTTACTTTTATCTTTATCTTTTCTTGAGGGGGCATTTGCTATAGTTGAGGAGGTGGGTATGTGAAGCTTGTGATGGTCTAATAATTTAAAAAAATTTTAGTCTATTAAGAAGTTGATTTTTAGACACTATATATTCATTGGAAACTATTGTTAAAAATGATATAATATTATTAAGTTAGTGGTGATTAAGGTTATGTTATTTATTTTTTGAGAATTTAATATTTTTTAAATTTAAGTTAACTCTATTTATCAAGTTATCAAAATGAAAAAAAAGAGCGAGACAATTTTTTTATTAATCCTGAAAGATTATCTTATCTATTAGATTTATATGAATTACCTATAGATAGTTTTTTGGAATTATTAAACAAGGGTTTAAAGCGGGATTTAATGACCCAAGAGGCTCTGAGCGAGATTATAGATAAAAATGAGGGGATTGGTGTTAATTGGTTAAAGAGAATAGATAAGGTTTTTGATTGTGGTTTAACTTGGGTCACTGGTAAAGGTGGCGCTCCTGATAGAAAAAAGCGCAGTATATTTTTTAGAAAGGAAAAATTTAATACTGATTTTGATTTTTATTCAAAAAAGGTCGTAACTAGATATGAAGATCTAAAATTCCAAATTGAGGCCTTAAGTAAATATATAAATTTTGATTTAAAGGATAAAATTAAAGAGCGGTATTCAGTAAAAGATAACCCTGTTTTGGTGGCAGAAAAAATGTTTAATGAGTTTAATATTACTAAAAGAGCTTTAGTTGCTAAAGGAGTTATTAAAAATAGTCGGGACGATAAAACATATTTAGTTAATTTAATTAGGGTGTTAGAGGAATTAAATATTTTTATATTTGAGCATCTAGAAATGCCAACAAAAAAAGATAAGGTGTCATTTAATGGTTTCTTTATATCCCCAAATATTATAGTAGTTAAAAGACAACAAAAATATTTGAGAAGAGAAATTTTTACATTAATGCATGAATTTGCTCACTACTTATTAAATGTTGAAGAAGTTGACGACGACGATGATGATAAACTCTTTGCCAGCAATAGTGATGTTGAGAATTGGTGTCATTCCTTCGCCTACTATTTTTTACTTGGAGATGAAAGGGGATTAATAAATGAGTTGGAGAGCGCGAATAAAAATAATGATTTCTATAAGGTGGAGATAGCAAATATTTATAATAAAACAAAATTAAGTTATAAATCTATTTATACAAATTTATTATTTACCAACAAAATTAGCAGAGACGGATATAAAGTAATAATGGATGAAATTAATAATAATATTCGTATAAATAAAATAAGGGAAAAAATAGAAAAAGATAAAAATAAGGATTTGGGAATTGCTGTTTTTGGTGTTCCTAAGCCGATTGTTTCTAATATTTTTAAAGATTTAGTAGTTTCTAATTATTTTGAGGGAGGTATTAATGAGCCAGAATTAAGATCGTTTCTTAATATTAAACAGAAATTACCAATTGATGATGTTATTTATTCTTGAGTTATGCCAAAATTTGTTATAGACAATAATAGTTTAAACATAATGTTAAAATATTATTATTTTGACAGGAATTTTAGTGGCATAATTTGCAAAAAGATATTGGATTTTTTTATTGATAAAATTAGAACCGGAGAAATAATAATTATTGATAAAGTTTTTGCGGAACTGAAAAATTGGACAATATCTTCTAAAGAAAAAAAATATTTTGAAAAGGGAATAGAGAGATTTAGGAAAGAGATAATTACTCCAGATTTTTTGGAGATGGTCGATTCGTTAATAGAGAAAAATCAAGTAAAAAGAGTGGTGGATTCTTTGTCAAAAGAAGCTCTTGATATAAAATTACAAGAATACAGAGATAAGACTGCTGACTTTTATTTAATTGCTTATTGTCAAAAATTACAGGAGATGAGGGATGAGGTTGTTTTAATAACAGAAGAAAGTAGGAGTTTAGATGCGAAGCCAATTAATAAAATACCAATAATATGTAAGAAAAAGGCGATAAGATATGAAAAACTTCCATACCTTATGTTTAATTTTTATAAAGAAGAATTGAAATTTGAGTTAAATAATTAAAATAATAAAGGCTCATTCTCAAACAAAAACAGGCCATGGAACATAATTGGCGACGCCTGTTTCTAAGAGTATTATTTAATAATACTTCTAATATATGTCTGAACAAGAAAAAAATATAAAACAAATTACTGTTAGTGACTATCTCGATTCTTTGAATAATGGATTACGTAATTTTTCCGCACGAATAATCGGTGAGGTTTCTGGGTTGAAAATCTTAGAAGGAAAAGGATATTTATTTTTTTCTATTAAAGATAAGGAGGCCAACGCTGTGCTTAGTTGTATTATGTGGACAAGCCAGTATAGGCTTAGTGGGGTTATATTGGAGGATGGGTTAGAAATAATTGTTTCTGGAGTGCCACAAATTTATAAACCAGGTGGTAGATTGACTTTTCATGCAGAAACAATAGAACTTGTAGGAGAGGGAGCGTTAAAGATAGCTTATGAAAAACTCAAGGCACAACTTCAGGTGGAAGGATTATTTGAAGTTTCAAGAAAAAGAGCTATCCCGCAATTTGTTCAAAGAATTGGACTCATCACCTCAAATAACGGGGCCGCTAAGGGGGATTTTTTAAGTAATTTAAGAAAATCTGGTTTTAAAATTACCATGATAGATTCAAGGGTTGAAGGTCAGTCGGCAGTTGAAGAATTATACGGATCCATAAAAACTTTTATAAATGTTAATATTGATATCCTTGTGATTATTAGAGGAGGCGGATCATTAGAATCGCTTCTCCCGTTTAATAATGAAATTTTGGCTAGAGAAATAGCAAATTTTCCATGCCCTGTGATAGTAGGAGTTGGGCACGAAAGAGATATATCGCTTTTAGGCTTAGTCGCAGATAAAATGGTCTCCACGCCCACTGCCGCTGCTAATATTTTAAATGATTCTTGGGAGAAAGCTTCCTATAGGTTAGAAATATATAAACAAAAGATAATTGATGTATTTCAAGATGCAATATGGCGTAAAAAAAATTTTATTAATAATTCTTATTCAAATATGCGGGATAGATTTCGGTCAATATTTGATAGTTTTAAAAAAGCTGAGCAGGCTATTGGCAAGTTGTCAGCTTCCATTAAGATGAGAATTCAAGAAGTTAAAAGAATTATTAATCAATACCCCGTGCTGTACGGGAGGCGTTTTGAAGACAGATTAAAATTAATTTATAAAAGGGTAAATTTGGCTTTATTACCGACCTTTATTCAAATGGAATATTCAATAAAGAAAAAGAAAACCAAAATTAGTTTAGATAATCCAATTCGAATTATAATAAACAAAATAAAACAATTAAAACAAAAAATTATTTCTTTTGAAAAAATACTAAATACAAGTAATCCAGAGAGACAACTCAAGCTTGGATATAGTATAGTTCGTTCTCGCGGTTCGATAGTTAAAAAATTAAATCAAATAAAAAAAGGAGATTTTGTTGATGTTACAATTTATGATGGCAATTTTAAATCAGAGGTTAAAAATATTAATCTAACTTAATTATATGACAAAAGAAAAAAAAGAGGATTTAACTGAGTCTCTCAAGGCTTTAGGAGGAATAGTATCGTGGTTTGAAGACCAAGAGGAAATAGACCTTGAAATTGGTCTTGAAAAAATTAAAAAAGGTGCGGAGCTTGTTAAATCATCTAAACAACGTCTTTCGGAAATAGAAAATGAATTTAATTTGATACAACGGGAGATTGAAAAAGATGGGGAAATTAAAACGCCTTCCAGGATAACTACGCCCCCTGAAGATGACGAAGAAGATTTATCGGCGAGAAAAATTTTCTAAAATAATTATTATTTCCGGTGGCGGAGTTAAAAAAAGATAGTTCCGAGGTTAGTGATTTAGAAACGAAAATATATGGCCGCTTGCTAAACTCTTTAAAGGAGCAAGCAACTAAATTAAAAGGGGGGAGAGGTTTTAGGGCGGGAGGCCGAAGAAGCGATTAAGAGTTTAGAATCATTTTTGGGCTAGTTTTTCGAGTTAAAAGGGTATTATTTTTGTTTTTGATAATAGATTAATGAATCAAGATGGTGTTTATGAAATAGTTGATTTGCCTGAATTTACAGATGAGGAAATGGATGGTTTGATTTCTATTCTTAGTCAATATTCCATATCAAGATGGGGAGATGTTTATAAAAAATTTGATATCTTTATTAGTCCGTCGCATAAAGAGTCAAATATTTATATTTTAATAAAGGCATATTTTGACAATAAGAAACAGAGTGATTGTGTTAATGTTATAGTTAATGAGGCATCAGCTAATGTTTTAATGATTATTGCATAAGAGATTCTAGTGCAGTGACAGAGTTAAGGGTGTATTATTATCAACATAGTAATGGAAAGTATCTTTTTGATAATCCAGAATTAGTTGGAAGTTATGATTACTTATCCATTCCTAGTGATGTGGAGAATTGTTCCATGGCTTTATTAGAGCAGAATGAAAAATTTTTAAAATTTGTGGATGAAAATAATTCCTCTGGAATATCATGGGGAATATCGGAGTGGGATTTAGAAAATGGTCAATATGTTGTTTATGGATCAGTTAGAACATCTTCTTTTAAGTCAAAAATTATTGGATTTAAGATATATCCATTTGACTCAAAAATTGTTTTTGACGGAGAAGATGTTGTAGAATGGGCTTATTAGTTGATAAAAGATATTCTTTCCACTTTTAAATTATAAATAATATTAATACTTAGTATTCTTTTTTGTTTTTTAATGCTTTTCTAACGGGTGCAAAGCTTCGACGATGAATAGGGCAGGGTCCAATTTCTTTTAACTTTTCCATGTGAATTTTGGTGCCATAGCCTTTGTGGCGAGAAAATTCATATTCAGGATATTTCTTATCATATTCGGTCATTAAAAAGTCACGACTAACTTTAGCAATAATTGAAGCGGCGGCAATAGTAAAGGCTATGCCGTCACCTCCTTTAATTGCTTCTTGGTCAGTTTTAAGTTTTGGTATTTTAAAACTACCATCAACTAAAACATAATCGGCTTTAATGTCACATTTTTCCACGGCTTTTAGCATGGCAGTTAAACTGGCCTTCAAGATGTTAGTTTTATCAATCATTTCTGAACTAACTACACTAATTTCTACTGCTTTTACATTTTCTTTAATTATTTTAAATAATTCTTCACGTTTTTTAGCACTTAATTTTTTAGAATCAGTAACTTTTGTTAATTCGCTATCTTCTTTTATTTCAAAATCTTTATCAATAATTACACAAGCAGCGACAACTGGACCAGCCAAAGGTCCTCGCCCAGCTTCATCAACACCAGCAATAAAGTTATATCCCTTATTTAATAATTGTTTTTCTATATCTAAATTCATAATAGTATTATAGCAGAATTTAATAAATAAATCATTAACTATTTTTAAATAAAAAAAAGACCTGATTTTGTATCAGGCCACCTCTTGGAGAGAGAGGATTTTAATTGCGCTTCAATCTTCTCCTAAACTTCAGTGTTTTCAAGAACATAGTCCTTATTTACCAAAAACCGGCAAGCGTTGATTCGTTCAAGGTATGGAATTTTTTTCCAATTTATCTTTGAAGCCATATTGTTGTTTAAACAGACTTCAAAAATATTACCTTCATGATCTTTATCAAGCGCGGTTACGGCAATGGCAGGAAATTGTCCTAAGTTTTGAAAAAAGATTTTTCTGTCCACCAAGTCGTCCTTCGGTCTAATCACTTCAATTTTCCCAAGTAGCGTATGATTTATTTTCATCGCCATTGACTCATGATTATTAAGGCTTATCTCGTGATAAGCCTTGATCATTGAGTTTATCGAATCTGACTTAAAACCAAGCGAAACTTTAAACAATTTTTGCATTGTTTTCCGAGTGATTGGTTTAAAATCAGATTTTTGGGAAAATAAACGATCATATATCCGGGCAGCATATAGAGCTTTTTTGAAATCGTCTGAAAGCTCTGTTTTGTAGCCTTTCTTATTTTTAAGACTCGTATAAGTGTTAATTAGACTAATATAGTCTGAAACTATTTGCCCGCGAGATCTAAGGAAAGACTCTGAATCTATCCCGGTGTAGACATTTCCTGGCATGATTTCTTGTAAAAGAATTCTTAATGACTGATTTACTCTTTTTTGGCTAAACCAGAAATGTAAATTCTTATAGTTTTCCAGCAGAAATCCTTTCATAATTTTCTCATTTACATTCTGTTCGCTAAGACCAATGACATAAATTTTGTCATAGCCTTTTAAATGCAGTTCTGAAATAAGATGTGAGTTAGTTACGAAAATATTCTCTACCGAAAAACAAGGATTTGAAACTAATTTTTCGGATTTTGCCACAATTGCGGCATTTATAACACTGATTTGGTCGTTAGCGACCACAAACGCAATTGAAGCGCATTCTTTTGAACTTTTCTCCATTTTTATTCTAATTTTTGTTGTTAAATAACTATATATAGCTTGTGCATTATATAATATTTATTACTTTTTGTCAATATATTTCCAGTGTGGAATAAAGTTTAAAAATTTGTTATAATACAGTTAGAATAATTTACAAATGTTAATACAATAACTTTATGCATACTTTAAATACCCTAGATTACGAGCTAAACGCTCTTGAACCCTTTATGTCATCTTCTACCCTTGAGTTCCATTATGGAAAACATCATCAAGGTTATGTAAATAAGTTAAATAATTTAATTGAAGGAACTGAGATGGAGGAAATGAGTTTAGAAGATATTATTAAAAACTCTTTTGATAAGGATGGAAAAGAGGCTTTGTTTAATAACTCAGCTCAAGTTTTTAATCACAATCTTTTTTGGAAAATTCTAACAAATAATGACAATAGTTCACTTGAAGATATAAGTTCAGAGTTAAAAACAGATATTGAAGAAAGTTTTGAGTCAAGTGAAAATATGTTAGCTGAGTTTAAAAAAACTGCCCTTAGTCAATTTGGCAGTGGTTGGACTTGGTTAGTGATTGATGAGGGAAAAATTAAAATAGAGAAGACTAGTAATGCAAACAATCCTTTAATTAAAAATCAGAAACCACTTCTATGTGTAGATGTTTGGGAACATTCATATTATCTAGATTATCAAAACAAAAGAGCTGAATATTTAGATAATGTTTTAAATAATATTATTAACTGGAAATATGTTTCTAAATTATATAAAGAATATAAATAATTTTAAAAAAATATGCCAAAAAATTGCCCAACTCCATACTCTAAAACACAAAGTAAGAGAAAGTCTCCTTTTACCGAGATTCTTTTAATTAGACATTGTAATCCTGATTACAACCAGCAAGATAAACTGGGTGATAATATGCCTCTTTCTAAAAATGGAAAGACTCAAAGAAAACATCTAACTGAAAGATTAATAAAAATGAAAATAGATAAAGTGTATACCAGTGATATAAGACGAGCTAAAGAAACAGCTGTCCTTTATTTAAAGAAAACTAAATCCGAAGCCTGTATCGAAGAAGGTTTAAATGAAATTCATTGGAGTCATTGGGTAAATATTAAATACTTTAATATGTCTGAGGATCTGCGTAAAAAAAAATTTAAAGGACATAAAAGACTGGATAAGCAACTTGATAAAATTCAAGCTGATGTTAGACCAGTAATTGCTCAAATATATAAAGAAAACAAAGGAAAGAAGGTAGCAATTTTCTCACATGGTAATTTCATTAAAAGTCTTCTAACTGGAATACTCAATGCTGATATTATTGGTTTTCTATCAATGGAAATATTTCAATCTTCAATTTCTAAAATTATTATTGATGATGATGGCTACATTAAAATTTCTTTTGTAAACGATGTAAATCATTTACCAAGGCCACCTAAAAAAGACCTATTTATCACTTTAGCTAATTCAGAATATAAATAGTAAATATTACTAAAAACAAAAATGAAAGATAATAATAAATTAAAAAGAAAAAAAATATTTAATATATCTTTATTGATTATATTTTTTTCTTTTCTTTTATTGTTTTTTGTAAATAAGCATTCTTCTTTAGCTAGTGATAATCCTTTAGCGGGAAGAATTCTTTTACAAGTTGAAGAAAACGGAGAAGCTTGGTATTTAAATCCACTTAATGAAGTTAGATATTATCTTGGAAGACCAGCTGATGCTTTTAATTTAATGAGAAGCTTAGGACTTGGTGTATCAAATAATGATATAGACTCATTTATATCAACTAAAGCGCCAAGTCGTCTTTCCGGTCGTATCTTAATTAAAGCAGAAGATAAAGGGCAGGCTTTTTATGTTAATCCTGAAAACCTAGAACTTGTCTATTTAAGAAGACCAGCTGATGCCTTTAATGTTATGAGAACCTTGGGGTTAGGTATTACAAATAGTGATTTAGCAAAAATTAATTCGATAGAAGAAGTTGAGGGAGACGAAATAGGTGATAATGGCAGTGTTGTTAAAAGAAATTATTCTTTTAAATATAGTAATAATGATTATACCCTAGATTTAAATCTCAACTCAGATTTATATAACTACTATAGCAATAAGAAGAAGTCCATAAGTTATTATAAAAACAATCCTCCGGCAGATCTACGTGAAGAGTTCTATGCCATCTTTTTTAAGAGTGCCGGTAGTGATGATTCTATAAGTGATATTATTTTAAAAGCAAGAGAGTTAAGTGCTGGCTTAAATTTAACTGATGATGAGTTTGCTGAGTTTATTATTTCACTTGTTCAATATATTCCTTATGATTTTGCTAAAGTATCATCATCTCTTGTTAATACCAACCCATACTACCCCTATGAAACCCTATACCTTAACAAAGGAGTGTGTTCTGATAAGACATTTTTGGGAATAATGATTCTAAGAGAACTAGGTTATGGCTCAGCAATCTTAGATTTTCCTGAAGCTAACCATTCAGCTCTTGGTATTAGTTGTAAACAAGAATATTCAGTTAATAACTCTGGCTATTGCTTCATTGAAACTACTAACTATTTTCCGTTCGCAGTTGTACCAAATAGTATGGATGATGGAAAAGCTCAAACAGATAGTTCTAATTTTAGCGATATTTCTTCAGCTACTCACTTAGGTGAAATGAATGTCTTTCAAGCAAGAGAAGGGAATATGTATTTAGGAGCTAAGGAAATATTTACTGAGGCTGAAGAATTAATTACTCTTGATAACTATTTAAGCGGAATAGATATTGAAATTGAGTCTCTTTATCAAGGAGTATCAGCTCTTGAAAGTCAGGTAAGTGAGTTAAAGGATGAGTTAAATAATTTAGAAGATCAAGAAAAGATAGAGGAGTATAATAACTTATTACCTGAGTATAATGAGAAAGTTAAAGAATACAATGAAAAGATAATTAGTTATGAAAATTTAGTTTCTGAGTATAATAAAAAGATAAATGAGTATAACAGAAGAACTAGAGACTTTTTTCCCGCAGGGAATGGATTATGTCATAGCTTATGACACTACGCCTTTTGTA
>JAQICS010000062.1 GCA_027858435.1 Patescibacteria group bacterium | reverse complement strand
TCAACACTCTCATCAACAATTTTTTTTAAATTTAAATTTAGATCAGTTAAATATGATTTGATAAGATCTATTTTTTCTATTTTTTCATTATTTTCTTTATTCATTTTTCTCTTGTTGTTTCATTTTTTCCAAATTTTCTCTAATTTTGCTTTTAAGATATTCTAAATCATCTTGAGTTTCTTTATTTTTTTCTTCAAGTAGTTCAGGATAGTTCTCTTCGATATAGGAAGCTATTTTTTGATCATCTTGAGTATCTAAAACTTTTTCAAAATTTTCTTTTTCTTCACCTTCCGAGCTATCTAAAATTTCATGTGAAATTCTTTTAATAGATATTTCTCCTAATTTAGACAAGGTGTCGACGTCAATATTTTCCGGATTTAATTCTTTTTCGTGTGTAATTTCTGCGTTGTTTTTTTCTTCAGACATATTGTTTTCAATTGATTCTTGAGTTTTTTCCACTTCCTCTTTTATTATATTAGAGAAATTTGGAATTTTTTCTTGTAAAAAAGTAAACATCTCTTTTTCATAATCTGGTCCACCAGCAATTTCATCAAATTTTTCGTTTTCTTTCTCACTTAATATTTCTTGAGCTTTTAAAAGAACGTTTTGATAAGTGATAGTTCCCATTTTTTTAAAGGTTTCTATTTTTTCTTCATCATTTTTTTGTTCCATTGCTTTATTAAAAGGGCTTTGTTCCATTTTATTTTTTGAGAATCCAAACATATTATTATTAATTATTTTAATTTCTTATTCTTTATTATATTATATAAGCAAAAAAAGATAAAGAGCAAGGGTTTTTTAAAATAAAAACCCCTAACAAATTGTTAGGAGATTTTTATGCTTTAAGTTGATTGTATTAGTTTAGTTTTCCTGAACCTAAGGGGTTGTAACCATTTTCTACCTCCTCACCATCGGGATATCCATCTTCATCTGTATCAGACACAAGAGGAAGGGTGTTGTATGTAAACATTTCTTCATAATCAGATAATCCATCATTGTCACTGTCTTTATTTTTCAATTCTTCTATTTCTGTCACACTTAACTCTTCTTTAATTAATTCGTCCCCTTCGTCATTTTTTTCCTTTACATCATCATTGTTCTGATCAATTAATTCTTCTGTAAATTCACTACCTTCTTTTGTAGTATCTGTAAAGCCCAAATCTTGTGTAGGTGGAAGCATTAAAGAAAATGCCTCTTCGATAAATTGCTCAATAGACTTACTTGACTCAGGGGCTGTTATTTCTATGTCTTGGTTATGATTTTTTAATTGAATAGCAATATCTATATTATCAATGTTATTATCTGTTTCAGTTTCTTCTTTATTTTTCTCCTTATTTTTTTCTGTTTCTTCTTTTGCTTGTATTTTTAAGGTAATTTTATGGAGAAAATAATCTTTTTTACCAATCCATATTTCTCCTTCAAAATCTTCATAGTTTTCTAAGGTATTTTTGATTTCAGGTAATTCATTATCATCTAATTCATCTTCATTAATAATTTTAGAAATTTCTTCTATTAAAATTACAAGATTTTCATTGTTTATTTTATATTTATAATGGTAAGTATTAATATTATTAATTGTTTCACTATCTAATTTTTCTGTAATTTCAAAACTACTACTTTCTTCCAACTTCTTCTTAATTTTTTCTTTTTGCTCAGATGTTAAATCAAAAGATTCTTTTTTTTCTGTAACTTCTTGACCTACTTGATCTTCTATTTCTTTAATATCAACTTTAACCCATTGATTTTCTAATAATGAAAAATCCAAAAAATCAATAGAAGGCAAACTTGTTAAAGAGAAATAAATAGTTTTTTCAATAAATCTTGTTTCTAAACCTATAGAATCTGGTATCATGCTACTTTTAATATCAAGTTTAAAATCACTTTTTTTATTATCCTCATCGCGAAAATCTAAAGAACCAGCAAAATTAATAGTGGTATTTTTAGTATCAGAGTTCTTTTCTTCTGCTTCTGAGTCTGAAAACATTGATAAATCTACTGATTCATCGATTGTAAGTTCAAAATCTATTTCACTGCTGTATTGTATTGTTTCTATCTCAGTTATTTTTTCCATCATCTTTGCAAGAACTTTCTCAGGTGTTTGAAAGTATTTAAAATATGAAAAGACAGCACCTCCAATAACAACTAAACCTAAAACTACAAAAAGAATAATTGTTATTAATTTTTTTGGTATTTTTTTTGAAGAAGTTTTTTGAGATTCATTTAAATTGAAAGACTCTTCAATGTCTTTTTCTTGCCAACCCTGAGCTTTAAGAGATTCTTTAATGCGTTCTTTGCTAATTCCTCTTTTAAGTTGAGTATTAATATATCCTTGTAAATTGTTACCCATAGATATGTTTTTTATGATTTTTAATTTTTAAAATTTATTTTGTAAATATATGTTTAATATTAATAATTTAATTATACATCAATAATAAAAAAACCCCTAACAAATTGTTAGGAGTTTTTGGTGGTACGTATTCAACGAAGTCCGAACCTATTTCGCGACTAATACGAATGGCGCGTAGCTGCTCTGGTAAGCGCAGTTGGCCCACCCACTCCTCAGGCAACCGCATTTAACAATGCGGTATTCCAAAACTAATAAATTTTTGCCCTACTTATCTTTATGTAATTTCAGGCGCGCATTTTTTAATTAAGGAAAGAGAAAAAATCTTAGTTTTGGGATATTTAGCTCTAGACTAAAATATGATTATAGCAGACTACTATAAATCTATTTGTTCTATATATTCACGAAACATGGTAACTTTGTTGCTATCTTTTGGGCTAAATAAAAATGGTTCAACATCTTTAGCCAGATCTTTTAAATCAATAGAACTCAAATATTCTGCAAGTTTTTGTTTTAATTCTTTACTATTTTTTATATTAATTTTTTTTGCCAAATATTTATAATTTGGTTTTGTTTTTTGCAATAAAAATATAATATCAAAAAAATCACGCCCCTTAGCTCGCTTACGATTTAATACAGCATATATTTTTTGTGATAACAGAATATCTAACGGTGTTACTAAAATTTGAGTAAAAACATCAAACTTGTTTAGAATTTTTTTATCTGGTTCATATTCAAAATTATGTGGTGCTGTATCAACTTGAATCATTATTTTTTCACCCTCTAATTCAGAAATATTATTATCATATAAAATTTTAGGTATTCTAATATAACAACGATATGCTCCTTTAAAAACATTCCTTATTTCCACCTGATAACCCAAGTCCTCCATTCTTTTTTTAATTTCATGTGATAAATAAGTAAAATCTTCTTCGGTAAGCCCAAAATTATCAAAATCAAGATCTTCTGAAAAACGAGTATTGCCATAAACAGCACATAAAGCAGTACCACCTAAAAAAGATAATTTATCAGTTATCTTAGAATTAAAAATAATTTCTAAAATTTTATATTGCAAATATTCACGCAACATATTTTTTCTAAAACCACGTAGATTATCAGGATAATATTGTTCTATTTGTTTTAAATTAAGCATGATCAATATATTTTAGTAAATTATTAATTCTTTCAGCCAAACTTTTATTATTAAAAGCCTTAAGATATCTTTTTAATTTATCTCTATCAACTCTATTGTTTAATTCCTCTATATTAAAACGTATTCCAATAAAATCATTAGTTGTTTTAAGTTGTGTGTTGATATAAAAATAATCTAATAGAGCTTTTTCTATTTCTGCTATTTTAAAATAATGCCCTTGATATTCAACCAGCTTATAACCAAACATCAATTCCGGCTTAATACTTCGATAAATAAATTCTGCTAAATCAGTTTTAAAATGATTAGTTTTTTTAGAACTAACTGAAGTAACACCATAAACTGCTTCTGGTATTAAATTATAATAAGATAAAGCCATTTCGAAAGAAATATATGATGGCGAATAAATTTTATTAGCAATTAAAAATAATACTGATTCGTTTATTTCTAAATCAGAAAAAATATAATATTCCTTAGTAATCTTTTTAATATAATCTTTTTCTCGCCACTCACTCAATCTTTGATTATGAAATTCAGAATCTATCTTTTCTATATCCAATGTAGAAAAAATTAAAAAGTCTTTTAATTGTGTCTTTAAGTCTATAAATTGCATATATTTCTTTTAGTTCCGCTTTTTAGGAACGTATAGAATTATAATATCATAATATCATAAAAAATGCAAATAAAATCAAAAAATGGCTCAATTTGAGACATTTTAAGTAAAAATCGTGTTATGTGGACCCTAAGGGACTCGAACCCTTGACCCCCTGCTTGCAAAGCAGGTGCTCTAGCCAACTGAGCTAAGGGCCCATATTTTGGAAAACAAGAATATATTAACAATAAATTTTAAAAAGGTCAAGGTTTCAAGTTGTTAATAAAAATTTTTCTATCTAACTAGCGGACTAACAAGCCAACCCATAAATGAATTACCGGATCCAGTTATAAAAATAATTCCGATTATGATAAATAAAATACCTAGCATTTTATAGCCAAGACGAGTTCCGCCTGAAGTGCCAAAGAATTTTTCAGCCCAAGCCATTCTACCAAAATTATTTAAAAACCAGTCTGATTTAACGACTAAAAGAACGCCAGCTAGTAAAATTAGAATTCCAATTATAATGTTCATATTTTTTTAATATTTAATATAATTTAAAGGATTATATCTAGTTCCGTTTATAACAACCTCAAAGTGAATGTGGGGACCAGTAGATCTACCAGTTGATCCCATAGCACCAATATTTTCACCTTTGGTTACCGTATCTCCAGATTTAACATAAAGTGAGGTTAGATGTCCATATCTAGTTTTCTTTCCATTTCCGTGATTAATTAAAAATGTATTACCATAACCACCATTCCAGCCTGTAGCTGCTATTTCTACAGTTCCAGCATCGGCTGCATAAATTGGTGTACCAATTTTGTTGGCAATATCTAAACCATTATGACTCCAGTTAAAGTATTGAGTTATTCGATGACCTTCGGTTGGCCAAACCATACTAGTACTATCAACTGCCGTGGCTGCTGGAACTTTGTTGCTAGTATTAGTGTTAGTATTACTTGTATTTGAAGTATTGGTATTTGTGGTGGTATTTGAACTAGTATTTGAAGATGAGTATGTAATTTTACTTGCTCCAGGAAGTATTAATTTTTGTCCAATTTTAAGACCTTCATTGTTATTTAAATCATTTTTCTCTGTTATTTCACTGATTTCAATATCATAGAGATTTGATATTCTTGACATACTGTCACCGGACTCAACTGTGTAAAGCAGACCACTATATGGGAGGATATCTAATTCTTGACCAGGTCTAATTATACTATAATTTGCTAAATTGTTTGCCCATAAAATAGTGTTAATTGTAATACCAAAACGAGAGGCAATTGTAGATACTGTATCACCTGGTTGAACTGTGTATTCAATAATTTCTGTTCTTCTTTCTGCCTCAGTTTCAGAGGTAGTTGCAGAACTGGTAGCGGTACTAGAAATAATTGGTTTATAGATTAAGTCTCCTTCCGGATTTAGGGTAAATGAATTAAAGTTGTTAGTCTCATTCTTTTCTATTGAATAATCTTTTTCAACATATTGATATTCCTTGTTTTGAGAGTTAAGACGAGCGTTATTGATAATAGCGGGAGTTAGCTTTTCTTCAATTAAGTCTTCTTCAATATTTGTATCAAAGTCAGAAGTAATTAAGTTAGCAGCAGTTGTTTTTGATAATTTAGCGTTAGCTATTTTAATACCTCTCTCACTGTTTATATTATTAAAGAATAAAGTAAGGGCTATTATTATAATAAATAAGCCACCTATTTCTTTTTTTAAAAATAATTTAAGAGGTTTTCCACCTAATTCATTCCTTTTTAAACGAAATATGGCGTAATATATTTTAATTAAAAAATTATAGAAAAATAGTTTTAGTATTTTTCTAAAAACAAAAACAATCGCTGTAACAATAGCGCTTAAAAATTTCCCTATAAGTGATAGTGCTTTTATACCTAGAAGTCCACTATCTATTAATAATTTCTTAAGTTTTTGTTTTAACTTGGTTTTGATATGCTTAATAATTATCGCTTATTCAACAATCATTTTAAACTCTGTCTTTTTTCCGTAAGCCTTAGGTCCAACTTTGCAATACTCTTCTATGTTGTTTTTAAAATAATTAGGCTTTACTTCTTGAATTAAGCCGATAATATAATAAGTTAGAGAAAATAGCAAGCCAAAATTAGCATTTTTTGGTAAATTAATTTCTAAGCGACTATTTTTTACACCAAAATATTTATTCTTACCAAAACTTATCACTAATTCTTTTTCCCAAGGGATTACAAATTTAGCATGACGAGCTTGTCCTTCACTAAAAGCTCTAAGAGAAAGACGAGATCCAAAAAGTTCATCTCTTTTTATTTCAAGCATTGGTGCAAGCTTAGCGTATTTATCAGGGAGAATAAAAGTAAAGGCTTTATATGAGGAAAAATTATTGGGAAGTTTAATTTTTTTAATATACTTTTCAATGTCTTGCGCTTTTTCTTCAGTGCTTGAAAGTATCATACCTAAATAGGTTGAGACATTATATGTATATGGTTCAGGAATTTTAGAGTATATTATATTTTTGTCTGCAAATTTAGCAGCTGTTGAGTTAGGGGAGCAAGTTAAAAGAGTTATTTTTAAATTTAATTTTTTTAACTCTTTTATTTCCCAAACTGAATCTTTTTCACCAGAGGCGGAAATAACTACAGCTTCTTTAATAATTTTTTTGTTAAAAAGCTTTTTGTAGTTTTTAAGCATTTCTTTTAAATTACTCTCACTAGCAAATAAGGCGGCTTGTTTTCCAAAAAGAAGTTTACCGGTGTTGATTGCATTTCCACTACCAACAACAATGGGGAAGTTGAAAGAGGATGTATTTAATTTATTAAGTTTTTTTGACCTAAAAAATTCTAAAGCTTGAAGCAAGCTTTCGTTTAGATTAGGTAATTTTTGGCTATTGTTATTCATATAAATCAATTATAATTCATCTTGATTTTTATTTCAATTCAAGTTATTCTAAAAGAAAGCGTTTTTAAGTTCGCTAAGTTTGGATTTTGTTAAATTTAATTATTTTTAAATATGTCAGGACACTCAAAATGGGCAACAACGCATAGGCAAAAAGCAGTTGTTGACGCTAAGCGGGGCGCAATATTTACAAAACTTGGTAATGCTATTACCATTGCCGCTAGAGCTGGTGGTGACCCAGAAGCCAATCCTTCTCTTAGAACAGCGATTGATAGAGCAAAAAGTTCTAGTATGCCTAAGGATAATATTGAAAGGGCTATTAAAAAAGGAACTGGAGAGTTAGGTGGAGACATTGTTGAGGAAATATATTATGAAGGAATACTGCCACCAAATATACAAGTAATAGTGAAATGTTTGACAGATAATAAGAATAGAAGTGGATCATCAGTTCGCCATATTTTTACCAAAAATGGTGGCTCACTTTCATCTGTTATGTGGAATTTTTTTCAAGCTGGTGTTATTAGAATAGAAAAAGAAGAGTTAAATAAAATAAATGTAGATGAGCTAGAACTTGAATTAATAGATAAAAATATTTTAGATTTTCATCAGGAAGAAGAGGGTATAGTTATTCAAACAGAAGTAGCTGACCTGCAAAGTATTGAAAAATATTTAAAAGATAAAGGGTTAAACCTTGATTCCGCTGAAATAGAATATGTAGCTAAAGAAAAGATAGATCTTGAAAACAAAGAAAGTGAAAAGATAGACAGATTACTAGAAGAATTAGAAGATAATGAAGATGTAAGTACAGTCTTTACAAATTTAAACTAGAAATTATGTCAAGAATTATTCTTGGTCTTGATCCCGGTATTGCTGATACTGGTTACGGGGTTATAAGAGATAATGGAAGCAGTATTGAATGTTTGACTTATGGATCAATACAAACTTCCCCCAAGCTATCACTTGCTAATAGACTTGAAGAGCTATTTAATTCTTTAAATGATATAATTAAAGAGTATAAACCAGATTACGTGGCAGTAGAAGAATTATTTTTCAATAAAAACGTAAAAACAGCTTTAATAGTTGGACAAGCCAGAGGAGTCATTATACTATCTATCAAAATAAACAATCTTGATTTAAAAGAGTTTACCCCACCACAAGTTAAACAAGCAGTTACTTCCTATGGAAGGGCAACAAAAAATCAAGTACAAAAAATGGTTAAGATGATTTTAAAATTAAAAGAAATCCCTAAACCAGATGATGCCGCTGATGCGTTAGCGGTAGCAATTTGTGCCTTAAATAATAATCAATTTTTATGTCGAGAAAATTAAAAATAGTTCACATCGCTTCAGAAGTTGCTCCTTTTTCTAAAACAGGAGGGCTAGGCGATGTGGTGCGTAGTTTACCAAAAGCACAAAAAAGATTAGGACATGAAGTAATGGTTATTACTCCTCTTTATGGAAAATTAATTGATAAAAAAGAGTGGAACTTAACTCCGGTTTTTGAGGATGTTAAAGTGTTTATTAATAGCAGTGAGGTAATAAAAGTAAATTATTACAAAGGTTATTTAATGGAAGGTCTTCCAATTTATTTTGTAGACTATCCTGAATTTTTTTCTAAAAAGAAATATTATTATGGTTTTAAAAATGAGAATGCTCGTTTCTTAGCTTTTAGTGTTGCTTCTTTAAAACTATTATCTCTTCTTAAAAATCCAGTTAACATTATTCATTGTCATGATTGGCAGACTGGGCTTATTCCATATTACTTAAAAACAGATTTTCGTTATTCTAAAACTTTAAAAAAAGCAAAATCAATCTTTACCATCCATAATCTCATTTTTCAACTGGGACATAATTGGTGGGAGATTCCTCTTGAAAATAAAGATTATGGAAGATCACGAATTCCTCATATGGATGATAAAAGAGTTGAGACTATTAACTTTGCTAAAAGAGCGATATTATCGGCTGATATGATAAATACTGTATCTGAGCGCTATCGTTTAGAGATAATGACAAAAAAGTTTGGTCAAGATTTACATCGGATTTTAAAAAACAGAGAAGATAGATTATATGGAATTATTAATGGAATTGACTATTATACCTATAACCCGTTAAAAGACCCAGGGCTTAGAACTAATTATTTAGCCGATGATTCAGCTAGTGCTAAAAGAGATAATAAGCTATATCTACAAGAAAAAGTTGGCTTGCCAAGAGATGAAGACGTGCCAGTAATTTGTACAACTTCTAGAGTAACCTTTCAAAAAGGTTTTGATTTGATTTTAAGTATTTTAGAAGAATTGCTTAAATTTGATATTCAACTTGTTTTTATGGGAGATGGAAATGATGAGTATATAAAACCTATTAAAAAGATTGCTAAAAAATATCCAAATAAAATGATTTGGATGCCTTTTGAGCAAGACATGGAAACATTGTTGTATGCTGGTAGTGATTTATTCTTACTCCCTTCAAATCATGAACCTTGCGGAATTAATCAGTTAATAGCTATGCGCTATGGTTGTATTCCAATTGTAAGAGAAATTGGTGGACTACATGATACAGTAGAAAATTATAATCCTGGAAATAAAAAAGGAAATGGTTTTACTTTTAAAGAAGAAAATTCCTATCTTTTCTTTGCTACCATTATTAGAGCTCTTGAAAATTTTGATTTTAAAATAACTTGGAGAAGCTTGGTTAAAAAAGTAATGAAACAATCAAATAGTTGGGAGATACCGGCGAATAAATATATAGAGCTTTATAGAAAAGCTTTAAAAGATAAATAAAAAAATATGACTTGGATAAATTTTCTACACTTTTATCAACCTGCAAACATTGAAGAGTATGTAATTCAAGAAGCACTTGATAAAAGTTATTTTAGAATAATAAGACTACTTGAAGAAAATCCTAAATTTAAATTAACAATAAATATTAGCGGTTGTCTTTTAGAAAGATTAGATGAGATGGGAGAAAAAGATTTTATTATAAGAATGAGAAAGTTGGTTGAAGAGAAAAGATTGGAGCTGGTTGGAACAGCCGCCTATCACGCTCTTTTGCCTCTTATGCCTGAAGATGAGGTTAAAAGACAGATTAAAACAAATGAGGAAATACTTAAAAAGTTTTTTGGCAGTGATTTTAAACCAAGTGGTTTTTTCTTTCCAGAAATGGCTTATTCTGTGGCAACAGCTAGAGTGGTTAAAGAAATGGGATACAATTGGGCAATGTTAGATGAATTTTCTGCTTTTGGAGTAAAGGAATTTGATAGAAAAAAACCATATAAAGATAGGTTGAGTGGATTAAAAATTATTTTTAGAGATAGAAATCAATCGAGAGCTTATCCACCAGATTTAATAATTGAGCATTTAAAAGAAGAAAGATTTAGAGAAGAAATGATAATAACTGGAACTGATGGTGAGCTTTATGGACTAAGACATGAAGATCCAACTGGGGAAATGGAAAAAATTGCCAGATTAAGTGATAAGGTTAAAACAAAAAATATTTCTAGTTATTTAAATAAATTTAAGGAAGAGGAAATAAAAGAAGTGGATTTAAGACCCTCAAGTTGGGAATCAAGTGAAAAAGATTTAGAAAGTGGACAGCCTTTTATACTTTGGAGTAATAAAAAGAATAAAATACATCGCGATCTTTGGAGATTGGCAAATTTAGCTATTTCAGTAAATGATGAATACAAGGAAGATGAAAACTATTACTGGTATAGATGGCATTTAGTAAGAGGACTAGCTAGTTGTACTTTTTGGTGGGCTAGTGCTAATGATTTTTCCGCAAATTTTGGTCCTTATGCCTGGAATCCAGATATTGTTGATAGAGGGCTCAATGATTTGATAAGATCTATTAGGAGTTTGACTTTAAATAAAAGTAAACATATAAAATTAACAGCAGAAAAATATTATTTAAAAATTAATAAGAATCTTTGGCGAGAGCACTGGGAGAAACATTGGTTCGGAAAATAATTCTAGTTTATGTACAACATTTTAAACCTTTTGGACGAGAAATTCGTTTTATCTTATTTTAAAGAAAAAATATTACCAATTTATCCATACTTTGTTGATATAAAAAAAATTCAAATTACACCGTATAAAAAAATGATTTGGGAGGGATCATATCATGTTGTAATTGAATTTAAAACTTTTTTTATTAACAAAGAAGGAGGAATAAATAAAATAAGAATTATATGCTCTGCTCATAGTCATGAGCCAAGAGAAAGAGCTTATCAAATATTAAAATACTTTTGGGATAGTTCTTTGCATGCTAAACCAATTGAAATACCTCATCCTTTATTCTACTCAGAAGAATTTAGAGGAGTTTTTTATCGTGCCTTAAGAGGCCGAAATGTTCTTCATTTATTAAAAGAAGGTAAAGTAGAGTCTTTAAAGAAAAAAATTGTAATGGCAGCTGATTTTTTTGCCCGTCTTCATGAACTTGATGTTGATGAAAATCTAGAACTAAATCCAGGCATGGAAAGAATTGAGACAGTAATTCCTGGTAAAGAAGCTGTTTTACGAGAAATGAGTCTTCGCTATGACGGTGTCTATGATAAGGATTTAAAAAAAGCCTATGATTGGTTTATCAAAACCGAAGAGAAGTATTTCAAAAACAAAGAAAATATAGCAGTTATTCATGGGGATGCTCACTTGGAAAATCTAATAGATATTGGCCCTGGTCGTTTAGGAGTTATTGATTTTTCTGATTTTTGTCGTAGTGATTTTACTAGAGACATAGGAACTTTTATGCAACAAGTTGAGCACAACGTAATGTCAAGAACTGTTGAAAAAGATGAGAATCTAGCTAAAGAATTAAAGGAAATATTTTTAAATAGATATTTAGAGAAAAGAAATTTAGAATTAACCAAAGAGTTACAAGAAAGAATAAATCTATACTATTATTGGACTGGCATTAGAACAGCTGTTTACTTATTTTTGAAATTTGACAAAGAACCAAGTAAGGCGATAAATCTTTTTGAAAAGATAAAGAAGGGAATGAATTTATAAACCCTTAATTTGCTAAAAGCGCTATTTGTCGGTAAAATAGGATTATATATAAATAAATATGGGAAGAAAAAAGAAAAAACAAAAAGTATTTGATTATGTTAATTTACCGCCAATAGAATTGGGGGATAAAACTAAAAATAGCATATATGTAGTTTTTTTAGCAGTTTTTGGTTTGCTTAGTTTTTTAGGTCTATTTAATTTATCAGGTCAATTTGGTGTTTTTATTTCAAAATATTTAGGAATAGCCTTTGGAGTTGGTAAATGGTTAGTTCCTTTAATTTTCATATATTGGGCTCTAGCACTTGTTAGTAAGAATAAACGAACCTTTAAGTTTACCGATTATTTTGGTTTATCTCTTTTATTTATTTCCTATCAAAGTCTTTTCCATTTTTTTCTTGAACAAAGCAAATGGATAGAAATTGCTAAGTCAGGAAATGGAGGAGGTTATGTTGGTTATTATCTAAGTCAATTTTTTAATCACGCGTTTGGATTTTGGGGTGGAGTAATTATTTTAATTGCTCTATTTTTAATTTCTCTTTTACTTTTCTTTAACACTTCACTTTCTAAAATTATTGGAAGAGAAAGCTTTCTACTCAAAATATTTAAACCTTTTATAGAATTTTTTAAAGCCTTATTTTCTAAATCTGAAGAAGAGGAAAAGGAAGAAGGCGAAGAAGATGATAATGAAGAAGAAAATAAAGAAGAAGAAAAAGAAAGTATTATTGAAAAAGCTAGATCTGAAGTTTTAAATTCTTGGGAGAAAAAAGATATTAAAAGATCATCTGATGATGAAATTAATCCTGCTTCTTTACATGAAGGAAAAACAAAAGTACAGGAAAAAATATCTTGGCCTAAGAAATCAATTAAGATTGACCTTCCTTTAAGCTTATTAAACAACAAAATTTCTAAAGCTGAAGGAGGAAACACTAATCATAATGCAGAGAGAATTCAAAAAACTTTAGCTAAGTTTGGAATAAATGTAGAAATGGGTGAGACAAAAATTGGCCCAACTGTTACTCAATACACCTTTAGACCAGAAGAAGGGGTAAAACTATCTAGAGTCACTTCTCTTAACAATGACTTATCACTATCATTAGCGGCTCACCCAATTAGAATTGAAGCACCAATCCCGGGAAAATCTTTGGTTGGGGTTGAAGTACCAAACGAAACCAAGGCTATAGTTGGTTTAAGAGAAATACTTGAATCAAGTAGTTTTAAAAAGAGAAAAAATAATTTAATGATAGCTCTTGGAAAAGATGTAGCTGGTAATTCTTGGTTGTATGATTTATCAAAGATGCCTCATCTATTGGTAGCTGGAGCTACTAATTCTGGTAAGTCAGTTTGTTTAAATACTATTATCATTAGTCTTCTTTATCAAAACAATCCTGATGATTTAAGATTCATCATGGTTGATCCTAAAAGAGTAGAGCTACCAACATATAACGGTATTCCTCATTTATTAACTCCAGTTATCACAGAAGTTAATAAAACAATTAATGCTCTAAAATGGTGTTTAAATGAAATGGATAGAAGATATGATTTGTTAAATAAATACGGTAAAAGAAATATACACGCGTACAATGAAGTAGCAGAAGAAAAAATACCATACATTGTCTTTATCGTTGATGAGTTAGCTGACTTTATGATGACTAGTGGTAAAGAAATTGAAGCAGCTATTATTCGTTTAGCGCAAATGTCCAGAGCAATTGGGATTCATTTAATTTTAGCTACTCAAAGACCTAGTGTTGATGTTATCACTGGTTTAATTAAAGCCAATATTCCTTCAAGAATTGCCTTTTCAGTAGCTTCTTTAGTTGACTCTAAGACAATACTTGATTCATCAGGAGCTGAAAAACTTCTTGGTCAAGGAGATATGCTTTTTTCAACTGCTGAAGTTTCTAAACCTAAAAGAATACAAGGCGCATTTCTAAGTGATGAAGAAATTAATAATATTGTAGGATATATTAAAGAAAAGAGTGGAGAAGCAGAATATCTTGAAGGAATTACTGATAGACAAAAGGTTAGTGGTATTGCTGGAGTTGGGCTTGATGGCAATCATGGTGATGAAGACGAATTATTTGAAGAAGCTAAAGAAATAATTATTAAAGCTGGAAAAGCCTCTACTTCAATGCTTCAAAGAAGACTTTCAATTGGTTATGGAAGAGCAGCCAAGATTTTGGATATGTTAGAAGAGTCAAATATTATTGGACCACCAAATGGATCAAAACCTCGTGAAGTAATGGTAAGTCAAGAACAATATCAAAGTGAAAGCAATGCAATGTCTTCTGCCCCAATTCATGATAGAAATTCATCTAAGGCACCAGAAAATTATTTTTCAAATGAAGATGAAGGAGATGATGGAACACTATCTTTTACTAATCAAAGCTCAGATGAAGAAGAGATTGATGATGCAGATGAGGCTGATGAGGAAGTAGAAGTTAAAAATGAAGAGGAAGAAAATAACTTAGATAATGATGCAGATGAAGAAGAACATGAGGATGATGATGGAAATGAATTAGTTAAAAAAGACTTAAACAATGAGAATGAAGATGATATTGATGAAGACGAAGAAGATGATATTGATGAAGACGAAGATAATAACATTAAAGATAAAGATGAAGATAATAAAGAAAATAATAAAGAAGAAAAAAAAGGAAAGACAAAAAATGAAAATGGGACAGAAAAGAAACTTCCTTTTGATGAAGATGATGAGATGTTTTTTGCTAGATAGTTTAATTTTAAATATATGAACAATTTTGAAAATCCAAAAAACATGTTTAACCCTGAGGAAATAAAAGGGGTTGATCAACTTGCATCAAAAGAAGAAGCAATAACCTTTTCTGAAAAAAAAGAAATGTTAAAAAATAATATTGCTGAACTAAAATACAGACATGGCGTGTTGTTATCTGAATTGGAAAGTATTATTGAAGAGCTTGATGACGGAATAATAAACGATGTAAGAGGCCAAGAATATGCCAAGGAAAAAAATGAGTCTTTAAGTCAGGTTTCTAAGTATTTAGAAGAAGAAAAGAAAAGATTAGTGAAAACGGAAGAGTTTTCTAGTAAAATTAAAAATAACTTGTTGTCATCTGAAAACTAAATCAATTTATGTTAGATAAAATAAAAAAATTAATACCTAAAAAATTGTTTAAAGCAATTAGTCCAGTTTATCATTTTATTCTAAGCTTTTTAGCGGCAATTTTTTATAAATTTCCTAGTCGTAAGTTAATAATAGTTGGAATAACTGGTACAGCTGGAAAAACGTCCTCAGCCTATTTAATGGCTAAAATGTTATCTTCTGCGGGTTATAAAACCGGATTAACCTCTACTGCTATTTTTTCTGATGGAGATAGAGAATGGTTAAATGATAAGAAAATGACTATGCCAGGAAGATTTTTTATTCAAAAACTTTTAGCCAGAATGGCAAAAAATGGTTGTTCTTATGCAATTGTTGAAACTACATCAGAGGGTATTAAACAGTTTAGACATAGATTCATTAACTATGATATTATCCTCTTTACCGGATTATACCCAGAACATATTGATTCACATGGTAGTTTTGAGAAATACAAGGAAACTAAGGGTAGATTATTTTCACATTTAAAAAGAGGAAAGAATAAGTATATTAATGAAGACCATAAAGTTGTCACTCCAAAAACCCAATTAAAAAAACTTGATCTAAAAAGAATTTCTAAAACTATAATTGTAAATGGAGATGATGATCATGCCAGTTATTTCTTAAATTTTTGGAGTGAAGCTAAGTATATTTGTTCTTTTGCTGATGATTTTGATAGTGAAGAATTATTATCTCAAGTTAAAAGTGATCATATTCCTAAAGATTTAACAATACTTAGAGGTAGTAATATTGAATCAAATTTTTCAGGAACTAGTTTTTATATCGGAGATGAAAAGATAAATTTAAGATTATTGGGAGATTTTAATGCAAAAAATGCCATTAACGCTTATGCTCTTGGTTTAAGTCAAAGTATAGAAAAAGAAAAGATTGAAGAAGGTTTAAAGAGTGTACATAGCTTAGCAGGTAAATTAGAAATGATTGATGTTGGTCAAAATTTTAAAGCTATTGTTGATTATTCTTTTGAACCTAAGGCAATGGAGAAGTTATATGAAGTAATTGGCTTAATCCCTCATAATAAATTAATTCACCTACTAGGATCAACTGGAGGTGGAAGAGATAAGGCTAGAAGACCAATTTTAGGAGAACTGGCAGCTAAAGCCGCTGATATAGTTATTATTACCAATGAAGACCCATATGATGATGATCCAGAGGAGATTATAGATGAAGTAGCTAAAGGGGCTGTAAATGGTAAAAAAACCTTAAATGAAAACTTGTTTAAAATAACCGATCGTCGTCAAGCAATTGCTAAAGCCATATCTTTAGCCAATGAAGATGATTTAGTTCTATTTACTGGCAAAGGAGCAGAGCAGCAAATTTGTGTAGCAAATGGTGAAAAAATTCCTTGGGATGAGAGAGAGGTAGTTAAAGAAGAGATTGTGGAAAAACTAGGAATTGACAAAAAAACAAATATGTAATAGTATATAAGTATCTCGACACTTTTTTTAACGAAGTGATTTATAAAAAGAATAACTAACAAACATGAACTTGAAACTCAAGCCATCTTTTGGGGTTGGGGTTTTTGTGTTAAAAATTAGTTATATCTCTAACCTTAATATCTTATGTCAAAAAGAAAATCATTTTCCGAGACTGCGGTAGCCGCAGCGATGCCGGACTTGATCGAAATTCAAACTAATTCCTACGATTGGTTTTTAAAGGAAGGCTTAGCTGAGCTTTTTGAGGAAATTAATCCAGTTACTGACTTTATTGGTCGTGACTTGGAATTGTATTTTGAGGATTATTATATGGATGAGCCTAAATTTTCTGAAACTGAAAGTCGTCAGAAAAATATAACCTATGAGGCTCCAATAAGAGCAAAGGCTAGACTTTTAAATAAAAAGACTGGTAAAGCAGTTAACCAAGAAGTTTTTCTAGGTGATTTTCCAATCATGACTGGAAACGGAACTTTTATTGTAAATGGAATTGAAAGAGTTATTGTTTCTCAGTTAATCCGTAGTGCTGGTGTAATGTTTACTGCTGATTATGTTAAAAACAAGAAATGTTACGGTGCCAAAATTATTCCAAATAGAGGTGCTTGGCTAGAAATTGAAACAGATGCTAATAAAGTTCTATGGGTTAGAATTGATAGAAAAAGAAAAGTAGCCGCTACTTCACTTCTTAGAGCTTTTGGTTATGCAACTGATGAAGAAATTAAAAAGCTATTTTCTGATGTTGATTTAGTAAAAGATGAAGATGAGCCAACTTTCATTGATGCTACAATTGAAAAAGACTTAGCTAGCAATGAAGAAGAAGGATTACAAGAAGTATATAGAAGAATTAGACCAGGAGACCTAGCGTCTGCTGAAAATGCTAAATCTCTTATTCATTCAATGTTTTTTAGATTTGACCGTTATGACTTTGGAAAAGTTGGACGTTACAAATTAAACAGAAGATTTAATCTTGACCTTTCTTCAACTAATAAAGAAAATCGTATTTTAAGACGTGAAGATTTAATTTTAATATTAAAAGAAGTAATTCGTTTAAATATAACAAAAGAACCTGAAGATGATATTGATCATTTAGGAAATAGAAGAATTAGAGCAATTGGTGGTTTAATTCAAAACAGATTTAGAGTTGGTTTAGCTCGTATGGAAAGAATTGTTAAAGACAGGATGTCAACTTCAGATATCGCTTCTCTAACACCATCAAAACTTGTTAATGCTCGTCCAGTAATTGGGGTGGTGAAAGAATTTTTCATGTCTTCTCAGTTATCTCAATTCATGGATCAAACTAATCCTTTAGCTGAATTAGAACACAAAAGACGTTTATCAGCTATGGGTCCTGGTGGTTTAACTAGAGAAAGAGCTGGATTTGATGTTCGCGATGTTCATACTACTCATTATGGACGTATTTGTCCGATTGCTACTCCCGAGGGTCCAAATATTGGTTTAGTTGGTCACTTAGCTAGTTATGCTCGTTTAAATACTTATGGTTTCCTTGAAACTCCATATTACAAAGTTAAACATGACAAGAAAGGAAGTCATGTTACTGATGAAGTAGTCTATCTTGATGCTTCTGAGGAAGAAAAATATATTACAGCTGATGCTACTATCCCTACTGATGATAAAAGGTATTTTATCGTAAATAAATTTGAGGTTAGAAAATACAGTGAACCAGGAGTAGCGGATGTAGAAAAAATTGATTTTGTTGGTTTAGCTGCTAATCAAATTATTTCAATCGCTACCTCACTTGTTCCTTTCATGGAACACAACGATGGACAGAGATCACTGATGGGAACAAACATGCAACGTCAGGCTGTGCCTTTACTTAAAACAGATGCACCTATTGTTGGAACTGGAGTTGAAGAAAGAGCTGCTCGTGACAGTGGTCATATAGTTATTGCAACTGATAGCGGTACTATCTCATATGTTGATTCTTCAATAATTGAATTAACTACAAAAAAAGGAGAAAAGATTTCTTATCCTTTAAATAAATTTATCCGTTCAAATTATTCAACTTGTATTAATCAACATCCAATTATTACTGTTGGTGATAAGGTTAAGAAAGGCCAAATACTTTCTGATGGTCCGGCAATTGATGACGGAGAATTAGCACTTGGTAAAAATGTATTAGCTGCCTTTATGACTTGGGAAGGTTTAAACTATGAGGATGCTATTATAATTTCCGAAAGAATGGTAAAAGAAGATGTTTATTCATCTATTCATATTGAAAACTATACTATTGATGTTCGTGACACTAAACTTGGACCAGAGGTTATTACTAATGATATTCCAAACATTTCTGAGGAAAAATTAAAAAATCTTGATGAAGAAGGAATTATTAGAATTGGAGCTGAAGTATCAAGTGGTGATATTTTAATAGGAAAAATTACACCAAAAGGTGAAACTACACTTTCTGCTGAAGAAAAGTTACTAAGAGCTATTTTTGGTGATAAGGCTAAAGATGTTCGTGATTCATCTCTTTATTTAGAACACGGTGAACATGGAAAAGTTGTTGATATTAAAATATTTTCTCGTGAAGATGGAGATAAATTATCAGCTGGTGTTTTAAAGTCAATTCAAATATCAGTTGCTAATGTTAGAAAAATTCAAGTTGGTGATAAATTATCTGGTCGTCATGGTAATAAAGGTGTTATTTCTAAAGTTGTTCCAGTTGAAGACATGCCTTATATGGAAGATGGTACACCGGTAGATATAATTTTATCTCCTTTAGGTATTATCTCTCGTATGAACCTTGGTCAGCTACTTGAAACTCATTTAGGTTTTGCCGCTCAGAAAAATGGTTATAAAGTTATGACCCCAGCCTTAAATGGTGTAACAGAGCAACAGATAAAAGACGAGCTTAAAAAAGCTGGTTTACCAGAAGACGGTAAAATTACTTTATTTGATGGTAAGACAGGAGAGGCTTACGATAATAAGATTACGGTTGGTTATAAGTATGTACTTAAACTAAATCACATGGTTGAAGATAAGGTTCACCAAAGATCAATTGGTCCATACTCTCTTATCACTCAACAACCTTTAGGAGGTAAAGCACAATCTGGTGGTCAGCGTTTCGGAGAGATGGAGGTTTGGGCTTTAGAGGGATACGGTGCCGCTCACACTCTTCAAGAAATGTTAACTATTAAATCAGATGATGTTCCAGGAAGAAGTAAGGCTTATGAGGCTATTATTAAAGGTGAAGAAATAGAAAAATTAAATGTTCCTGAATCTTTTAATGTTTTAATCAGAGAGTTAAAAGGATTAGGTTTAAATATTGAACTACTTGGTGGTGAAGGTGAGGTTGCTTCAGAAGTAGCAACTGACTTCGAAGAATTAGATGATAAAGATGTAATTGAAGGTGAAGCTAAAGAAATTAAAGAAAAAAAGGAAGAAAAAGAAGAAGAAAAATAGGATTCTAGCGAAGAAGAAAATAAATAATAAAAATTCCGGTAGTAAAGGAAATAAAATAATTATAATAAACTTATAACATATGTTAAATCCCATAAAAACCAGCGATTTTGCAGCAATTAAATTAAAACTCGCTAGCCCAGAAGAAATTTTGGGATGGTCACATGGTGAAATTATTAGACCAGAGACCATTAATTACCGAACACAACGTCCTGAAAAAGATGGATTGTTTTGTGAAAAAATATTTGGACCAACAAAAGATTGGGAATGTGCTTGTGGAAAGTATAAAAAAATTCGTTACAAAGGAATTGTTTGTGATAAATGTGGCGTTGAAGTTACCAGAAGTGTTGTTAGACGTGAAAGATTAGGTCACATTAAATTACAAGTACCAGCTACACATATTTGGTTTCTAAGAGGCTTGTCTTCTAAAATAGGATTACTATTAAACCTTGGCGTTCAATCACTTGAAAAAGTAATTTATTACGCAAGTTTTATCGTTATCGATGTAGATGAAAGTTTAAAAGAAGCAACAATTGAACAAATTAAGACTGAATACAAGTCTAAAAATAAAAGCATCGAAAACGAATACAAGAAAAAAATAAAAGACTTAAAAGAAAGTGAAGAAAAAGTTGAAGGAGTAGATGAAAAATCAATTTTAAAAGAAAAAGAGGAAAGATTAGAATACCTTGAAGAAGAATTTTCTGAAACTCAAAAAGAACTTAAAGATTTGAAACCACTTCTTGTAATGTCTGAAAATCAATATCAAACTTTAAGCATGAAGTTTGGTCATATTTTTGAAGCTTCTATTGGTGCTCAAGCAATCAGAAGATTACTAGAAAAAATTGATCTTGAGTCTAGTGTTAAAAATTTAGAAGAAAAGCTAGAAACTTCAATTGAATCAAAAAAAGAAAAGTTAATTAAAAGATTAAAACTTCTAAAGAGTTTTAAAAACAATAATATTCGTCCAGAATGGATGATTTTAACAGTTATTCCAGTAATTCCACCAGATTTAAGACCGATGGTTGCTCTTGATGGGGGAAGATTTGCTGCTTCTGATTTAAATGATTTATACAGAAGAATTATTAATAGAAATAATCGTTTAAAACAATTAACAGAATTAAATGCTCCTGAAGTTATTTGTCGTAATGAAAAAAGAATGCTTCAAGAAGCGGTTGATGCTTTAATTGATAACTCAGCTCGCCACACTAAAACAGTTACTGCCTCTACTGGACAAAAAAGACAATTAAAATCATTAGCTGATACTTTAAAAGGTAAGCAAGGTCGTTTCAGACAAAACTTACTTGGTAAACGTGTTGACTATTCTGGAAGAAGTGTAATTGTAGTTAATCCAAAATTAGATCTTGATCAATGTGGTTTACCAAAAGTAATGGCTCTTGAATTATTTAAACCATTTATCATTTCTCATCTTATTAAACGAGAAATAGTTCACAATGTTAGAAGTGCTTCAAGATATATTGAAGCTGGTCATGATGAAGTATTTGATATTTTAGAAGAAGTTGTTAGTGACGCTTATGTTCTACTTAACCGTGCCCCTACTCTTCATCGTTTAGGTATTCAAGCTTTTAAACCAGTCTTAATTGAGGGTAAGGCGATTCAAATTCACCCCCTAGTTTGTACTGCTTTTAACGCTGACTTTGATGGTGACCAAATGGCTGTTCATGTTCCCTTAACTAAAGAAGCAAAGAAAGAAGCAAAAGAAATCATGCTTGCTACTCATAACTTATTAAAACCAGCTACAGGTGATCCAATTGTTTCTCCAGGTCAAGATATTGTTTGGGGTGCATATTATATTACATTCTCAGAAAAAGGTTTTGAGGAAAAGAAAAGAGAAGAAATGAAATACTTCTACGATGGTGATGAAGCAAAACTTGCTTATGACAACAAAGGAATTGATTTACACGAAGCTATTTCAGTTCGTTATGAAGGAGAATTAATCAAAACTACGGTTGGTCGTTTAATTTTTAATGCCTTCTTACCAGAAAAGTTAAGATTTATTAACAGTGTGGTTAATAAAGGAAGAATTAGAGATTTAATTAAAGACTGTTTAAGAATATATGGTGAAGAAGAAACAGTAGAGTTTATTGATAGTTTAAAAGAAAAAAGTCTTAAATATATTACTAAATCTGGATTATCTTGGGGATTTGGAGACCTACCATCATTTCCTGAAAAAGATAAGTTAATTAAAGAAGCTGAAGATAAAATTGAAGTTATTACTGATCAATATGAAGATGGTCTATTAACTGATAGTGAAAGATATTCAAAGGTTGTTGAAGAATGGACTAGAACAAAAGATAATATTTCTGTTATTTGTAAAAACGGTTTAACTGATATTCTTCCGGTTTTCTCCATGATTGATTCAGGTGCTAGAGGTTCATGGGCTCAACCAGTGCAGATTTTAGGTATGAAAGGTTTAGTTACTTCTCCATCTGGTGCAATTTTAGAATTACCAGTTAAAGGTAACTTTAAACAAGGATTTGGAGTACTTGAATATTTCATTTCTACTCATGGTGTAAGAAAAGGTCTATCAGATACTGCTCTTCGTACTGCTAATGCTGGTTACTTAACTAGACGTTTAGTTGATGTTTCTCAAGACGTAATTGTCACTGAAGATGACTGTGGAGATAAGGATGGATTATACTTAAATAGAAAAGAAATTGAAGATAATGGAGAAGATTTCTTCAAAAAAGTATTAGGAAGATATTTATCTAAAAATGCAGTTGATTCTAAAGGAAAAGTAATTTTAAAAGAAGGAGATATTGTTGATAATGCAAACATGGAACTTCTTAAAACTAAGGATATAGAAGATATATATATTAGATCTGTTCTTAGTTGTAATTTACATAAAGGAGCTTGTTCAAAATGTTACGGTTGGGATCTTGCTTATAATAAAGATATAAAAATTGGTTCAACTGTTGGTGTTGTTGCCGCTCAATCTATTGGTGAGCCTGGTACTCAGCTTACTATGAGAACCTTTCACTCCGGTGGTGTAGCTTCTCAAGATGATATTACCCAAGGTTTACCTCGTGTTGAAGAAATTTTTGAAGCTAGAAACCCTAAGAAAAAAGCCCTAATGGCTGATGTTGATGGTAAGGTTAAAATTGAATTTGCCAAAAAGACTATTAAAGGTAAAGATGGAAAAGAAATAATGGTTGATAATCCACAAATGAAAATTTTAAGCATTTATTTTATAGGAGAAGAAACTGACAAATACTATTTCTCAGAAAAATTCAATGAAATAAAATTAGCTGAAGGTCTAACCGCTAAAGATGTAAAAAAATTAGAGAAAAAAGTTTTAGTTAAAGATGGTGATAAGGTTAGTAAAAATTCAGATCTATTTAAAATTGGCAGTGAAGTAGTAAAGTCAGGTAATAAGGGTGTAGTTGAGGTGACTGATAAATTTGTAGCTGTTACTTATGAAATTGAAAAGATTAAAGAATTACCAGTGATGAAAGGAACAATGATGATGGTTGAAGATGGAGAAGAAATTAAAAAAGGAACCCAACTTACCGAAGGAAGTCTTGATTTAAGAGAACTCTTTAAATTAAGAGGAATGCTTGAAACTCAGAAATACATTATTTCAGAAATTCAATATGTATACTCATCACAGGGGCAACCTTTAAATGATAAACATATTGAAATCATAGCTCGTCAAATGTTTTCTAGAATTAAAATTACTGAATCAGGAGATACAGTTCTGCTTCCAGGAGAAGTAGTTGAGGAAGAAGTATTCTATCAAGCTAACAAGGAAGTTAAAAAACCAGCTAAAGGAGAAAGATTGTTAATGGGTATTACTAAAGCATCTCTTTCAACTGATAGTTTCCTATCAGCTGCTTCATTCCAAGAAACATCTCGTGTCTTAATTGACGCTGCTGTTAATGGAAAGATTGATTATCTTGAAGGTCTTAAAGAAAGTGTTATTATCGGAACCTTAATTCCAGCTGGAACAGGTTATAAAGGAAAGAAAAAAAGAGAAGATTTTAGCAAAGAATAGTAGTTAAAGTTTCAATTAGAATAACAAAAAAGTAGGTACTTAATGATATGTATCTACTTTTTTGTTTAAGTTGAAAATTAGCTTAAAATAGGATATTATTGTTATATGATAAATAATAATAAAAACGATATAAATCCTTTTAAAAAGAAATTTAGGATAGTTTTAACTGTTGTCTTTTTACTATTATTTTTAGCATATCTTTTTATACTACTCTCACCCACAGGTACTTTTAAATTTAAACGCGATTTTAAAGATAATATATTTAGCTCTCGTGGTTTCATAACGGACATCAGACCAGGTATAAGATTTGATTTAGAAACAAAAAATAGTTTAATAATTATTGCTGAACCAGTATATTTTTCTATTTTTAGTCCCAGAAATTTTGACAATGTTAAATTAAATATTAAATATAGAAATAATCTATCAAATAAAACTCCAATAGTTGAATTAGGTATATTAAAAGATAAAACAAGTAATTCATATCAGTTAAAACCAATTGAAAATAAGATAATTGATAATAATTTTTCAAACTGGGATAAAGTTATTGGTGATAATGTAAGTTTGTTTCAGAAAAATAAAAATTATTCAAATATAGAAGATTTTTTTAATGATTTAGAAAATAATAACCTAAAAGATTGCGATAATATTAATAAATGCTTAATAACTTATAATTATTTAAATGAATTAAAAATTAATTTTAATGAGAAAGATATTGGTAATTTAGTGATTGATCAAGACTTCAGAGGTTCACATAGTTTTTATATATATTTTCCAGAAAATAAAAATGAATTAAAAATTAATTACAGGGATTTAAATATT